>JAODBH010000135.1 GCA_025463865.1 Actinomycetes bacterium | reverse complement strand
CTCCCCTCCGCCGGTGCACCGCGGTGGAACAGCCGGCTGCTACTTGACGAGCACGCCCGGGGTGGCGTCCTCGATCTGCACGCCGTCGCGACGGATCAGCTCACCGTTGACCCACACGTCTTCGATGCCGCGGCTGTGCACCACGATGCGGTCGCCGTCGGCCGGGAAGTCCCACACGCGCTGCTTCTCGAGCGCCGCCACGGTGTCCGGGTTGAACGCGACGAGGTCGGCGACGTTGCCTTCCTTGATCACGCCACGGTCGCTGAAGCCGAAGAAGTCGGCCGGGTGGCCGGTCATCCGGTACACCGCGTACTCGAGCTTCATCATCTTCTCGTCCCGCACGAACCGTCCGAGGACGTGGCTCGTGTAGCAGGAGTCGGAGATGGTGTCGACGTGCGCGCCCGCGTCGTGCGCGCCCCAAAGGGTGCGATCGTCGGTGAGCAGCGCCTCGAGCTCGACCGGGTCGTTGTTGTCGATGATGACGCCGAAGCGGGTCTCGAGGTTCTCCTCCAGACCGATGTCGAGGATGAGGTCGAACAGGTCGACGCCCCGCTCGTCCGCCAGCTCGGCGAGATCCTTGCCCTTGATGTCCTCGTGCTTCGTGGTCTCCTCCACGTAGTAGGAGTACTTCTTCAGCTCGTGGAACGCCGGGTTGTAGCGACCGCTGTACGCCTCTTCACGGGCCCGGTCACGCCACGCGGGATCCCGGTAGAGGTCCTGGCGCTTGTCGTCCGGAGCGGCCAGGACTTCCTGGAACGCCGGCAGCGGGCACCAGAACAGGAGCGAGTCGCGCAGGTGGAACTGGGTCGTGATGTAGCGGGTGCTGACCTGCGGCCACACGTCGCCCCCGACGTCGGTCGACGCGTCGAGCATGCCGACCGCGGTGCCGCGCTCGCCGAACAGACCCGTGAGCAGCGAGCCCCACGTCATCCGCACGCCGTACTTCTTCGAGATGCGGGCCGCCTCGACCAACGGATACTCGGGTCCGTAGGTCATCTCGATCACACCACGGCCCTTGTCGGCCACGACCTTGATGAGCGCCTCGACCTCTTCGTGGCTGGCGAGCCGGCTCGAGACCGGGAGCGCCTTGGTGCCGACGTGGCTCGGTGCCTGCGAGGTGCTGAACCCGATCGCCCCGCTGTCCATCGCCTCGCCGACGAGCTCCGCCATCTTGGCGATCTCCTCGGGTGTGGCCTCACGGGTGGCGGAGTCGTCCGCGCCGAGGACGTACATGCGGATCGGGGTGTGGCCGACGAACGTCGCCAGGTTGAGCATCTTCGGCGCGCGGTCGATCTGCTCCATGTACTCGGGGAAGGTGGTGAAGTTCCACGTGATCCCCGCTTCGAGCGTGTCGAGGCTCATGCCCTCGACCCGGGCGAGTGTGTCGGTGATGGCGAAGCGGTCCTCGGGCCGCATCGGCGCGATGCCGAAGCCGCAGTTTCCCTGCACCACGGTGGTGACGCCGTGCCAGCACGACGGCGTGAACTGCGAGTCCCAGAAGACCTGGGCGTCGAAGTGCGTGTGGACGTCGATGAAGCCGGGCGCGAGCACGAGGCCGGTGAGGTCGATCTCCTCGACGCCCTCCTGCGCCGCGATCTCACCGATCTTGGCGATGCGGTCGTTCTCGACGAGGACGTCGGCCTGGTAGCCGGGAGAGTTGGTGCCATCGACGATGGTCGCTCCCCGTAGGACGAAGCTCATGGTGTTCCTTTCACGGTTGACAACGGATGGTGCAGGTCGGTGCAGATGTCGTTGGAGTAGCAGGCGGTCAGAGGTCGGAGATGGCGATGAGGACGTCGGGTTCGTCGACGAGGTCGGGACGGGCGGCGGAGACCCGCGTGCGGCCGAGGTAGAGGGCCAGCGCGAACGCGAGCACCGCCGGGATCACGAGGATCCGGTCGACGGTGCCGTACGCGGCGGCGACGTGGAGACGATCGGCGGTCGCCACGCTCAACAGGCCCTCCTTACCGACGAGGGCGGTCACGAGGGCGACGCTGAGGCTCACGCTCACCGCTTGCGCGACGAGCTTGTTGACCAACCGGATCGCCGACGCCTGCGCGACGAGCCGGGGCTCCACCGATTCGAGCCCGGCGACGAGCAGCGGCATGAGGCAGAGGCCACCCCCGGCGCCGTGGACCACCATCACCGCAGAGACGAACGCGAGGGACGTGTGCGGGCCGATGCACGACAGTGCGGCCGTCGCCCCGGCCAGGAGCACCGACCCGATCAGCACCGGAGCCCGCACGCCGGAGCGCGCGAAGAGGCGGCTGGCCGGGCGCAACGCGGCGATGGTGCCGAGCGCCGACGGCGTGATCATCAGCCCTGCCCGCAGCGGCGAGACGCCGGAGATGGTCGTGAGCTCGAGCGGCATCAGCACGAGCTGGGCCTGGTACGGCATCGTGATGAGCCACTCGAGGATGAAGGTGTAGCGGAACATCCGGTCCCGCAGCATGCGCAGCTCGATGAGCGGGTGTCCGAGATGGAGCTCCCGGTACACGAACGCACCGAGCGCGACGAACGCGAGGCCGAGGATCCCGAGGGTCGGGACCGAGAACCAGTGCCAGTCGTTGGCCCTGGTCGACGCGAGCAACACGAGCGGGAGCCCGATGCCGGCGAGGAGCCAGCCCTGCCAGTCGAACGCGCCGTCGGACCCGAGCGCTTCCACCGGCCGGAACTTCGCCCACGCGACGGCCATCGATCCCGCGCCGAGCAGCGCCGCGAACAGGAAGGTGATCCGCCACTCGGTCTCGGACATGTACCCACCGAGGATGGGACCCAGCGCAGGAGAGACCATCACCACTGCGGCCTGCACCGCGAAGGCGCGCGGCCGGTCGTGCGCGTCGAAGAGCCCGTAGATCGCGGCAAGGGTCACCGCCATCATCACGCCGCCGCTGGCGCCCTCGGCGACGCGCGCGGCGATGAGCATGCCGAGTGACGTCGCGGTCGACGCGACGAGTGCCGACGCGACGAACGCCGACAGCGAGACGAGCAGGACGCGGCGGGTGCCGAATCGTTGGGCCAGCCAGCCGGCTCCGGGCGACGCGACCGCGATGGCGATCAGGTTGGCGGTCACGACCGCGTCGAGGCCGGTCGAGCCGAACTCGTGGCCGATGCTCGGGAGTGCGACGGTGACCATGGTGCGGTCGAGGCTTACGACGAAGGTGCCGGCGACCACTGCGCCGAACGCGACCCAGCGGGCCCGGACCCGGGCGGCGGACTCCCCCAGGGGCAGAGCGGAGGGCGCGACGGAGCCCCCGGCCGGCTCCCGGTCGAGGCCCGGTGGCCGGCCGGCAGCGACTGCAGCGGCGACCCCGACGTCAGCGTTGGACACCAACAAGCGCAACCTCCAGTTACTTGCTTGTTACAAGCGACTATAGGCGAACGCCGGGAGATGTCGAGCCCCGTGCGGGACCCGGACGCGTCCTAGGCTCCCGCCGATGGCAGACGAACGCGCCGGTCCCGACCCGGCTGCACGCGCCGCCGCGGCCGACGTCCAGGTCAACCTGGCCCTCGTCATCCGCCACGCCCGGCTCCCCCGCCTCCACCGGCGGGTGCTCGCCAACGCAGGGGTCTTCCTCGACCGGAGCTCCTACGCGGTGCTCGTCACCGTCGACGGCCTCGGTCAGGTGCGGCTGAGCGACCTCGCGGCCGAGATGATGCTCGACCTCTCCACGGTCAGCCGGCAGGTCCGGCGACTCGAGGACGCCGGTCTGCTCGAGCGCAGCGTCGATCCCGAAGACAAGCGGGTCTCGGTCGTCCGCCCCAGTGCCGCGGGCCGCGTGGCGGCCAATCAGCTGAACCACGCCTGGCAGGACGCGTTCGGCGAGGCCCTCGCGAACTGGCCGGAACCCGAGCTGCGCGAGTTCGCGAGCCAGCTCGCCCGGCTGTCGGAAGCACTCCGCGGCATCGCGGAGCAGCAGCCGTCGTAGAGATCGCGGCAAACGCCCGGGTCACCGGACCGCCGGCGCGACCCGCGACAACAGCAGCTCCACGTGGCGGTCGGCCAGATCGTCGGGCATGCCGGCGATCGAAGCCCAGAAGTAGACGTGCTCGACCGGAAGGTCCGCGGTGCGCTGGAGCACCCGCGCGATCGCGTCATCGGGCGTCAGCACCGCGAAACCGGGCAGTGAGCCCCGCTCGCGCAACCGGGCCCGGAGCGAGTCCGCGGTGATCGGCGTTCCCGAGCCGTCGGGCGCGTGGGAGCTGCGGTACGACTCCTGTTGGTACGCGAGGTGCGGCAACAGACGCTCGACGGCCGCGTCGGGATCGTCGGCCACGATGAGATCGATCACGCCCCCCATCCGCGCCGCACCCGGGTCGTGGCCGCCCTCGACGAGCCCCTCGCGGTACGGCTCGAGCAGCTCCGGACGGAGGCTCAATAAGCCCACACCGAGCCGACCTGCGGCGCGTGCGCCGCGCGGCCCCTGGTAGCCGAGCCAGATCGGGATCGGCCGCTGCACCGGCGCGGGGGTGACGCGGCCCGACGCGAGGAGGTCACGCACGTCGCGCACCGCCGCGTCGGTGAGCGCCATGCGCTGCCGCATGTCGGCCCCGAACGCGGCGTACTCCACCTCGCGGTAGCCCGCGCCGAAGCCGAGCTCCAGCCGTCCACCCGACACGAGGTCGACGACAGCCGCCTCCTCCACGATGTGGACGGGATCGCGCAACGCGGCGAGCACGACCGCGGTACCGACGCGCGCACGATTCGTGCGGGCGGCGACCGCGGCCGCGAACGTGAGCGGCTGCGGGAGGTAGCCGTCCTCCATGAAGTGGTGCTCGGTGAACCAGAACGCGTCGGCACCCTGCATCTCCGCGTCGGCACAGCGCTGGAGCACGCGCTCGTAGAAGCCGGGCCACGGGCGCTCCCACTCCGGTGGGTTGCGGAGATCGTGGAACAGACCGACCTGCACGTCAGCGCACCACGAAGTTCGGGCCGACGAGGAAGCTGGGGTACTTCACGAGCTTGACCATGGCGGCTCCCACCTCGTCGGCGGTGACGCCGGTTGCGGCGGTCTCCTCGCGTATCCACTCCGCCTCACGGGGATCGACGCCTACGAGGCGCGACGCGAGCACCCGATCGCCGGCCTCGCTCACAACCCGGTACATCACGATCGTGTGCACGCGGACACCGAGGGGCGCGGCTGCGAGCGCGATGGCCCGGCTCATGAACATCGCGCCGGCCTTCGAGGCCCGGTACTGCGGCATCTCCGGAGCGAGGATCTCCCCCGCGCCCGAACCGATGTTGATGATGACCCCCTGACCGCGGGCCCGCATGACGCGCAACGCGGCCTGGGTCGAGAAGAACGTGCCCTTCATGTTGGTGTCGACGACGGTGTCCCAGATCTCCTCGTCGATCTCGTCCCAGCCCGCGGCCGGGTCCGGTCCCACAGTCCCCGCGTTGTTGACGAAGACGTCGATGTGGCCGTGCCGCGCGACCACCGCGTCGACGAATGCGGCGCACTCGGCGACGCACTGCACGTCCGAAGGCACGAAGGTGAAGTCGTGGCTCTCGGCCCGCAGCGCGGCCTCCACCTCCTCACCCTTGTCGGTCCGGCGCCCGGATCCGACGACCGCCGCGCCTGCGGCGGCGAACGCGGTCGCGATCCCGCGGCCGATGCCCGACGTCACCCCGGTCACGGCCACGACCTGACGTTCACTCGGACTCACGTGGGTCTCCTCCTGACGGGACCGGACGGGGTGGGATGTCGCGCCGCACTTCGGTGATCACGGCAACGGGGGGATCGGGACGTCGGCGTCGAGCGCCCGGACGTCGGTGAAGACCGGGTACCGGACTCGGACAGGATCTCGAGCGTGCCGCCGTCCACGAACAGCACACCCACCTCCGCGCCGGCGCGTCCGTCGGCACCGCACGCGTCGCGTCGACGAGGTCTCGGAGCGGGGCCGCGGTCGGCGGCCTCCGATGCCGCGGTCACGGCCGCACCGCCTCGGGCGCCGGGTCGAACCAGCTCCACTCCCACGGCACGATGGCGCGCAACGCGCCCGAGAACAGCACGGCCTCGAGGTCACCGCGGCCGGGAGGTTCGACGGGATCCGCGGCGAGCGACCTCGCGAACTGGAGCGGATCCGCGTCGAGGTAGACCAGGTGCAGGCGCACGCTCTCGGGCGGCGCGCCCGCGGTGAGGTCGAATGGCGCGACGAAGGTCGACTCGCTCGCAAACGTGACCGCACCGGCTGCGCCGGGCCGGGCGACGAGCTCGGGGACACCGACCCGGTCCCACCAGGCGAAGCGGTCCAGCGCCGCGGGGGTTCGCGGCTCGGCGACCCGGGTGAGCCGCGCGTAGACGCCGAGATTGGGTCGGATCGGCAGGGCGTTCTCGGAGATCGCGACGCCCTCTGAGACGTAGGCCTGCGTCGGGTGGAAGAAGGCCATCATCGGCCGGGTCGCCAGGGCGAGGTCCGCCCGTCGGCCCCACTGCAGCGATCGCTCGGCCAGCTCGGACCACTCACGACGGGACTGGTCGACCGGAGCCCGGAACCAGTACATGTTGAGGTAGTGGAACGGCCCGACGTCACCGACGACGGCCAGCTCGGCCACATCGGGCGGGTGCACCCAGCGCTCGCCCCACGTGACCCCGGGCAGCGCCAGGTTCTCGGGTCGGTGGTCCAGTTGGTGCCACTCGTTGTAGGCGCGATGGGACCCGGGATCGGCCAGGTGGGCCAACGAGAAGAACGCGAGATCCCCCAGCACAGGCAGCCTCCAGGCGCGACGTCGCCGCTCCAGGCGGCGGCCCATCTTCGTCAGCGGTACCGGAGGAAAGCAAGCGGTCGCTTGCTAGGCTGGCTGGGCCTAAGGTTCGGCGGCTCTGCTCCACTCCCACATAAGGAGACTCCTCGGTGCCCGCACCCGACAAGCGCGTGACCATCGACGAGATCGTCGGCGAGATCCGCGACGGCATGACGATCGGAATCGGCGGTTGGGGCTCGCGGCGCAAGCCGATGGCCCTGGTGCGGGCGCTGTTGCGATCGCCGGTGAAGGACCTGACCGTCGTCTCCTACGGCGGCCCCGACGTCGGCCTGCTCTGCCGGGCGGGCAAGGTGCGCCACACCGTGTGCGCCTTCGTGTCCCTCGACTCGATCGCGCTCGAGCCCCACTTCCGCAACGCCCGCCAGTCGGGCCAGGTCACGAACACCGAGATGGACGAGGGGATGATGCTCCTCGGCCTCCAGGCCGCAGCCTGGCGGGTTCCCTTCCTCCCGAGCCGGGTCGGCCTCGGATCCGACGTCACGGGCCTCGACCCGGAGCTCCGCACGGTGACCTCTCCCTACGACGACGGCGAGGAGCTGCTCGCCGTCCCCGCGATCGAGCTCGACGTCGCCCTCATCCACATGAACCGGGGCGACGTCGGCGGCTCGGGCCAGTACCTCGGTCCCGACCCGTACTTCGACGACCTCTTCTGCGGCGCGGCGAAGCGTCGCTTCATGTCGGTGGAGCGCATCGTCGAGACCGAGAAGCTGCTGGAGCTCGGACCGCCGCAGTCGCTCCTCGTCAGCCGGTTGATGGTCGACGGCGTGGTCGAGACCCCCCACGGTGCCCACTTCACGTCGTGTGCTCCCGACTACGAGCGCGACGAGGAGTTCCAGGCCGAGTACGCGGCCACGGCCCGCAGCGACGAGGCGTGGGACGGATTCCGGGCGAAGTACCTCGACGTGGACGAAGCTGCGTACCAGGAGGCCGTCCGATGACCGACGCTGCAACCGTCGAAGCGACCCGGGCCGACGTGTGCGCGGCCGCGCTCGCCGACTGCTTCCGCGCCGACGGCGAGATCCTCGCCAACCCGATCGGCAACCTGCCCCTGATCGGCGGCCGCCTCGCCAAGGCCACGTTCGGGCCACAACTGATCATGACGGACGGCGAAGCCCAGCTCGTCGAGAACGTCATGCCGGTGGGGATCGAGGGCGCCGAGCGGGTGGTCTCCAACTGGAACCCCTACCGCCGGATGTTCGACCTGCTGTGGAGCGGCCGCCGCCACGTGATCATGGGCGCGAGCCAGATCGACCGCTTCGGCAACCAGAACTTCGCCTTCATCGGCGATCCCGCGAAGCCGAAGGCGCAGCTGCTGGGCATGCGCGGCGCGCCGGGCAACACGATCAACCACCGCACCTCCTATTGGATCCCGAACCACTCCCCGCGGGTGTTCGTCGAGCGGGTCGACGTGGTGAGCGGCGTCGGCAACGACCGGGCCGCGACCCTCGGCCCGGCCGGGCGCTTCCACGAGCTCGTGCACGTGGTCACCAATCTGGCCGTCCTCGACTTCGAGACCCCCGACCGCTCGATGCGGCTGCGATCGGTCCACCCGGGCGTGACCGTCGACGACGTGATCGCGGCCACCGGCTTCGACCTCGTCGTTCCCGGCGCGGTGCCCGAGTCGCGGGTGCCGAACGCGGAGGAGCTCGGTCTCCTGCGCACGATCGACCCCACCGACCTGCGGAACGCCGAGGTGCCCGTCTGATGCACCGCGCGCTCACCACCCGGATCTGCGAGCTGTTCGGCGTCGAGTACCCGATCGTGCAGACGGGCATGGGCTGGATCGCCGGCGCGCGTCTGGTGGCGGCGACGAGCGAAGCCGGCGCGCTCGGGATCATCGCGTCGTCGACCATGAGCTACGACCAGCTCGTCGGCACCATCCGCACGGTCAAGGAGCGGACGGGCAAGGCGTTCGGCGTCAACATCCGGTCCGACGCCGGCGACGCGGGCCAGCGGGTCGACGCGATCATCCGCGAGGGCGTGAAGGTCGCGTCGTTCGCGCTCGCACCGCGCGAAGAGCTGATCAAGCGGCTCAAGGACGCCGGCGTCGTGGTGCTGCCGTCGATCGGCGCGAAGCGTCACGCCGAGAAGGTCGCGGCCTGGGGCGCCGACGCGGTGATCGTCCAGGGTGGTGAGGCCGGCGGTCACACCGGGCCCGTCGCCACCACGCTCCTCCTGCCCCAGATCGTCGACACCGTCGACATCCCGGTGATCGGCGCGGGCGGCTTCTTCGACGGTCGGGGACTGGTCGCCGCGCTGTCGTACGGCGCGGCCGGGATCGCGATGGGCACGCGCTTCCTCCTCACCGAGGAGAGCACGGTCCCCGACTCGGTGAAGCAGTACTACCTGTCGAAGTCCGTCACCGACACGGTGGTCACGACCAAGGTCGACGGGGTCCCCCACCGCGTGCTGCGCACGCCGCTGGTCGAGGAGCTCGATCACGGGACGGCACTGACCCGCTACCCGCGCGCGATCAGGAACGCCTTCGCGTTCAAGAAGCTCACGGGCGCGTCGTGGTCGACGTTGGCCCGCGACGGGATCGCGATGAAGAAGGGCCACGAGCTCGGCTGGGACCAGGTGCTCATGGCCGCCAACACGCCGATGTTGCTGAAGGCGGCGCTCGTCGACGGCAACGTCGACAGCGGAGTCATGTCGAGCGGCCAGGTCGTCGGTCTGATCGACGCGCTGCCATCCGCCGGCGACGTCGTCCGCCGCGTGATCGCCGAGGCCGATGCCGTGCTGACCCGACTCGGGGTCGCCTGATGCCGAAGGGCCTGTGATGCCGAAGACCCGCGTACCGGCCGTCGAAGGCTGGTTCACCACCGACGAGTCCGCGCCCGAGCTCATCGGCGCGCGCGGCACCGTGACGGGCAGTTACTTCTGGCCGGTCGCGCTGGCGTCGTCCGCGAACCCGACCGCGCCGACCGAGCCGCGCGAAGCGGTGCGCCTCTCTCGCCGCGGCACGTTGTGGTCGTGGACCACGAATGAGTACAAGCCGCCGGAGCCGTACGTGAGCAGCGATCCCTTCGTGCCCTACACGGTGTGCGCGGTGGAGCTCGCGGCCGAGGGCATGACCGTGCTGGGTCAACTCGCCCGGGGCGTCGACCCGCACAGCCTGCGCTTCGGCCAGGAGATGGAGCTCGCCCTCGGCGTGCTCTACGAGGACGATGCACACGAGTACACGGTGTGGAGCTGGAAGCCCGTGGCCGACGGCGGGCAGGAAGGCGGCGCCCGATGAGCGACCGGGAGGACGTCGCCATCCTCGGTGCGGGCATGCACCCGTGGGGCAAGTGGGGCCGCAACTTCGTCGAATACGGTGTGGCGGCCGCGCAGGCCGCGCTCACCGACGCCGGCATCGAATGGCCGGAGGTGCAGTTCGTCTCCGGCGCCGACACGATGCGCAACGGCTACCCGGGCTACGTCGCCGGCGCGACCTTCGCACAGGCGCTCGGCTGGACCGGAGCGCAGGTCGCGTCGTCGTACGCCGCGTGCGCGTCGGGCGTCACCGCGATCGCCGCGGCCCGAGCCCAGATCCTGGCGGGCCTGTGCGATGTGGCGCTGGTGGTCGGCGCCGACACGACGCCCAAGGGGTTCCTCGCGCCCAACTCCGGCGTGCGGGGCGACGACCCCGACTGGTTGCGGTTCCGCTTGCTCGGCGCGACCAACCCGACGTACTTCGCGCTTTACGCCCGCCACCGGATGGAGGCCTACGGCGCCACCACCGACGACTTCGCCGCGGTGAAGGTCAAGAACGCGCGGCACGGGCTGCTGAACCCCAACGCGCGCTACCGCAAGGAGGTGACGCTCGACGAGGTGAAGGCCTCGCCGATCGTGGCCGACCCGCTCCGGCTGCTCGACATCTGCGCCACCAGTGACGGCGGCGCGGCCCTCGTGCTCACCAGCATGGACTTCGCCCGCCGCCACCTCGGCGCGGACGCGGGCCGCAGCGGCAGCGGCGTGGCGCGGATCCGGGCCGTCTCCACGGTCACGCCCACGTACCCGCAGACGATCATCGAGCTGCCGGGCTTCGCGACCGACAGCACCGCGGGCATCGGGGGCCGGCCCGAGCTCACGTTCAAGCAGTCGATCGCGCGGCGCGCCTACGAGGAGGCGGGACTCGGGCCCGACGACCTCGATACCGCGGAGGTCTACGACCTGTCCACCGCGATGGAGCTCGACTGGTACGAGCAGATCGGGCTGTGCTCCGTGGGCGACGCCGAAGCGCTGCTGCGCTCGGGAGCCACGGCGCTCGGTGGCCGCATCCCGGTGAACCCGAGCGGCGGGCTCGGATCGTTCGGCGAGGCGGTGCCGGCCCAGGCGATCGCGCAGGTGTGCGAGCTCACCTGGCAGGTGCGCGGCCAGGCCGGCGACCGTCAGGTGGACGGCGCGCGCACGGCGATGTCGATCAACCAGGGGCTGTTCGGTCACGGTTCGGCCGTGATCGTCTCCCGGTGATGGACCTCGGGTTCTCCCCCGCCGAGCACGCGTTCCGGGCCGAGGTCCGAGCCTGGCTCGAGGCGAACGTGCCGCGCGACCTCGGTTCGGGCGACACCCGCGACGGCTTCGCCCGGCACCTCGAGTGGGAGCGGACGCTGTTCGACGCCCGTTACGCCGTCGTCTCGTGGCCCGAGGCCTACGGCGGACGCGACGCGTCGCTGTGGGAGTGGTTGATCTTCGAGGAGGAGTACTACCGGGCCGGCGCGCCGCAGCGGGTCACCCAGAACGGGATCTTCCTCCTCGCTCCCACCATCTTCGAGTTCGGCACCCAGGAGCAGAAGGACCGGATCCTGCGCCGCATGGCTTCGGGCGAACAGACGTGGGCCCAGGGATGGTCGGAGCCGAACGCGGGCAGCGACCTCGCGGGCATCGCGTCGCGTGCGGTGCGCGACGAGGCTGCGGGCGGATGGCGGTTGTCGGGCCAGAAGACGTGGACGACCCGGGGCGCGTTCTGCACGCACCTGTTCGGGCTCTTCCGGAGCGACCCCGACGCCGAACGGCACCACGGCCTCACGTACTTCCTCCTCGAGCTGTCCACGCCAGGCGTCACGGTCCGGCCGGTCGAGCGGCTCGACGGCGACGAGGGCTTCGCCGAGGTGTTCCTCGACGACGCGTTCGTTCCCGACGCCGACGTGCTCGGCGAGCCGAACGAGGGTTGGGGCGTCGCCATGGCCACCACCGGCTCCGAGCGCGGGCTGACGTTGCGCTCCCCCGGGCGGTTCCTCGCGACCGCGGCGCGCCTGGTCGAGCTGTTCGAGGAGCAGGCCGTCGACGCGGACGACGCGCTCCGGGACCGGATGGTGAGCGCCTACATCGACGCCGAGGCGTACCGCTGGCAGACGTTCGTCACCGTCACCCGGATGCTCGACGGCCGGGACGCGGGCTCGGAGTCCTCGGGAGCACACTCGAGCATGGTGAAGCTGTTCTGGTCCGAGCTCGACGTGAGGCTGCACGAGCTCGCGCTCGATCTGCTCGGCCCCCACGCCGAGCTCGTCGACGGGCCCACCGCGCCGTGGATGAAGGGCTACGAGTTCTCGTTGTCGGGCCCCATCTACGCGGGCACCAACGAGATCCAACGCAACGTGGTCGCTGAGCGCGTCCTCGGGCTGCCGAGGAGATAGCCGTGCACTTCGACTTCGACGACGACCAGTATGCGTTCCGGGACGCGGTTCGGGCGCTCCTCGACGAGCGCTGTGGTCCCGATGCCGTACGCGGCGCATGGACCTCGAACGAGGGGCACGTTCCCGGGCTCTGGTCGAAGCTCACCGAGATGGGCGTGATCGGGATGCTCGCGCCGGAGTCCGCCGGCGGGCTCGGGCTCTCGGCCGTCGATCTCGTCCTGATCCTCGAGGAGGCGGGCGCGCACGCACTGCCCGATCCCCTCGTCGAGACGGCCGCAGTCGCGGTTCCGCTGCTCGCGGACGCGGGCGACGACCGCGTGCGCGAGGTCGTCGACGGCGCGACCGTCGCCGCGGTCAGCCCGCTGGACGACTTCGCGATCAACGCCGACGTGGCCGACTACGTCCTCCTCTTTCGTGACGGCCTGGCGCACCTCGTGGCGCGACCCGACGTATCGGTGGTGCCTCATCGCTCGGTCGACGGGGCCCGCCGGCTCTCGACCGTGACCGCGGACCTGTCGGACACCACGGCCGTCGGGAACGCAGGCCTCGCGGCCCGGGCGTTCGACGCCGGTGCGCTCGGGCTCGCCGCCGAGCAGTGCGGCCTCGCGCAACGGATGCTCGCGATCACGGTCGACTACGTGCGGGAGCGGCGCCAATTCGGGGTCCCCGTCGGCTCGTTCCAGGCGGTGAAGCACCACCTTGCCAACTCCCGGGTCGCGCTCGAGTTCGCCCGCACGCTGGTTCACCGTGCCGCCTACTCGTTGGACCACGACGAGCCCGCGACCGCTGCCCACGTGTCGATGGCCAAGTCGAAAGCCGACGAGGCGGCCCTCCTCACGGCCCGAGCGGCGCTGCAGTGCCACGGAGCCATCGGCTATACGACCGAGCACGATCTGCACTTGTTCATGAAGCGCTCGTGGGCGCTGGCCCGCAGCTGGGGATCTCCGGCCTGGCACCGACGGCGGGTGGCAGCTTCACTTGCGCGACTCGCTCAGGAGGAGTTCGCGTGATCGACGAGGAACGACGCGGCCACATCGCCGTGGTCACGATCAACCACCCGCCGGTCAACGCGCTCCCGGTGGCGGGGTGGTTCGAGCTGGCTCGCAAGGTCCGCGCCGCGGGCGAGGACCCCGACGTGCACGTCGTCGTCCTCCGGGCCGAGGGCAGGGGCTTCCAGGCCGGCGTCGACATCCACGAGCTCGCCGCCGACCCCACCCACCGGGCGCTGATCGAGGTGAACCGCGGGTGTTGGGCCGCGTTCGCCGCGGTCTACGACTGCGCGGTGCCCGTGATCGCCGCGGTGCAGGGCTACTGCCTGGGCGGGGGAATCGGCCTCGCCGGCAACGCCGACATCGTCGTCGCCAGCGACGACGCGGTGTTCAGCGTCCCGGAGGTCGACCGCGGCGCGCTCGGCGTCGCGACCCATCTCGCCCGATTCGTCCCCCACCACAAGGTGCGGGCCCTCTATTACACGGCCGCCTCGATCACTGCGGCCCAGCTTCTGGCCTACGGGACCGTCGAGCGCGTGGTGCCGCGGGAGCAGCTGTTCGACACGGCGCTCGAGCTCGCGGAGACGATCGCGGCCAAGAGCCCACTCGTCGTCCGGCGGGCGAAGGAGGCGCTCAACGCCATCGACCCGGTCGACCCGAAGGCGTCGTACCGGATCGAGCAGGGGTTCACGTTCGAGCTCAATCTCTTCGGCGACAGCGACGAGCTGCGGCAGGCGTTCGTCGAGAAGCGCGAGCCGGAGCTGTAGCCACGCATCGAGGTCGGCTCGCCGCCGATCCGACAATGTGAGTTTCTCGTAAGAATCACTCCGCGGGCGTTGGTCACGGTTCGTGGTCGCACCGCTGCAGCGTCTCAGGGGATCGCACATCGAGACGACGGACCGCGCGCATCCGAGCGCGGAGTGCGCCACCTGAACGGCCGATCGCGCGGCGTGCGGCCGAACCGGTGCTGTCCGCCACAGGCCGGGACGCTCTAGGCTCCTCGGATTCCAGCTCTTCGTCCTCCGGTTCGATGCGCGTGTGCGGGAAGACGGTAAGGACCACCGTCTCGAAATTCCCGCTCCGTGCAGACGCGACCGCGCACCGTGCGTACGACGACGACCCCCCTCCTGCCGAAGGATCTCGCCGCATGCCCTTCCCGCCCTCGCTGCGCCGGACCGGCGCTGTGATCGTCGTGACCCTGATCGCCTCGGTCGTCGCTCCCCTGGCGGCGCCGGCCGCGGGTGCGAGCCCGATCGACGACAAGAAGGCGCAGGCCGCACAGCTGGCCGCGGCGATCGACGCGAACGGCGCGAAGATCTCCGCGGTCGACGAGCAGATGAACGGCGCGCAGCTCAAGCTGCAGGATGCGCAGAGCCAGATCGAGACGGCCCGCCAAGCCATCGACGTCGCGCAGGCACAGGCCGCCGGGCTGAAGGCCACGCTCGGCCGTCGGGCCGCCGCGGTCTACACCGACCAGGCGGGCAGCGGATCGACCTCGAGCGCCGGCAACCTCCAGGACCCGATCACCGCCGCGGCACGGAGTGCGTACGCGGCTGCCGCGGCCAAGAAGAACGACGGCACCATCTCCAAGCTGACGGTGGTCAAGGAGCAGCTCGCGGAGAAGAAGGCCACGTACGAAGCGGCCAAGGTCTCCGCGCTTGCGCAGACCGCGCAACTCGCGACGAGCAAGCAACAGCTCACCGCGCTGAACGCGACGCAGGAGCAGCTGCTCACGAAGACCCAAGGTGAACTGGCGGATCTCGTGAAGCAGGACCAGATCCGACGCGACAACGAGGCCAAGGCCGCCGCACTGCGTGCCATCCAGGCCGCGCAGGCCGACGCGGCCCGGCAACGCGCCCTCGCCGCGCAGCAGTCCACCCGCAACGTCTCCGGCAGTCACACGACGTCGGCCGGCCGCTCGGTCTCCAACGCGGCGGACACGGTGCTGCCCACCAATCTCCCGGCCCCGTCGCCCCGGGCCGCGCAGGCGATCGCCTTCGCCCAACAGCAACTGGGCAAGCCGTACGTGTATGCGGCCACTGGTCCCGACTCGTACGACTGCTCCGGGCTCACCATGCGGGCGTGGCAGGCCGCGGGCGTGAGCATGCCCCACTACTCCGGCGCCCAGTACGCGATGTTCCCCAAGGTGCCGCTCGACCAGCTCCAGCCCGGCGACCTCGTGTTCCGGGGCGCCGGCGGGAGCGACCACGTGATGCTCTACATCGGCGGCGGCCAGGTCATCGCGGCCCCGCACACCGGCGACCACGTCAAGGTGCAGGGCATGGGCAGCGTGATCCAGTACGGCGTCCGCCCGGGCTGAGCCCGCGGCCCCGAGGCCCGGTGCCGGGTGTGCTCGGTACGCCTGAGTGATCCGGCGCCCGGGCCGTGAGTCCCGTGCGTCCGTAGAGCACGGACCCGGTGCTCTATGGACGCTCTCAGCGGGTGGTGAACGGCAGGTGCACCGGGCCGGGAGTGCGGGGAGTGTCGGCGGCGTCGGCGAGGTCGCGGTCGAACACGCGGTCGACGGAGTTGCCGGCGAGGTCCTCGAGGACGGGGTCGACGGCGATCGAGTGGGCGCCCGCGGGCCAGGGGTCGATCGGCACGAAGGTCCACGAGCGGTCTTCCGGCCCGGCTCGACCGACGCCGTCGACGCCCACGACGCGCAGGCACCGTGCGAGCAGGGCATGGTCGAGCGGGCGATCGAACACGATCTCGACCGGCTCACGCGTGCTCGCGGCGGGAGCACGCACGATCCAGCGCTCGGGCTCGATCCGGCGGCGCTCGTCGTCGATGACGGCGTACTCCCGCTCGTGTGGAACCCGCAGCCACGCGCCGTCGACGACGACCCGGAACCTTTCCCCCGCGCGTAACGGATATCCCAGCTCTTGATGGCCGACCAGGCCGCGCTTGATGCGCGCCGGGTCGAGCAGGACGGTGAGTCGCTGCCGCGACCCGTCCCAGAGCTCGGGTTCCATCGGCAGCAGGGCGTCGTGCATCGCGACGCCGGCCGCGTCGACCAGCCGCACGTGCGCGGCCGCGACCCCTTCGCGCATGGGGCCCGAGAAGGTGACGTAGATGCGCAGCAGGTTGCGCGGCACCTCCGAGACGGCCGGATGGATCTCGAGCACTTCGGCCGTCGCGGGCCGCTCCACACGCGGTCGCGCGAGCTCGGCCACGGTCTCGCCGTCGACGACGACCGCGTACGCCGTGCCCGGGATGAACGGGAAGCGGGGCACGAAGCACCGGTCGTCACCGTCGGCGATCAGTCGCCCGGCCATCGGTGGGAGCTCTCCGACCATGTGCGCGGGTGGGACGCGCACGCGCACGTCGGCGCCGGGCGCGACACCGACGAGCCGGATGCAGTCCTCACCGCCGACGTGCGACCACGCGACGCCGGTCACGTCGACCCGCACGCGATCAGAGCGATGCGGTCTTCAACGAGCGCAGGTGCTTGTGGCCCGCTTCGTCCTTCTGCAGCGCCAACACGTAGCCGCCGTTCAGGTTGGCCAAGCGCAGGATCCCCTGGAGGTCTTCGACCTCACGCGGCACGCCGACCGGCTCGCCGGGCTCGGTGAGCGGCGCCTGCGCGTCGATGTCGGCGCACGCGATCTTCACCAGGCCATGACTGGTGTTGGCGACCAGCAGGTACTCCTCGCCACCGTCGACGAACGTCACCATGTCGGTCGGGCGGTTGACCGCGCCGAGCTCGGCGACGGTGCGGCCGACGGCCTTGGTGCCCGGCACCAGGTCGTCCAACGCGAAGTGGACGACCGGCGTGCACGTGTAGCTGGCCAGGATGCTCCGACCACTGTCGTAGGGGACGAACGTGCGGATCGGGGCCGCGGTCTCCCACTTGCCGTGCGAGACGTGGAAGATCTCGAGACTGGTGTCGGCGGCCTCGTCGCGGAACGGGAACGGGATGCGCCGCAGCTTCGAGGAGAACTCCTCGTTCGAGAGCCCGGCGACGAGCAGCGACCCGTCGACGTAGGCCATGTCGGTGACCGTCGCGGCCCGGATCGGCTGGCGCAGGATGCGCAGGGCGAGCTCGCCGTAGTGGAGCTCCTCGCCGCCCGCGTCGGGCCACAGGATGCCGTCGACCCGCTCGTCGTCGGGCGCGGGCGCGTCGGCGATCGTGACCGCGGCGAACGGCACGGCGTCGAGTGCGACGTCGGCGATCGACCCGTCGAGCGCGTCGACGCGGACGAGCACGGGCTGCGCGTCGGCGCCGAGCCCGCGCTGCACCGAGAGATACACGTTGTGCGAGGTGGGATGCACCGCGAGGTCGCGGATGACCACGTCGTCGACCTCACATCCGAGATGAGCGGCGACGCGCGCGTCGACGTCCTCGAGGTCGAACGGCTGCGCGCCCGCAGCGGCACCGGGATCACCGACGTCGACCGCGAAGATCGTGGCCGCATCGTTGTCGGCCAGGAACAGGATCCCCTCCGGACCGAACGTGATCGGGCCGGCCGACCCGAGTGCGACCGCGCCGACCTGCAATCCGAGCTCGCTCATGGCGACTCCTCGCGTTGGTGGGAACCGATGGCCGAACACTACGACCGGCCGTCAGTTGCTGTAGACGCGGGTCGGGGCGATCAGGACCGCGGCCCGCCGTTCGGTGGCCATGGCCCGGTCGAACTCGTCCCAGTCGTCGTGGGTGCCGCCCGCCGCGGTGAACACATCCCGCAGCAGGAGCCGGAGTCGCTCGGCGTCGAAGCCCCCCTCGGGATCGTCGGGCCCGACGAGCTCGGCCCGGCCCTCGACGCTCGCCCACTCCCAGCCCGACCGGAACGTCGCCGTGATCTGGGGCCGGGCCCGGAGGTTGCGCAGCTTGGCCGGGCCGTACGTGACGAAGCCGAGCACCGGCTGCCCTGTGACGGGATGTGGGAGCACTCCCGCGTTCACGAGCGACGACTGGATCGTTCCGTCGGCTCTCGAAGTCGACACGACCGCCAGGAACCGCTCCCGCCGTCCGAGCTCGTTGGCTTCCTGCAGCGTGGTCATGGGTCCATCCTGCCCCCGCGCCGCCGCACCCCGGCGCTCAGGCTCGGGGCACGGCGTCGAGCGCGGCGTCGGGCACCAGATCGATCTCGAGGTCGAAGTCCTCGTCGAGCTCGTCCTCTCGGATCTGCTCGACGCGGGATGCACCGCGTACCCACACGAACGACGCGCCCGCAAGCAGCAGGACCACGCCCAGCCCGATCGAGACCCGCATCCCGAACACGAACGCGTTGCGGGCGTCTTCGAGCAGGACCGAGCCGTTCGGCAGCCGGTGCGCCAGCTGGATCGCGATCGCCGGCGCCTCGCGGGCCTGCTTGACGACGGCCGGCCCGTAGCCGCTGAGGTGGCTGTCGATGTTGCGGCGGTAGCCGATGTTGAACGCGCTTCCGAGGATGGCGACGCCGAATGCAGCCCCCAACTCACGCGAGGTGTCGTTCACCGCCGACGCCACGCCCTGCTTGTCCAGGGGCAGCGACGCGATGATGGCGTTGGTGGCCGGCGACATCGCGAGCGCCGCACCTGCGCCGATGACGAGCGTCGCCAGCAGGAACGGCCAGAAGCCGCTGCTCGTGCCGAGGAGGGCGAAGATCAAGAAGCCGAGCGCCGACACCGCGAGCCCGGCGCCGCCGACGAGGCGGTGGCCGTAGCGCTCCGACATGGTGCCCGAGACCGCCGACACCACCACGAGCACGACGGACATCGGGACCAGTGCACCTGCGGCGGCGAGCGTGCCGTAGCCCATGACGAGCTGCAGGAACTGCAGCGCCACGAAGAAGAACGCGAACATCGCGAGGAACTGCAGGAAGAGCGACGCGGAGCCGGTCGCGAAGCCGCGGTGCTTGAAGAGCCGCGGGTCGAGCAACGGAGCCGATGCGCGCAGCTCGACGAGGACGAAGACGACGAGGAACAGCAGGCCGCCGGCGAGTCCGATCAGCGTGACCGGGTCGGTCCAGCCCCGGTCGGGACCTTCGATGATGCCGAGCACGAGCAGCCCGATGCCGACGGCCGAGATGACCGAGCCGACCGGGTCGAACCGGACCGGCTCCTCCGCCTTCGTCGACGGGACGAGCAGGATCAGCATGACGAGCGTGATCGCCGAGATGACCGCGCTGACCACGAAGATCGAGCCCCAGTAGAAGCCCTCGAGGAGCGCGCCCGAGGCGAGGATCCCGATCGTTCC
>JAODBH010000118.1 GCA_025463865.1 Actinomycetes bacterium | reverse complement strand
TCCGAACCCGCGCGATAGGCCGGGCGCTGTCGGAGCTCGCGGGTGGCCCGGGCAACCACCTTGCGATCATCGGCCACAACCGGGTCTCGTACGTCGAGGTCGTGCTCGGCGCCACGCGCGCCGGGCTCGTCTACACGCCGGTGAAGACCGGCTGGACGGCCGGCGAGATCGCCGTGGTCCTCGAGGACGCGCAGACCCGGCTCGTCGTCACCGACACCGATGCGGGCCGCGCCGCGGCCCGCGACGCGGGCATCCCGGTCGTCGATCTCGACGCCGGCTTCGACGGCTGGGTCGCGGGCCTCACCGACGAGCCGTTGCCGTACGAGCTCTCGGGCTGGAAGCTCGCCTACACGTCGGGCACCACCGGCCGGCCCAAGGGCGTCGTACCGGCCTACATGGGCGCGCGGCCGTTCCCCGACGCGTTCGTCGCCAGCCGCACGTTCGCCGAACTCGTGCATCTACCCGGTGACGGAACCCACCTGTTCGTGTCCGCGCTCTTCCACGGCGCGCCGCTCACGTTCGGCCTGGCCGCGCTCGCGAGTGGTGCGACCCTGCGGATCCTCGACCGGTGGGACCCTGCGGTCGCGCTGGCGCTGTTGCAGGAGGACGTGACCTCCACGTGCATGGTGCCGACGATGTTCCGACAACTGCTGGCGCTGCCCGAGGCTGCCCGCGCCGCGTTCCACGCGCCGGCGCTGCGGACGATCGCGCACGGCGGGGAAGGCTGCCCGGAGCCGCTGAAGCGGGCGATGCTCGCGTGGTGCGGACCGGTGCTGGTCGAGTACTACGGCTTCACCGAGGGCGGCCTCACCGTCGCGACGTCGGAGGAGTGGCTCCAACGCCCGGGCACGGTCGGCCGGGGCGCGCAGGAGCGCCGGATCACGGTGCGCGACGCCGACGATGACGAGGTGGCACCGGGCGTCGACGGCGTCGTCTACTTCGAGCAGCCGGGCGTCACCACCTTTCGCTATCTCGGTGACGAGGCCAAGACCGCCGCCGCGTTCTCGGGCACCTCGTACACGGTGGGCGACGTCGGCCACCTCGACGACGACGGCTACCTCTACATCACGGGTCGCTCGGCTGATGTCATCGTGTCGGCCGGGGTCAACGTCTATCCGGCGGAGATCGAGACCGTGCTCGACGGGATCCCGGGCGTCGCCGATCTCGCGGTGGTCAGCGCGCCGGACGCGGAGCGGGGCGAGACGATCGCCGCGTTCGTGGTCGTCGCAGCGGGCTGTGAACCCGCCGCGGCGGTCGCGCGGCTGCGGGCCGTCGCCGACGAGCAGCTGGCCGGATACCGCCGTCCCCGGCAGTACACCGTGATCGCGGAGCTGCCACGCGATGGCACCGGCAAGCTGCTCCGCAAGAACCTGCGCGACCGGCTCTGGGACGGCGCACCCGCGCGTTGACGCGGACGCGCGGTCCCGCGGTCGGGCCGTCGGGCGGTCGGGCGGCTCAGCGCCCTGGCCGACGGTCCGTCGGTACAATCGGGCGCTCCTTGATCCGCCCGTTGATCTGCCCTCAGATCCCCGCGCTTTGGCGCCCACGACTGGACACCGCGACGATGCCGCCGAGCAGGACGACCGGGACCCGCCACCAGCTGCGCCAGCCCCGCATCGCGGAGATGATCGCCGCGGTGCTCCGACAACGCATCGTCAGTGGCGAGCTCGGCGACGGTGAGCGGCTGTCGAAGCAGGACGAGCTGCTGGAGGAGTTCGACGTCAGTCGGCCGTCGCTGCGGGAGGCCCTGCGGATCCTGGAGACCGAGGGCCTCATCACCGTCCGGCGGGGCAACCTGGGCGGCGCGATCGTGCACGCACCGACCGCGGAGTCGGCGGCATACATGCTGGGCCTGGTCATGCAGTCGGGTGGCGTGCCGCAGTCGGATCTCGCGACGGCGCTCACCCGGCTCGAGCCGCTGTGCGCGTCGATGTGCGCCCTACGGGAGGACCGGCTGGAGACGGTGGTGCCGCTGCTGCAGCAGCTCATCGACGATTCCGAGCGCGAGATCGAGGACCCGGTGCAGTTCACCCTGCTCTCGCGCGCGTTCCACACCGAGCTCGTGCGGGTCACGGGCAACGCCACCCTCACCCTGGTGGTCGGCTCGTTGACCGCGCTGTGGTCGAGCCAGGAGGCAGCGTGGGCCGCGGCCGCCGACTCGCACCACACCTATCCCGAGATCCCGCTGCGGCGCGCGGTGATCCGAGCGCACACCAAGCTGCTCGTCGCGATCGAGAAGGGTGACGCGCCCGGCGCGGCGCGCCTCGCCGAGCAGCACCTGCAGGCCACGCAGACCCACGTCCTCGGGGACAACGACTCGGGTGACGGCCGCATCGTCGTCACCGACGGCCCGCCCGGCTCCGGCCTCGCCAACCCCGCCACCCGCTGACTTCCGTGCGAGCCACGCACGAACCGCTGTGAGCTAGAGGCCGGGCATCTCCGAGACCGGGGCGGCGGTCTTCAGGAGCTCTTCGATCGTGGCGCCGACGCCGGCGATGTCTGCGGGAGTGGGGGCTTCAGGGCCGCGGTTCCAGCCTTCGGCGATGGCGATGCGGACGCCCGAGACGTCGATGACCCGGCCGGTCACGCCCGCGGCCGCGGGGCTCGCGAGCCAGGCGGTGACGTTGGCGACCCACTGCGGGTCGAGGCTGGCCTGCATCTCCTCCGACAGCTCGCCCGCGCCGCCCGGGGCGGTGAGCCGGGTGGCCGCCGCGGGGGCGAGCGCGTTGACGGTGACGCCGTAGCGGCCGAGCTCCTTGCTCAGGATGATCGTCATCGCGGCGATGCCCGCCTTCGCCGCGCCGTAGTTGCTCTGCCCGACATTGCCGTAGATGCCCGACGACGACGTGGTGTTGATGATCCGGCCGTCGACGGTCTCACCCGCCTTCACCTGCTCGCGCCAGTAGGCGGCGGCCCAACGCGACGTGCAGAACGTGCCCCGGAGGTGCACCTTCACGACCGCGTCGAACTCCTCGATGCTCATGTTGACGATCATCCGGTCTCGCAGGATGCCCGCGTTGTTCACCAGCACGACGAGACGGCCGAACTCCTCGACCGCGGTGTTGATCAGGTTCTGCGCGCCGTCCCACTCGGAGATGTCGTCGGTGTTGGCGACGGCCTTCCCACCGAGCGCGCGGATCTCGGCGACGACCTCGCTCGCCGGCCCCGCGTCGCTGCCGCTGCCGTCAGCCGCGCCCCCGACGTCGTTGACGACGACGCTCGCGCCCTCGGCCGCGAGGGTCATGGCCTCGGCCCGGCCGATGCCGCGCCCGGCTCCGGTGACGATGGCCACGCGGCCTGTGTTGGTCCCACTCATCGGTGACCTCTCTGTTCCTCGGGTGGTGCGGAAGGTTCGCGCGTCACGGCGGCGGGGCGCCGGTGCCCTGGACCGGCCGCGGCTCGGGCGCCTCGGCGAGGAGCCTGCGCACGATGGGCCCGAACTCGGGTGGCTCGACCCGGCGGTCGTGCACCTCGAGCGGCCCGCGCGAGTAGCCATTGATGACGACGAGCCGGCCGCCGTAGACCTCGAACACGCGGCCGTTCACGCCGGCCGAGTCGGGGCTGGCCAGCCACACCACGAGGGTGGAGACGTGCTCGGGTGCCATCGGGTCGAACTCGCCCGGCCCCGCCGTCGTCATCATGCTCGTGTAGACGTCCTGGGTCATGCGGGTCCGGGCCCCGGGTGCCAACGCGTTCGACGTCACCCCGTAACGGGCGAGCTCGGCGCTGGCCACGAGCGTCAGCCCGACGATGCCGGCCTTGGCCGCGCTGTAGTTGGCCTGGCCGACGTTGCCGAACAGCCCGGCGGCGGAGCTGGTGTTGATCAGCCGCGCGTCGACGGCCTCGCCCGCCTTGCTGCGCTCCCGCCAGTGGATCCCGGCCCAGTGAGCGGTGGAGAACGTGCCCCGCAGGTGGACCCGGATCACCGCGTCCCACTGGTCGATGTCCATGTTCACGAGCATTCGATCGCGCAGGATGCCCGCGTTGTTCACCAGCACGTCGAGCCGGCCGTACGTGCCGACCGCGGTGTCGACGAGCGCCCTGGCGCCCTCGAAGTCGGAGACGTCGTCGGTGTTGGCGACGGCCTGACCGCCCGCGGCCTCGATCTCCGCGACGACATCGTCGGCCGGCCCCGAGGAGCCGCCCGCGCCGTCCAACGCCACGCCGACGTCGTTCACGACGACCTTGGCGCCCGCTCGGGCGAGCTCCAGCGCGTGGCTGCGGCCGAGGCCGCCGCCCGCACCGGTGACGATCGCGACGCGGCCGTCGCAGATCCCGCTCACGCGTCGGAGGTGACGGGCCGCCAGAACGGCAGCGCGATCTCGTCGTCGGCCGCCACGAAGTGCACCTGCACCGGCATGCCGATCTCGACGTCGTCGACCTCGCAACCCACGAGGTTGGTCATCATGCGCGGGCCCTCGGCGAGGTCGATCATGGCGACGACGTAGGGGCCGAGCTCCTTGAACGGCGCCGAACGGTTCTGCCGGATGACGGTGAAGGTGTGCACCGCACCCCTCCCGCTCGCGACCTCCCACTCCGGTACCTCGCCGCACGTCGTGCACAAAGGCCGCGGGTAGAACTGCCACGCGCCGCAGTGCGCGCAGTGCTGCAACAGCAGCTCGCCGCGCCCGGTGGCCTCCCAGTAGGGCCGGCTCCAGGTCTCGAGCCGCGGCAGGTTGCGGCCCTCGATCACGGTTTGCGCGGCGATGGCCGCAGGATCGAACGTCATGGGGCCTCCTTCGTGAGCACCACGGTGCCCATGGCCGACAGGAAGCCGCCCGACCCGCAGGCGACCGCGACCTCGCAGTCGGGAACCTGCACCTCACCGGCGAGACCGCGCAGCTGGCGCACCGACTCGATGAGCAGGAAGATCCCCCGCATGCCCGGGTGGCACGACGAGAGGCCGCCGCCGTCGGTGTTGGTCGGCAGCTCGCCGTCGAACCGCAGCACGCCACCCCGGCCCACGAACGGGCCGCCTTCACCCTTGGCGCAGAAGCCGAGTCCTTCGAGCAGCAGCAGCGTCGTGATGGTGAAGCTGTCGTACAGCTGCAACGTGTCGACGTCGGCGTGGGTGATCCCGGCTTCGGCGAACGCCGCCGGCCCGGAGATTGCCGCCGCGGTCGACGTGAAGTCGGGCATCTGCGCGATGTTCCAGTGCGTCTGCGCAGTGGCCGAGCCCGCGACGTAGATCGGGATCGACGGGAGATCGGCGGCGCGCTCGGCGGTGGTCATGATCACCGCGCCACCACCGTCGGAGATCACGCAGCAGTCGAGCATGTGGAGCGGGTCTGCGATCATCCGGGAGTTGAGCACGTCCTCGACCGTGATCGGCGACTGGTACAGCGCCTTCGGGTTGTGCGACGCGTTGTCGCGCGTGTCGACCGCGATCTGGGCGAGCTGCTCCGACGTGGTCCCGTACTCGTGCATGTGGCGCTTGGCAGCCATCGCGTAGGAGCCGACGAGCGGGTTGCCCCACGGGACCTCGTACTGCAGCGGCCCGGCCTGGCGCGCGGCCGACGTGAACATCTGCGTGCCGAGGTTGCGTCCCTGGCTCGAGAGCAGCGCGGACCCGTAGGAGATGAGCACGGTGTCGGCCTGACCGGTACGGATCGCCGCGGCCGCGTGGTGCGCGAAGAACTCGAAGACGGTGCCGCCGGCGAAGGTGCCGTCGAGGACGCGGTACTTGATGCCGAAGGTCTCGGCCATCGTGGGCGCGTCGTCGACGCCGTAGGAGCCGAAGCACATGAGCCCGTCGATGTCGGTGAGCTTCACCCCGGAATCGTCGAGCGCCCGGCGGATCGCGAGGCCGTGATGGGCGACGTTGTCGAGCTCGGGTTCCTTCGGGTAGTCGCTGAGCCCGACCCCGACGATGACCGGCGTGCGGTCTGCCACTGATGCTCCTGTTCGGACGGGCCGCTCTGGACCGGGGCGAACGTATCAGTGCAATGATTAGACGTTCAATGACGGCCGGGGGGCGTGGACGTGGGTGCACGTGGACGTGGGTGAGAGCGCGGGGTCCCACCCCGACCTGCGGATCCCCGTCGCGGTCGAGCGGCTCACGCTCGGTCGCTTCGTCGACGACCTCGCGGCACGGTTCGGCGGGCGCGAAGCCGTCGTCAGCGGCGAGACCCGCTGGACGTTCGCCGACCTTCGTCGCGAGGTGCGGGCCGCAGCACGCGGGTTCGTGGCGGCCGGGGTCACCAAGGGCGAGCACGTCGCGGTGCTCGCGGGGTCGAGCTCCGAATGGGTGAGCGCGGTGTTCGGCGCCGCCGCCATCGGTGCGGTGGTCATCCCGATCAGCTCCTACGCCACCACCGAAGAGCGGCACGAGGTGCTCGCCGACTGCGATGCCGCGCTGCTCGTCTGCGAGGAGCGTCTCCAGGGCAACGACTACGTGGCCGACCTGCTCGACGCGGTGCCCGCGCTCACGTCGGTCGAGCCCGGTGACCTGCTCGTCGAGGCGTTCCCCCATCTCCGGCGGGTGGTGACCTTTGCGGACGCAAGCGAGGCCGCCGGGGTCGAGCCCTGGCACGCGTTCCTCGCGCGAGGGCAAGGGGTGTCGGACGCGCTGCTCGACGGCCTCGTCGACGAGGTCGACCCCGAGGACGACGCCCTGATCCTCTACACATCGGGCTCCACCGGCGCGCCGAAGGCGGTGGTGCACCGTCACCGCGCGCCGGTGCTGCAGTCGTACCGGCTCGGCGAGCTCACCCGGACGACGCCCGACGACCGCGTGTTCAGCGCCTTGCCGTTGTTCTGGTGCGCGGGCTTCGCGATGGGCTTCGGCGGCCCGCTGGCGATGGGCGCGGCCGTCGTGCTGCAGGAGGTCGTCGAGCCCGAGACCACCCTCCAGCTCCTGGAGCAGGAACGGATCACCACACTGCACGCGCCGCCGCACGTCGCGGCCCGGCTCGCCGAGCATCCCGACCTGGCCCGGCGCGATCTCTCCGCGTTGGTACGCCTGTCGGCCCGCAGCCCGCTGCATGCCGCGCTCGGCCGTACGGCCGACACCTGGGATCCGGCGTCGGCGTACGGGATGAGCGAGTGCTTCACGGTCGTGACGGGGCTCCCGGCCGACGAACCCGCGTCCGTCCGCCATGGACACAACGGCCCGGCACTTCCGGGCGTCGATCTGCGCATCCTCGATCCGGTCACGGGTGACGTGCTGCCGACGGGGGAGAGCGGGGAGATCGTCGTGCGCGGGCCGAGCCTGATGCGCGGCTACTACCACCAGCCTCCGGAGGCGGCGTTCGATGCCGAGGGTTTCTTCCACACCCGCGACCTCGGTCACCTCGACCGCGCCGGGATGCTCCACTGGGACGGTCGGCTCACGCGGATGATCCGCTCGCGCGGCGTCAACGTCGCCCCCGTCGAGATCGAGGAGATCCTCGGCCGCTGGGGCCGCTTGCGGCTGGTCCGGGTGCTCGGCGTGCCCCACCCGACCCATGGCGACGCGGTGATCGCCTGTGTGGCCCCGCAGCCCGACGATCCGCTGCAGGAGGACGACGTCCTCGAATACCTTCGCGGCCGGCTCGCGTCGTACAAGGTGCCGCACCGCGCGCTGCTGCTCGACCCGTCGGCGTTCGGGCTGACCGACAGCGACAAGGTCGGCCTGGCGTCGGTCGAGGCGTCGGCCCGCCGCGCGTTGCTCGATTCCGCCGATCTGCCCGCCGACTGGCGCGAGCACCTGAACGACTACCGACCCGACGACAGTTGCACCCGCGTCACGCCGCCCGAGAACCCGACCGCCACCCAGGAGCATCGATGACAACCGAAATGGTCGAGATCGGATCGTTGCCGCCCGTCGGCGAGGTCCCGGAGCAGATGTGGGCCTCCGTGATCCGCCAGGACCGCTTCGGGGACCCGGCCGGAGCATTCGTCATCGAGGCCATTCCGGTGCCGCAGCCCGGGCCGGGCGAGGTACTCGTCGCGGTCATGGCCGCGGGCGTCAACTACAACAACGTATGGGCGGCGCGCGGGGTGCCGGTCGACGTGATCGCGTCGCGTCAGCGCGGCGGCGACCCGCACGACTTCCACATCGGCGGGAGCGACGCGTCGGGCATCGTCTACGCGCTGGGCGACGGCGTCGAGGGCGTCGAGATCGGCGCGGAGGTGGTGGTGCACCCCGGATGGTGGGATCCCACCGACCCGTGGATCGCCGCAGGCAAGGACCCGATGATCGCACCGTCGGCGAAGATCTGGGGCTACGACACGAACTTCGGCTCGTTCGCGCAGTTCTGCATCGTGCAGGCGCACCAACTCCTGCCGAAGGCGTCGCGGCTCAGTTGGGCCGAGGCCGCCGCGCCCACGCTCGTCGGCACCACCGCCTACCGCATGCTCTTCGGGTGGGAGGGCAACACGATGAAGGCCGACGACGTCGTGCTCGTGTGGGGTGGATCGGGCGGGCTCGGCTCGCAGGCGATCCAGCTCGCGGTCGCGACGGGAGCGCGCGCGGTCGCGGTCGTGTCGGACGACGTGCGGGGTGAGTACTGCACGAAGCTCGGCGCGAGCGGTTACGTGCTGCGCGGGCAGTTCGACCACTGGGGCATCCCGCCGCATTGGGACGACGCGGCAGGCCAGAAGGTCTGGAGTGCCGGCGCCCGCGCGTTCGGCAAGGCGTTCTGGGACGCCCTCGGCGAGCGCCGGAACCCCGATCTCGTCTTCGAGCACCCGGGTGAGGCAACCGTCCCGACGAGCATCTTCGTGTGCGAGGCCGGCGGGATGGTCGTGATCTGCGCGGGCACCACCGGCTACTCGGCGACCGTCGACCTGCGGTACCACTGGACCCGTCAGAAGCGGTTCCAGGGTTCGCACGGCACCAACGACGAGCAAGCCCGGGCGTACAACGAGCTCGTCCGCGCCGGGAGGATCGACCCCTGCCTCGGCCGGCTCTACACCTTCGACGAGATCGGCCGCGCCCACGCCGAGATGGCCGAGGGCGTCGACGTCCTCGGCAATCGGGTGATCCTGGTGGGCGCCACCGACGCGGAGCAGGGGCGCGGGGAGGTGCAGGCGTGAAGTTCGGCGTCTTCTACGAGCACCAGATCCCGCGGCCCTGGGACGCCGAGAGCGAGCACCGGCAGTTCAAGAACGCGCTCGAGCAGGTCGAGCTGGCCGACACGCTCGGCTACGACTTCGCCTGGTGCACCGAGCACCACTTCATGGAGGAGTACTCGCACGCGTCCGCGCCGGAGGTCTTCCTCGCGGCCGCGAGCCAGCGGACCAAGAACATCCGGCTCGGGCACGGCATCGTGCAGCTCACGACCAATCACCCCGCGCGCGTGGCCGAGCGCGTGTCCACCCTCGACCTCGTGAGCGACGGGCGGGTCGAGCTCGGCCTGGGGGAGGGTGGGAGCACCACCGAGCTGCACCCGTTCGATCGCAAGTTCCGCGACAAGCGGGCGATCTGGGACGAGGCGCTGCAGGTCCTCATCCCGATGCTGAAGGACTCGCCCGACGGCATCGAGTGGCACGGCGAGTTCTTCGACTTCCCGTTGCGCGCGGTGCTTCCGAAGCCGCTGCAGAAGCCGCACCCGCCGCTGTGGGTCGCCTGCTCGCAGTACGAGACCATCGAGCGTGCGGGGGAGCTCGGGCTCGGTGCGCTCGGCTTCCAGTTCCTGAGCAGCGAGGCCGCCGTCGCGTGGGTCAACGCGTACTACAAGGCGTACACGACCAAGCTCGCGCCGCTCGCCGACTACCAGACCAATCCCAACATCGCGATGGTGAGCGCGCTGATGTGCGCCGACACCGACGAGGAGGCGCAACGGCGCGCCGACGGCTGGTCGTTCTTCCAGTTCGCGTTGATCTACTACAACAAGTCGGGGCCGGTCGCGCCGGGGACGGTCAACCTCTGGGAGGAGTACCTGGTCTGGCGCGAGTCGCCGAAGGGTCAGGTCTACGCGCCCGGTCTCATCGGTACGCCCGCGACGATCATCGATCAGCTCGACGCCTTCGACCGCGCCCACGTCGACCAGGTGATCCTGCTCAACCAGGCGGGCAAGAACACCCACGAGGACATCTGCGAGAGCCTCGAGCTGTTCGCCAAAGACGTCATGCCCGAGTTCCACGACCGCGAGCCCCAGCACCAGGAGTGGAAGCGCAAGGTCCTCGCGGGCGAGCTCGAGCTCGAGGACATCGACACCACCCCCTTCAAGCCCGCCACCACCCAGACCCCCACCTCCAAGACGTAGTGCGTCCTCCAAGACTTCGTGCGTCCCCCGAGCACGATATGTGTGCTCCAGGGACGCACGAAGCCTTGAGGGTCAGAGGCCGACGGGGCGGGTGCCGATGATGGCGTCGGCGGTGAGGCGTGCCATGTCGGTGTCGGTGCAGCCGAGCTCGCCCTGCAGGACCTCCGCGTTGTGTTGGCCGAGCAGCGGCGGCGGTGCCTCGTACCAGCGGCCGTCGAAGTCGTCGAATCGCAGCGGGACGCCGGGATAGAGGAGCGCGCCCGCGACCGGGTGGTCGAGCGACTGGAAGAAGTCGCGCGCCCGGAGCTGCGGGTTGGCCGTGATGCGTCCGGGGACGATCACGTTGCCCGCGGGGACGCCCGCGGCGCAGAGCTCCTCGACGGCCTCGGACACGTCGCGCGTCGCGAACACGCGGGCGAGCTCCTCGTCGATCGCATCGTGGTGCGCGTGGCGCCCCCCGGCGCTTGCCAGCTCGGGCGCCTTCGACCACTCCGGCTCCCCGAGCCACGAACGGAGCGCGACCCACTGCGCGTCGGTCTCGACGGCGAGCGCGAGCCACCGGTCGTCGCCGGCGCACGCGTACAGGTTCTGCGGCGCCGCGAACGCGCCGCGGTTGCCGGTCCGCCCGATCAGCTCGCCGTAGGCCGAGTGCTCGATGGTCTGGTCGGCGGCGACGTTGAGTGCGGCCTCGACCATCACCGACTCGAGGAGCTGCCCCTCGCCGGTGCGGTCGCGGTGATGCAGTGCGACGAGCGTGGCGAAGCAGGCGTGCAGCCCGGCGATGGCGTCGCATGGTCCGCGCGGATTGATCGGCGGGCCGTCGGGATAGCCCGTGGAGTTGGCCAGGCCCGAGAGCTGCTCCATCGTCTGGGCCATCCCCGGACGTTCCCGCCAGGGCCCGGTGAGCCCGAAGGCCGGCATGCGCACCATCACCGCGTCGGGCGCGGCGGCCGACACCGCGCCGTAGTCGAGGTCGAAGCCCTCGAACACGCGCGGCGAGAAGTTCTCGATCACGACGTCGGCACCGGCGATCAGCTGCAGCGCGAGCTCCCGGCCCTCAGGCCGCCCGAGGTCGAGGGTCACGGACCGCTTGCCCGGGTTCACGCCGTGGAACAGCCAGCTGTACTCCCACCACTGGTCGACGGTCGGCGGCTGCACGCTCGCGTAGCGGATGGAGTCGGGACGCTGGGTCGCCTCGATCTTCACCACGTCGGCGCCGAGCGCGCCGAGCAGGTGGGTCGCGAGCGGACCCGCCCACGCCGCGGTGAAGTCGGCGATGCGCACGCCCTCGAGCGCGCGTCCCGACGCGAGCGCGGCCGGTGCGTCCGCCGCGCCCGTCCGCACCGGGGCGACGCTCGGGTCCAGGCGCCCGGATCCGATCGGAGCCGGACGGCCGAACTCCCGCGTCTCGCACGCCGACAGCCGGTACGGCACGCACGGGTGCACGAAGTCGCCGCCCGCGCTGGTGACGAACGTCCCCCGCTCGACGAACTGCTCCATCTCCCGGACCGACGCGCCGTCGCCGAGCCGGGCGACGGGCAGCCGGCGTGCGGTCGCCTCGGCGACGATCTCGGCGACGGTGTGGCCGCGTATCCACGGGTCGATGAGTGCCTGGACCTGGTCGCGGAGCGGCCAGCGTCCGAGCTGCTGGCCGAGCTCGATGTCGTCGGCGACGTCGGGCCGCCCGATCATCAGCGCGAACGCGTGCCACTGCTGGGGCGTGAACATCGCGAACCCGACCCACCCGTCGGCCGCGGCCTCGATCGACGGCACCTCGACCGAGCGCTCGAACACGTCGCGGAGGAAGTGCTCGGGGTCGCCGGTGAGATCCGCGTGCAGCGACTCGTAGGCGTTGACCGTGATCGACATGCATTCGAGCTGCGAGACGTCCACGTGTTGCGGGGCACCGGTGATGCGGGCGCGGCGCAGCCCGGCCAGCGCACCGATGGCGGCGAACGCGCCGGTGGCCCAGTCGCCGAGCTGGCCCCCGGCACACACGGGGGCGCGGTCGGGATGCCCGCGGAACCCGATCGAGCCGCACTCGGCCTGCAGCGTGAACTCGGTAGCGGGACGGTCGCGCCACGGCCCGGTCTGCCCGAAGGGCGTGATCGACACCACCGTCGCGGTGGACCCGAGCGCCCGCAGGCTCGCGGGGTCGAGGCCGAGCTCGGCGTACGTTCCCGGACGGGCGCTCTCCACCACGATGTCGGCGTCGCGCACGAGCCCGGCGAGCGTCGCCCGACCGGCGTCGCTGCCGAGGTCGGCGACCACCGAGCCCTTCGATGCGTGCAGCCACTGACCCGCGGCGGTGTCGTCGCCCGCAGCGGTCGGGTGCCCCGATGCGGATCGCCGCCGGGTCGGGTCGCCCTCGGCCGCCTCCACCTTCACGACTTCGGCGCCCGCGTCGACGAGGAGCTTCGTGGCGTACGCGCCGGGCAGGCGATCGGTCAGGTCGACGACGAGGATGCCGTCCAACGCGGTGGCCACTGCGCTCCCCCCTGGGACCGGCGACGCCGCCGGCGCGAGTACCCGCATGTGCTATCAGTACATCGATGAGAAGATAGGCCGCCGAACGGGGGGACACCGTGGCGCACGAGGCAACCAGCGCGGCATTGGCCGCGCTCGACACCAGTGACATCGATCGCTGGATCGGGGTGCCTCTCCCGCGGTTGCAGCTCCGTTACCCGACGACGGAGGCCGACATCGGCCGCTGGGTGCAGTCGATGCACAACCCGAACCCGCGCTTCTACGACCCCGATTTCTTCGGCCAGAGCGAGCTGGGCCTGGTCGCCCCGCAGTCGTTCACGGTCGCCGCGGGCGACGGCCACGGCGCGACCCCCGCGATCCAGGGCGCGGTCGAGGGCACCCACATGCTGTTCGGCGGCGACGAGTGGTGGTTCTACGGGCCCCGCATCCGGCCCGGCGACCTCCTGCAGCGCGACACGATGCTCTTCGACTACAAGGTCGCCGAGACCAGGTTCGCCGGCCCGACGATCTTCAGCCGGGGCGACACCACGTACGCGAACCAGAAGGGTGAGTTCGTCGCCAAGCAGCGGTGCACCGCGATCCGCTACGTCGCCGAGGAGGCCCGCAAGCGCGCGACGTACGCGGAGGACACCGCCGAGCCGACGTGGACCGACGAGCAGCTCGCGTCGATCGAGGCCCGGCAACTCGCCTACTACGGCACCTTCCGGTCGATGGGCCACGAGCCCCGGCACTGGAAGTCGGTGCACGAGGGCGACGCGCTGCCCGACCGCGTCCTCGGCCCGCACAGCGTGGCCACCTTCGCCACCGAGCACCGCGCCCGTCCCGCGACGGTCTGGGGTGCCGCCTATTACACCGACGGCAAGACGGGGATGTTCGACGCGGGTTGGCTCTCCGACTTCTCGCGTGACCGCGAGCAGGAGGCCCTCGATCCCGCCAAGGCCGACGGCCTCTACGCGGGTGCGTCGCGCGGCCATGCGTCGGTCGAGCATGCCCGCGACATCGGCATGCCGCGCGGCTACGGCTACGGCTCCTCGATGGGCGGCTGGCTCCTCGACTACGTCGAGAACTGGGGCGGCGAAGGCGCGTGGACGGTGCACATGAACGCGTCCTACCGCAGCCCGGCGCTCACCGGTGACGTCACCGAGCTCGAGGGAACGGTGGCCGGCAAGCGCTACGAGGCGGAGACCCGCCGCAGCCTCGTCGACCTCACGCTGCGGATGCGGGACCAGACCGGGCGGACGATGGCGACCGCGACCGCAGAGGTGTGTCTCCCCGAGTGACCGCGGCGACCGCGACCGATGACGCGACGCGAGAGGCTGCCGCGTTCCGGGCGGAGGCGCGCGCCTGGATCCGCGCGCACGCCCCGTCGGCAGGGCCGGGCGCGCGCGGCACCGGATTCTCGGCGTCGTCCGACGACCAGGGCGCGGCGGCGCGCGACGCGCGGGCCTGGGTACGGCTGCGGTACGAGAGCGGCTGGGCCGGGCTCTCGTGGCCGATCGAGCACGGCGGTCGGGGCCTGCCCATCGCCTTCGAGCGCATCTACGCCGAGGAGCAGACCGCCGTCGGCATCTCGAACGCGCTGCTCCAGGTCGGCCTGGGGATGGTCGGGCCCACGATCATCAAGCACGGCACCCCCGAGCAGCACGACCGCTACCTCACCCCGATGCTGCGTGGTGACGAGGGCTGGTGCCAGCTCTTCTCCGAGCCGGGCGCGGGCTCCGACCTCGCCGCGGTCGCGTGCCACGCGGTGCGCGACGGCGACGACTGGGTCGTCGACGGGCAGAAGGTCTGGACCTCCGGCGCGGCGCACAGCGATTGGGGCATCCTGCTCGCACGCACCGCGCCGGATCAACCCAAGCACCGCGGCATCACCTGCTTCCTCGTCGACATGACCAGCCCCGGTGTCGACGTGCGGCCCTTGCGGCAGATGACGGGCGGCGCCCACTTCTCGGAGGTGTTCCTGACGGGCGTGCGGGTGCCGGCGGCCAACGTGCTCGGTGACGTGGACGGTGGTTGGGCCGTGGCCCTGACCACGCTCGGGTTCGAGCGCAACGTGATCGGCGGCACGAACCTGGGTCCCGATGCCGAAGACGTGCTGACGCTGGCGAAGCGGTACGGCCGGACCGATGACGCCACCTTCCGCGACGCGCTCGCCCGCGCGTACAGCGGCGAGCGCATTCTCGGATTCCTCGGCCAACGCGCGCGGGCGGCTGCGACCCGTGGCTTGCTGCGCGGGTACGAGGGTTCGCTCGCCAAGCTCGCGCACGCGCAGCACATCCGGGAGGCGTCGTCCCTCGCGCTCCGCGTGCTCGGGGCCGACGCGCTGCTCGGCGGCGCCGACGCGGCCGACGACGGCGTGTGGCAGCAGTACTTCCTCGGTGGACCGTCGTACCGGATCGCCGGCGGGACCGACGAGATCCAACGCAACCTGATCGCCGAGCGGGGTCTCGGACTGCCGGCCGAACCGCGCAACGACCGGACGCTCCCGTTCCGCGATCTCCCGCGGAACTGACGGCGCCGGGCTCGAGGGGGCGAAATGGACATCGACGAGACCGACGAGCAGCGCCGGACGCGCACCGCGTTCACCCGCTGGCTCGGCGAGGTGCTGCCCGCCGACTACGGCGACGGCTCGCCCTACAGCGGCGATTGGGATCTGCGCCGGAGCTACCAGCGCGCCGCGTTCGAAGCCGGCTGGTTGCTGCCGGCCTGGCCCGTCGGCCTCGGCGGTCGGGGGCTCGGACCGCTCGAGGCCCTCGCGGTGCAGCTGGAGTCGGCCCGGCGCTCGGTGCCTCGGCTCTACGGCCCGAGCAGCGTGCACGTCGTCGCCCCGGCCATCCGCAAGCTGGGCACGCCCGAGCAGCAGGACGCGTACCTCGTGCCGATGCTGCGCGGCGACGTGCGTTGGTGCCTCGGCATGTCGGAGCCCGGCGCCGGCTCCGACTTCGCCGGCTTGCAGACCGCAGCGGTGCGGGTCGACGACGCCTACGTCGTCAACGGGCAGAAGATCTGGACGTCGCAGGCCCACTGGTGCACGTACACGATGCTCTACTGCCGCACCGACCGGGACGCGCCGCGCCATCGCGGGATCTCGTGTCTCGTCGTCGATCTGCGGAGCCCCGGGGTGACGGTCCGGCCGATCGGGATGGCCACCGGGAAGGACGAGCAGTTCTGCGAGGTCTTCTTCGACGACGTCGTCGTCCCCGTGGAGCATCTGCTGGGCGTCGAGAACGACGGGTGGGCCGTGGCGATGAGCGCGCTCGAGGCCGAGCGCCACATGCTGTGGATCATGGCGTGGGCCCAGGTCGAACGGGCGCTGCACCGGGTCGTCGAGCGCGCGGGCGACACCAGACTTCCGGACGACCTCGCGATCGAGCTGGGTCGCTCGGTGGCCGACTCGTACGCGCTCGGTTTCACGGGCTGGCGGGCCGTCACCAACCAGCGACGCGACCGTCGCAGCCCGGAGACGTCGATCCAGAAGCTGCTGGGATCGGAGACCCTGCTGCGGATCAGCACGCTGACCGACGACCTCGTCGGGGCGGACGCCCTCGTCGAGCCCGATCTCTTCGAGGCCGAGATCGACGCGCTCGCCGCCGCCACCTACGGCGGAACGTCCGAGGTCCAACGCACGATCATCGGCGAGCGCAGCCTCGGTCTCCCGAAATGAGACCTGCGCGTGGGGTCAGGCGTCTTTGGGGAGGGTGATGCCGGCGGCTTCGCGGTCCCAGGTGCGCTCGTTGCGGGCGTTCTGGCGCAGCTCGTACTTCTGCACCCGTTGGGTCGCGGGGGTCTTCGGCAGCTCGGCGACGA
>JAODBH010000084.1 GCA_025463865.1 Actinomycetes bacterium | reverse complement strand
GAAGATCGAAATCGCGAAGAGGCCGAACGCACCGAGACCGCGGAACACGACCGCGAACGGATACAAAAAGACGATCTCCACGTCGAGGACGATGAACGCCATGGCGATCAGGTAGAACTTGACCGGAAAGCGTTCCGCCGGCTCTTCCTCGGGAACGATGCCGCACTCGTATGGGGCCTGCTTGGCCGAGTTCGGGCGCTGCGGCGCGAGCAGCTGCGACGCGATGAACGAGAGCATCACGAACGCGACGACGAGCCCGGCCATCACGAGGATCGGGAGGTAGTCGGCCATCGCTTCCGACGCTACCCGACTGCCCGGCGGAAGGAACGAAGCGACTGCTACTAGCGTTCGCCGCCGATGAGCGAGCCGCCTCGCCCCGCGCCGCCGCCGTTGCCCGGGTCGCCCACGAATCAGGCCGCACCGAACGGCGCGGAACCGACGGCGTCGAAGCGGTTCACCCCGAAACGGTTCACGGCGGCGAACTACATCGACTTCTTCCTCTACGCCTCAGCCGCGATCACGTACGTCTCGCTGTCGATTTACAACAAATGGTTGCTCGACTGGATCGTCGGGCCGTTCTGGTTGGTCGCCTGGGTCTGGGGCCTCCCCGCGCTGTACAAGCTGATCCGCCGCCGGCCGATCCGGCCTGAGCGGGGCCCCGTCGGGGATCCGGAGTGAGCTGGGCCGCGCACCAGTTCGAGGTCTACGCCGTCCAGGCACACCTCCCCAAGAAGATGGTCGGGAAGATCAGCTGGTTCGCGATCTTCTTCGGCGACTTCACGCCCGACTTCCTCGCCAAGTTCTGGGTCTACGGCTTCAACTACAACGGCCACCACTACGGGGCGTCCAAGCCGTACCAGTGGCACCGCGGCTGGCCCGGCATGGGCATCAGTCACACGCTCTTCTTCGGAACGCTGGTCTGCCTCGGCATCTGGGCCTGGAAGCACAACCGCGCCTGGACCATCGGGTTCCTGCTCGGCTTCGCCGCCCACGTGTTGACCGACGTGAACGACAGCATCGGAACGATGCTCCTGTTCCCGTTCTCGACCCTGAACTGGAGCCTCCACACCTGGGCGTACGCGGCCACGGTCAAGGGCGGGAAGTACCTCGACGCGGCGGCGTACTACAGCAGCCTCGGCGCGGTGATGGACCTCTTCTGGTTCTTCGTCGTGCTCGGCTCCTGGCGCGTCCTGAGCAAGGAGTTCTGGCGCACGAAGGTCGTGCCCGCCGATCCGCACGTCTGGTCGTGGCTCGGCCAATGGCTCGACGACCGGGGGCTGCTCGCCCTCTACCGCGGCGTCTTCTTCTACGGCGTCTGCCGGATGATCGCGTGGACGACCTGGGCGCATCTCGTCGCGAAGCCCGTCATCGACGGCGTCAAACGCAACGGCTACCCGTGGGATCTCTCGTGGACCGGCCCGTGGTGGGTCCAACACGTCACCTTGCCGCACGTAACGCCGTGGGTCGTGCTCCCGGTGACGCTCGTGCTGCTCGCCGGCGTCTACTTCGTCGCGAACGCGATCTGGGAGCGGATGGAGAGCGGCAGCACCAGGGCGATCGCCTGGCGGAACGTCCGCCGGAAGACGGGCTGACGCGGGAAGGCCAGTACCTGGTCGACCGCTTCGACCACGTCGTCTCCGAGCACTCGGGCCGGGTCGAGGTCGAGATCGCGCAGGAAGTTGACCGTGCGCATGCCGACCGCGAGCGGATGCGGTTCGGGCAGGACGCCCATCGCGACCAGGGCGTCCTCGCACGGGCCCTTGAAGAGGAATCCGGCGAATCCGATGCTGCCGACGATGACGTCGGCCTTGCTCACACACTGGGCGCACATGCGTGGGAGGCTAGCGCCGGTCCCCGACCCGTTGGCGCGCGTCCGCGGGCCAGTTCGTGACCACGCCGGCCAGCCCGGCCGCCGCGACTTCGGCGAGGCGGGACTGTTGCAGCGCGAGCTGCTGGTACCAGCAGTAGACGACGAGGCCGCGCTCGGCCGCCGCCGCGATGAAGGCGGGCGTGACGGCGTCCTGGTGCGCCGAGACGGCGCGCGCGCCGATGGCAGCCGCGTCGGCGAGGAGGCGGTCGTGGCCCTCGGGGTCGAACGTGTCACGCAGCAGCGCCACCTCGGCGTCGGGCAGGGCGCGGACATAGGTGCGCACCGTCGGCATGTGCTGCGACCAGAGCAGCGTCTGCTCGGTGGTGCCCGCGGCGCGGACCGCGTCGAGCACCGCCGTGCCGGCGCCCGCGTCCTTCGTGTCGATCGCGAGGCGGACGCCCACTTCACCGGCGACTTCGAGCGCGTCGCCAAGCGTCGGCACGCCGAGCCGGGCCAGGTAGGAATCGCTCGCCCACTTCACCGGTAGGGGTCGGTGCTGCACCCGCAGGAGCAGTGGATCGTGCAGGAGGACGGGCGTTCCGGCGCGGCTGCGACGGGCGTCGACCTCGACCACGTCCGCTCCGAGCCGAGCTCCGGCCGCGATGCCGTCGAGCGAGTTCTCCCGCGCGTCCAACGGGCAGGTGCGGTGCGCGATGACGCTCGTCTCGATCACGACTCGGGGGCCATGCGCACGAGCGTGGACAACGTCCGATACACCGCTTCGGCCGGACCGATCTCGTCGGGGCGCAAGAGGTTCGCCATGATCCGCAGCACCCACTCCATGAGCGTGCGGCTCTGCATGCCCACGCGCGTGAGCTCGCGCATCACCGCGGGATTGCCGATCGCATGCACGAAGAGGCGCGCCATCTTGAAGTAGAGCCCGTAGACCTCCTCGAGGCGCGTCTCGTAGCTCTGCAGCGCGAGGCCGTTGCCCGAGGTGAGCGCCAGGTCGACCGCGTCGGCGGCCAGGCGCCCGGTCTCGTAGGCCACCGAGATGCCCTCGCCGTTGAACGGATTGACGAACCCGGCCGCGTCGCCGGCGACCACGAAGTTCGGCCCGACCCGGGGCGTCACCGAGCCGCCCGTCGGGAGGCGGCCACCGGTCGGCGCGCACGTGGCGGTCGCCGCCGACAGACCCCACCGCGCCGGAGCCGTCTCGCAGAACGCCTCCATCAGATGGGTCGTGTTGACGTTCTTCCAGCCCTGGAACGTCGAGAGCAGGCCGACCCCGACGTTGACGGTCCCGTCACCAACCGGAAATATCCACCCATATCCGGGCAAATGCTGGCCGTCGCGGTCCCGGATGTCGAGATGACTCTCGATCCACGGCTCGTCGTGGAACGGACTGGTGAAATAGCCGCGAATCGCCATGCCGAGCGGGAACGACCGGTCCCGGGAGGTGCCGAGGGCCCTCCCGAAGCGGGAGTTCGCCCCGTCGGCCACCACCACGTACCGGGCCCGGACGGGAACGACCTCGCCCGAGGCCTTGTCGCGCACCATCGCCCCGGCGAGCAGACCGCCCTCGACGACCGGTGCGACCGCCTCGGCGCCCTGCCAGATCGTCGCGCCGGCCTTGACCGCCTGCGCGGCGACCATCTCGTCGAGCTCGCGCCGCCGGACGACGTAGCCGTAGGAGGGGAAATCGGGATGCTCGGGCCAGGCGAGCTCGAGCGTGACGCCGTGCGCGATCGCGCGCAATCCGTCGAAACGTTGGGAGCCCACGAGCCGTTCCGCGAGTCCCATGTCGTGCAGCTGGCGGACGGCGCGTGGCGTGAGCCCGTCGCCGCACGTCTTCTCGCG
>JAODBH010000079.1 GCA_025463865.1 Actinomycetes bacterium | reverse complement strand
CGATGACGACGGCCTCGGCCACCCCCGGATGCGAGCTGATGACACCCTCGACCTCGGGGCTGTAGATGTTCTCGCCGCCCGAGATGATCATGTCGTGCTTGCGGTCCATGACGTAGATGCAGCCGTCTTCATCGAAACGGCAGAGGTCGCCGGAGTGGAACCAGCCGCCGCGGAAGGCCTCTTCGTTGGCCTTCGGGTTGTTCCAGTAGCCCTGCATCACCGTCGGTCCCCGGTAGACCATCTCGCCGATCTCACCGACCGGCACCTGGTTCATGTTCTCGTCGACGATGCGGGCTTCGACGTTCATCACCGGGCGCCCGACCGAGCCCCGCTTGGACTCGAACTCCGACGCGTCGAGCATGCAGGTGACCGGGCTCATCTCGGTCTGGCCGAAGAAGCTCGCGATCGGGATGCCGGGAAGCGTGGCGCTCATCTTGTGCAGGACGTGGTCGGGCACACCGGCCGCGCCCCACGAGACACGGCGCAGCGACAGCTTCGGTTTGGTGGCGTTGATCTCGTCGCAGATCTCGTCCCACTGCATGCCGATGAACGAGCAGCCGGTCACCCCGTGGCGCTCGAGGTCGGCGACGGTCTCCTTCGCGGAGAAGTTGCCCGAACCCACGAGCACCGAGTGACCGCCCGTCATCAGGTACGGCATGATGCTGACGAGGCCGCCGATGTGGAACAGCGGCATGCTCACGTACCAGACGTCGCTGCGGCCGTTGATCCCCTGCTTCACCATCGCACCCTGGGTCTGGGTGACGAGGCCGAAGTGGGTGAGCACCGCGCCCTTGGGTGGGCCGGTGGTGCCCGACGTGTAGGCGATGACCGCCTCAGCTGTCTCGGGAACGTCGATGTCGACGGGCTCGTCGCTCGCGGTGGCGATCGCCTGCTCGAAATCGTCGGTTCCGTCGACCGGGTCACCGAAGGTGATCAGCGCCTTCATCGGGGGCAGGTCGCGCCGGCCCTCCTCGGTGACCGCGAACAGCGCGGAGTCGGCGATGAGGGCCACCGGCTCCGAGTCGCGCATCTGGTAGGCGAGCTCGTGGGCCACGAGCCGGAAGTTGAGCGGCACCAGGATCGCACCGACCCGGAACGCGGCCCAGCAGGCCTCGACCATCTCGAAGCTGTTGGTCATGAGCACCGCGACCCGCTCGCCCGGCTGCACCCCCGCGTCGACCAGCACGCGGGCCAACCGTTCCACCCGGGCGTCGAGCTCGCCGAAGGTCCGCACCTTCTCGCCGGCGATGAACGCGGGCCGATCGGGGTCCTTGCGGGCGCTCCGGGCCAGCACCGCACCGAGCGAGACCCTCCGGTACCTGTCCATCTCCTTCTGGCCGTCCACGTATCGCCCCCCGGCAGTCGATCAGTGGGTCTTTCCTATCATTTACCGGATGGGGCCCGGACGCCACATGCCCATGAGGAGCGGACCGCCGGGGCCGGTCGAGATCGGGCCGACGTCGGCGAAGCCGAGGCCTTCGTAGAAGAGCTGGTTCACCGGATCCGAGTTCTCCAGGTAGGCGGGCGTTCCGGTCGCGTCGCACTGCTCGAGGACGGGTTGGAGGAGGGCGGACCCGAGCCCCCACCGCCGCGAGGCGGGAGTCACTCCGACGGCCGCCAGGTAGAAGTGAGGGACCGCCGGGCGGGCCGTCGCCATCGCGGCGAGCGTCGTGGCCCGCCGATCCGCGTTCCACCCGTCGGTGCGGCGGACGATCCGGGGCGGACCCGAGGGCTCGATGGGTGGCGACCAGACCGCCGCTCCCCAGCCGTCGCCGTCCACGAACGCGAGACGCGTCCGCAGCGCGGGTGTGAGCAGACCGGCGAACAGCCCGACGCACTGCTTGCGGCGAGCCGGCTCACCCGGGAAGAACCACGAGATCAGGGGATTGGCCTCGTACGCGTCGGCGAGAACCCCTGCTGCATCCGCGATGTCGCTCGCGGTCGCCGTTCGGACCGTCACGCGGCGCTGATCGGAACGGCGGCCGGGCCCCGGAGGACCACGTTGGTGCCGTACGTGATGTCGTCGGCCACTTCCCACTCGGGCAGGCGGTCGAGGAGGCGATCGAGCCAGACCTGGGTCTCGAGCCGGGCGAGATGGATGCCGATGCAGAGGTGCAGGCCGAAGCCGAACCCGAAGTGCTGCTTGGGCGCGCGCAGGACGTCGAACGCGTTGGGGTCGTCCCAGCGGTTCGGGTCGCGGTCGGCCGCACCGAGCAGGCACGCGACCGCGTCGCCTCTCGGGATGGGCACGCCGGCCACCTCCGCGTCGTCGGTCCGCACCGTGCGGCGGCCGAGCTGGGCCACCGTTTCGAAGCGCAACACCTCTTCGAGCGCACGCGGGATCAGCGACCGGTCCGCGACGAGCGCGGCGCGCTGGTCGGGGTGCCGGGCCAGCGTGACCAACGTGTGCGCCATCCATTTGGCGGTGGTCTCGTTGCCGGCGAACACGAGCTGCGTGTTGTTGGCCACGATCTCGTTCTCGGCCATCGTCTGCGCGACGGGCGACTGCACCATCGTGCTGATGAGGTCCTCACCCGGGCACTTCCTACGCCGCTCCACCTCGTCGGCGATGCAACCGTTGAGGTTGCGGGTGGCCTCGACGCCTTCGAGCATCGCCGCCTGACCGGCCTCCGACTTGTCGAACATCGCGGTCGCGACCGCACCCATGTGGTCGCTCCAGAGGCTGAACTCCCCCTGCCGGTCCTCGTCGATGCCGAGCAGGTTGGAGATCACGTCGGTCGGGATCTCGCGGGTCAGCCCGGTCACCGCGTCGACGGTCTCGCCGTCGAGCACGCGGGGCACGAAGGCGTCGAGCGCTCGGTCGACGACGGTCTCGATCATCGGGCGGTGCCGTTCGAGCTGGGCCCGCAGGAAGTCGCGGGCCCAGATGCCGCGGATCTCGTCGTGACGCGGGCCGTCCATCAGCTCGAAGACCGGACCGCCGAAGACGCCGGGCCCGGTGCCCTCCGGTACCTCCGACGTGAACGTCTTGTGGTTCGCGTGCACCCGGGCACAGTCCTCGAAGCCGGTGACGAGCCAGTCTCCACTGCGGGAGTCGCGCACCACCGGACCGAGCGCACGCACCCGCTCGAACGTCGGGTACGGGTCCTGGGCCAGGTCCGCATCGCCGTAGTCGAGGAAGATCGCGTCGGTCATGTGGCCTTCGCTTCCGCTCGCGCCGTGCCGAGGTCGTTGGCCGCGGCGGCGCGCATCAACCCGATCTCCGACGTGAGCGTGACGAGCCGGAAGCCGAGGCCCACGAGCTCGGCGCCGAACGCGCCGTTCCCCGAATGCATGCCCGGAATGATGCCCGCGCGCTCACAAGCCGCGGGCACCTTGGAGAACGCGGCCACGACGTCGGCCGGCCGTGGGGTCCGCATCCAACTGGTTCCCATCGAGATCGACAGGTCGCCGGGCCCCACGTAGACGCCGGCCAGACCCTCGGTCGCGCAGATCGCGTCGAGGTTGTCGATCGCCTCGGCCGACTCGACCATCACGAAGCAGTTGACCCGCTCCTCCAGCACCGCGGCCTCGAGCCCCAGGCTGGCCCGGTGCGGGCCGAAGCTGCGGACCCCGTGCGGCGCGTACCGGCACGCGGCGACGGCCGCGGCGGCCTCCTCCGGCGTGTCGACCATCGGGACGATCACGCCGTCGGCGCCCGCGTCGAGGACGCGCCCGATGGCCGCGGGCTCGTTGCGGGAGACCCGCACGATCGTCGCCACCGGTGTCTCGACCAGCGGCCGGAGCAGTCGGCCGGCGTCGCTCTCGTCGAGCAGCGTGTGCTGGCAGTCGATGCCGATGTAGTCGTACCCGGCCTGGCTCAGCACCTCGACCACTTCGCTCGAGTTGGTGGTGACCCATGCGCCGAGGGCGACGCCGCCGTCGGCCCAGGCCTTCGACAACTTGTTGGTCATGGCGCGATCTCCTCGTTCGGAACCAGCCAGGAACGGTCGAGCTCGGAGACCTTCCGGGCCCCCATCAACGTCAGCGCACGCGCGATCTCGGTCCGCAGGATGCGGAGCACGTCGGTGACGCCGTCCTCCCCGTCGACCGCGAGCCCGTAGATGAACGGGCGCCCGATGCACACCGCGTCGGCACCCAGGCACATCGCCTTCACCACGTCGGTGCCGCGCCGGATCCCGCCGTCGAGCAGAACCTGACCGCGGCCGTTCACCGCGGCCGCGATGGCCGGGAGCGCCTCGATGCTCGCGGGGACGCTGTCGAGCTGCCGGCCACCGTGGTTCGAGACGACCACTCCGTCGGCGCCGACGTCGATCGCGTGCACCGCGTCGTCGGGATCGAGGATCCCCTTCACGTACATCGGCCCCTTCCACTGGTCGCGCAGCCACTCGAGGTCGGACCACCCGAGGTCGGGACGCAGGAGCCCTGATTGCTTGCGGACCGTGGCCACGGCCTGCGACCAACCCTTGTCCTCGGCCATGTTCGCGAGCGAGACCCTCTGGTACTTGAGGAACCCGTACCACCACTTCGGGTGGACGGCCGCGTCGAGCACCCGCATGGGCGTGATGACCGGCGGAGTGGTGACGCCCTCCCGCTGCTCCCGCTCGCGGTTGCCGTGCGTGGGCACGTCGACGGTGACGAACAGGTTCTTCATGCCCGCGTTGCGCGCGCGCGTGAGCAACGAGCCCATCAGCTCCTTGTCGCGCCAGGGGTAGAGCTGGAACCAGTGGTCCTCGGTGGTGCCCGCCCCGATCTCCTCGAGCGAGTACGTCGACGCGGAGCTGAGCACCAGCCGCGTCCCGGCCTTCTCCGCCGCGCGTGCCGAGCCGAGCTCGCCCTGCCAGTGCGTGAGGCCCGTCATCCCCGTCGGCGCGAGCAGGATCGGCAGGTCGAGCGGCACGCCACCGATCTCGACGCTCAGGTCCTCACCCGGCGGCAACCCGGTGAGCACCCGTTGCCGCAGCTTCCACTTGCCGAATGCCGACCGGTTCTCCGCCAGCGTCGCCATGTCGTCGGCCCCGCCGTCGACGTACGCCCACACCATGCTCGGCACCGAGCGCTTGGCCAGGCGCCGATAGTCGTCGACACTCAGCGGGCGCTTGTTTCCCCCGGTGAGTTGGAACCGCATCGTCTTCGCCATGGATCGCACCCCCTTCCGATGCTCGCACGATCTGCCGGTGGGCGCCGCAAGCAGCCGCCACACCACCGCAGCCGCTACATCCTTCACCACGGCGTCACTAGTCTCGGGCGGCGCCGGTGGATGAACCGGGGGGAACGCGACGCAGAGGAGTTCGGGATGGATGTCCGCGAGTTGGGCAAGAGCCTGAGCAACTGGGGCCGGTGGGGCTCCGAGGACGAGCGCGGGACCACCAACCTGATCACGCCCGAAGCGCTCGTCGCGGCGGCGAAGCTCGTCCGTCAGGGCAAGGTCTTCGACCTCGGAATCAACTTCGACAGCGCGGGTCCGCAACCCGGCGGGGCGCGGAACAACCCGGTCCACCTGATGTCGGCGACGGGCGTCGGCCAGCAGTTCCGCGGCGGATTCCAGTACGCCGACGACTACGTGATCATGCAGCTGCAGTGCGCCACGCAGTGGGACGGATTGGCCCACGTGTTCTACGACGACCAGCTGTACAACGGCTTCCCCGCGAGCGAGGTCACCCCGAAGGGCACGCTGCACAACGGCATCGAGCACCAGGGCAAGGGAATCACGGGGCGGGGTGTGCTGCTCGACATCGCCGCGCTGCACGGCGTTCCGTGGCTCGACGGCGGCTACGCGATCACCCCGGCCGATCTCGACGCCGCGGCCGGGCGCGAGGGCCTCACCATCGGCTCGGGCGACATCGTGCTGTTCCGCACCGGCTGGCGGCGCTTCTTCCTCGAGACCGGCTCGGCCGCCGACTACATGCGCTCGGAGCCGGGACTCGGCCTCGACTGCTGCGAGTGGCTCCACCGGCACGAGGTCGCCGCCGTCTGCTCCGACAACTTCGGCATCGAGGTGCAGCCGCCCGAACGACCGGAGGACTCGCTACCCGTCCACATGGTGCTCATCCGCGACATGGGCATGACGCTGGGCGAGATCTTCGACCTCGAGGAGCTCGCGGCCGACTGCGAGGCCGACGGCGTCTGGGAGTTCTTCTTCTCCGCCCCCGTGCTGAAGGTCACCAACGGCGTCGGCTCCCCCATCAACCCCCTCGCCCTGAAGTAGGTCGCGATGCTCGCGGCGGTCCTGATCTTCGTCGTCCTGCTCGTGATCGGGCTCGGATTGATCGGCTGGCTGATCCTGCGCGGATCCAAGGACACCAGCCTCTCCGAAGCCGACTTCGACCAGGCCTACGAGGATCTGCCCGAGAGCGAACGCCCCGACGCCGGCAACCGCGAGGAGGCCTGGAAGGACTTCAGCAACTGGCGGAAGGAGCAGGAGCCGCAACACGACGACTGGCCCGAAGACGACGACCAGCTGTGACGCTCACCGCCGCGTGCGTGAGGTCCTGAACCTCAGTCGAGGACCGTCGGGTCCTTCCGCATCTGGCGTCGGACCATCGACTCGAAGAGCCCGCGGAAGTTCTTGGTGTTGAAGAAGTCGCCGTAGTTCTCGGCCGCGGCCGGGTTCATCGGACGCCCACCGCCGGCCGCGGCGATGCGCCACGCCTGCTCGCACCGCCACTCGAACGCGATCGCGCGCAGGTAGGCCTGGTGGATGTTGTCGGCCAGGATGACCACCCCGTGGTTCTGCAGCAGCGCGACGTTCGCGTCGCCCATCACCGCGACGATGGCCTTGGCGTTCGCCTCGTCGTCGACCGCGCCCCAGTACTCGTCGTAGATCGCGACCTTGCCGTGGTAGAACGCGCCGGTCTGGGCGTAGATCTCGGGCGCGCGCCCCATGTCGGCCCAGATCGTGCCCCACCGCGAGTGGTTGTGGATCGAGACGTGGACGTCGGGCCGGGCCTTGTGGATCTGCACGTGGAGCTGGATCGCGGGCGTGATCGTCCACTCCCCGCCGATCTCGTTGCCGTCGGCGTCCATGCGCATGATGTCCCGGCCCCGCAGCTCGTCCCAGGTCATCCCGAACGGATTGCACAGGAAGGTGCCGTCGTCCTGCTTGTACGAGATGTGGCCGGCGAGGTGGTCGTCGTAGCCCTCGGCGTGCAGGCAACGGGCCAGCAGGGCGACCTCCTGCTCCGGCGAGAGCTCCGGGATCGCCGGTGCGATCGGCTTGGTCAGCGTCTGCGACCGCATCGCACTCGGCTTCTTGTTCTCAGCCATCGGTTCCTCCAACTCGTGAGGTTCGTGCGTCCCACGAGCACACATATCGTGCTCGGGGGACGCACGAAGGTTCAGGTGCCGATCCGGGTGTCCCGGCCGGCCCAGTAAGGATCACGGAGCACGCGCTTGTAGAGCTTGCCCGTCTGCATGCGCGGTAGTTCGGCGGTGAAGTCGATCGAACGTGGGCACTTGAGATGGGCGAGATGCTCGCGGCTGTACTCGAGCAGCTCCTGCTCGAGGTCGCGCTCAGCCGCAGCGTCGCCGACGACCGAGGTGTCGGCCGGCTGGACCACCGCCTTCACCTGCTCGCCGAACTCGTCGTCGGGAATGCCGAAGACGGCGACATCGGTCACCTTCGGGTGCATGACGAGCACGTTCTCGATCTCCTGCGGGTAGATGTTGACCCCACCCGAGATGATCATGAAGGCCTTGCGGTCGGTCAGGTAGAGGTAGCCGTCGTCGTCGACCCGGCCGACGTCGCCGAGCGTCGACCACGTGGGGTGCACGGGATTGAGGGTGCCCGACGTCTTCGCGCGGTCGTTGTGATACTCGAACGGCAGCGCGCCGGTGAGCGACTCGAAGTAGACGAGCCCTTCCTCGCCGACGGGGAGCTCGTTGCCCTCGTCGTCGCAGATGTGCAGCGGAGGTCCGGTCGGGATGCCCACCGACCCACGGTGCTCGAGCCACTCGGCCGAGGTGATGTGGGTGACGCCGTTGCCCTCGGTGCCGGCGTAGTACTCGAACAGGACCGGCCCCCACCAGTCGATCATCCGCTGCTTCACCTCGATCGGGCACGGCGCGGCGGCGTGGATCGCGGTGCGCAGACTCGAATGGTCGTACCCGAGGCGCACGTCGTCGGGCAGCTTCAACATCCGCAGGAACATCGTCGGCACGAACTGGCCCTCGGTGACGCGGTAGCGCTCGATGAGCGCCAGCGCCTGCTCCGCGTCGAACTTCTCCATCATCACCACGGTGCCGCCCCAGGCCTGGACCCCGACGCTGTAGTTGAACGGCGCCGCGTGGTACATCGGCGCGGGCGACAGGTACACGGAGTCCGGCCCGATGCCGTAGCGGGTCGGCATGCTCGGGACGAGCATCGCGTTGCCTTCGTCGGCTCGCCGGCCCGACAGCTCGCGCTTCACGCCCTTCGGTCGTCCGGTCGTTCCCGAGCTGTAGAGCATGAAGTCGCCGAGCGGCTCGGCGTCGAGCGGCACCGGTGCGAACTTGGCCAGAGCCTCCTCGTAGTCGGAGTGGCCGACGACCGGACCGCCGACCGCGAGCCGCACCAGCACGTTGGGCGTGTCGGGAATGATCGCGGCGGCGACTTCGCTCGTGGCCGACGACGCGAACATCGCGCCGGCCTCGCAGTCGTTCACGATGTAGGCAGCCTCGGATGCCACGAGGTGGGTGCTGATCGCGGTGATGTAGAGCCCCGACCGCAGTCCCGCCCACGCGATCTCGAGGAACTCGGCCCGGTTCTCCAGCAACATCGCCAGGTGGTCGCCGGGGCGCAGACCGGCGTCCCACAGCAGCTGCGCGACGCGGTTCGAGCGTTCGTCGAGCTCGCGGTAGGTGACGACCTTCCCGGACGTGCCCATGATGAGCGCCGGGTGGTCGGGCCGGGTACGCGCGTGGATTCCGGGATGCACGGCTCCCCCCTCACGCTCGGCGCCGTTACCGCCCGTTCAATATAACGAGCCGGGGTCAGGGCCGTCGCGGCACGGCCTGACGGGTCAGCCCACGAGGGGGTCGCGGGGCAGGCCGAGCAACCGCTCACCGATCTGATTGCGTTTGATCTCCGACGTACCCCCGGCGATCGACATCGCCCGGTGCATCAGGACCATCCCGCCCGACATCATGCCGGGCCCGTCCATGAGCGCGCCTTCGGGCCCGTCGAGCTCGTGGAGGATCGCGGCCGCGTCGTGGCCGAGCTCGGAGAGGACGAGCTTGGTGACCGCGCCCTCGGGACCGGGTTCGCCGCCGGCGACGGCTCGGTGCGCGCGCCGGAGGTTCATCACGGCCATCGCCTGACTGGTGGCGATGTACGTGCCGATGCGGGCGGCGCCGCCGGTGAGACGTTCGGAGTGCGCGTCGAACGGACCGACGAGGGCCGAGCCCGGGAACGTCATGCCACCGTCGCCGCCGCCGATGCTCACGCTCTCGTTGCCGAGCGTGGCGCGCGCGACGGTCCAGCCGCCGTTGACCGGGCCGACCACGTCGTCGTCGGGAACGAACACGTCGTTGAAGAAGACCTCGTTGAACTCCGACGCGCCCGTGGGCATCCGCAGCGGTCGCACCTCCACGCCCGGGGCGTGCATGTCGATCACCATCGTCGTGATGCCCTGGTGCTTGGGGACGGACGGATCGGTCCGGACCGTGGCGAGCCCGAAGGAGCTCACGTGCGCTCCGCTGGTCCAGACCTTCTGGCCGTTGAGCACCCAGCCGCCGTCGACCTTGGTGGCCTTGGTCTTCACGCCCGCGGCGTCCGAGCCGGCGTCGGGCTCACTGAAGAGCTGGCACCAGGTGACCTCCTGCGCCAGGGCGGGGCGGACCCAACGCGCCACCTGGTCGTCGGTCGCGTGCTGCACCAGCGTGAGGATGACCCAGCCAGTGATCCCGTACGCCGGACGCTTGAGCCCGACCGCGGCGAACTCCTGCTCGATGATCAGCTGCTCCACAGCGCCCGCGGCGCGACCCCACGGCTTGGGCCAGTTGGGCGTGCCGTAGCCGGTGTCGATCATCTCCTGTCGCTGCGCCGCGGGTTCGAGCGCCTTGACCCGGGTCGCGAACTCGCGGACCTCGTCCCGGACGGGTTCGGCTTCCGGCGGCAGATCGATCGACTGCTCGCGCTGCACACCGGCTCGCGTGAGGTCGGTGACCGCGGATGCGGCCGCGTCGGGATCGAGGAACGCGGTGAGGGCGGCACCCCGCCGCATGTAGAGGTGCGCGTCGTGCTCGTAGGTGAACCCGATCCCGCCGTGGACCTGGGTGTTGAGGTTGGGGCAGAGGTCGGCCGCGGTCGCGGCCAGGGTTGCGGCCACCGCGGCGGCGTACGACAGCTGGTCGCCGCCGACCGACGCGGCGCGCGCTGCGTCCCACACCGCGGCGGTCGCGAGCTCGGTGGCGACGAGCATGTTGGCGCAGTGGTGCTTGACGGCCTGGTACGTGCCGATCGGGCGTCCGAACTGCTCGCGCGTCTTCGCGTAGTCGGCCGCCATCGTGGTGGTCTCGCGGGCGACGCCGACCGCCTCCGCGGCCAGGATCGTGCGGGCCAGGTCGGTCAGGGTCCGACGGGCCCCGGGCAGCACGACCACCGGAGCGCCGGTGAGGGTCACACGCGCCGACCTGCGGGTCGGGTCCAGGTTCCGGGGCACCTCGATCTCGACGCCCCCGCCTCCGGTCTCGACGACGAGGACGTCGTCACCGGCTCCGACGAGCAGGACGTCGGCCAGGCCGCCGCCGAGGACGACGCCGGCGCTCCCGTGCGCCGCGCCGTCGCGAACGTCCGCGGTCCCGTCGAGGGCGACGGCACCGATCTTCGAGCCGTCGGCCAACGCCGCGAGCAGCGGACCGGTGACGTCATCGACGCCGACGGCCACGAGCGTCGCGCTCGCGATCACGGACGGGACGAACGGACCCGGCGCCACCGCCCGGCCCATCTCCTCGACCACGGTGACCAGCTCCGGCAGGCCGTACCCTGAGCCCCCGAACTCCTCGGGCACGTGCAGGCCCAGCCAGCCCAGCGCACGCAGCGCGTCCCACCAATCGGGGAGCGCCTCGACCGACGCTTCCAACAGGGCCCGGGCGGCGCCCCGCGCCTGGTTCTTGGTCAGGAAGTCGGCCGCGGTGTCGGCCAGTGCCTGGTGGTCTTCAGTGATCGCAATGGACATCCGGGCAATATAACGACAGCGCACCACCCGGTCCCGATGGCTACGGTCGCGGGGAGCGACCTGGAGGCACCATGACGAACTCCTCCCAGCTCTCGGACTTCCACGACGCGTTGGCAACGGAACGGGCCCGGCTCGAGATGCGCATCGTCGCCCTGGGCGAGGACTTCGACGACATCGTCGCCGCGACGGAAGAAGCCAACACCGACGACGAGCACGATCCCGAGGGCGCGACCATCGGCTTCGAGCGGGCTCAGATCACGGCCATGCGGGACCGCGCCGCGGCCGAGCTCGCGCAGTTGGACGCGGCCGCGGCCCGCCTCGACGCCGGCACCTACGGGATCTGCGCGCAGTGCAACGGTCCGATCGCGGCCGAACGTCTCTTCGCCCGACCGACGACGACCACCTGCATCGACTGCGCCGCAAGGCCGCGCCGTTAGGCGTCGTCCCACGCGTGACGCCCCGAGGAGGCCAGCGGGCCTTCCGGTGCGGACGCATTTCGGGCCGGACCATGGTCGGGGACGACGCTTCCGGCAGACTGTGACCCCGCCGGAGTGGTGGAGCAGTCGACCCGAGAGGTGGAACGTGGCCAGATTGGTTGAGGACCGGGTGTGCATCGTGACCGGTGCGGGACGCGGGATCGGGCGTGAGCACTCCCTCCTGCTGGCCTCGCAGGGCGCCAAGGTC
>JAODBH010000043.1 GCA_025463865.1 Actinomycetes bacterium | reverse complement strand
GGGCGTGGTCTGGCGGCAGGAAGACGTGTTCTTCGCCGCGTGCGGTGGGAGCGGGACCGATGGGGTCGAGGTCGCGAGCGAGGACGAGGTGGTCGAGAAGGCCGTCAAGGGCCGTTTGCGCATCCTGCCCGCAGCGCCGCTCATGCACGGGACCGCCCACTGGCTCTCGTGGGGCACGTTGCTTGGCGGTGGGAGCATCGTGCTGTCCGACGACCACCACTTCGACCCGGTGCGCATCTGGGAGCTGCTGGCGCGCGAGCGCGCCAACCTGCTGTTGATCGTCGGCGACGCGTTCGCGCGCCCGCTCGTGGAAGCCCTGCCGGAGCTCCCGCCCGGGACCGACCTGTCGTGCTGCCGGGTCGTCATCTCGGGCGGAGCGGTGCTGTCCCCCGTCGTGAAGTCGCAGCTCCTCGCGGCGCTCCCCACGCTGCTCCTGATCGACGGCGTCGGCGCGTCGGAGACCGGCGGGCAGGGCACGCTGGTGAGCGTGGCGGGCGGCGACGCGGTGCGCGGGCTTCGCTTCGCGGCCACCCCCGACACGAGCGTCCTCGACGACGACCTGCGCCCCGCCCCCGTCGGCGTGGTGGGCAAGCTCGCCCGCCGGGGCCGGGTGCCGGTCGGGTACTACAAGGACCCGGCGAAGAGCGCGGCGACGTTCCCCGTGATCGACGGCGTCCGCTGGTCGGTGCCGGGCGACGAGGCGCGGCTCGAGGCCGACGGGTCGATCACCCTCCTGGGCCGCGGCTCCGCGTCGATCAACACCGGCGGCGAGAAGGTGTACCCGGAGGAGGTCGAGGCCGCGCTGAAGTCGCACCCGTCGGTGTTCGACGCGGTGGTCGTCGGCGTGCCCGACGAGCGCTGGGGCGAGCGGGTCGTCGCGCTGGTCGCCCTCCGAGGCGGCTTCGACACCGACGTCGACGGCCTCAGCGCCCATCTGCGCGTCGCGCTCGCGGGCTACAAGACCCCGCGGGCCTACGTGCCGGTGCCCGAGGTCCGCCGCAGCGCGTCCGGCAAGCCCGACTACCGCTGGGCCCGCGCGCACGCGATCGAGGCCCTCGAGCTTTAGTGCGTCCCTGGAGCACACATATCGTGCTCGAGGGACGCACGTACGGTTGGAGCGTCGGGGCTGCCAGGATGGCGGGATGCCGAACCGCCTGGCCCGCGAGCCGAGTCCGTACCTGCGTCAGCACGCCGAGAACCCCGTCGACTGGTACCCGTGGGGTGACGAGGCCTTCGCGGCCGCGCACGCCGGCGACAAGCCGATCCTGCTGTCGATCGGCTACAGCGCGTGTCACTGGTGCCACGTGATGGCGCACGAGAGCTTCGAGGATCCGGCGATCGCGGCGTTGATGAACGAGCGCTTCGTGAACGTGAAGGTCGACCGCGAGGAGCGGCCCGACGTCGACGCGATCTACATGGACGCGACCCAGGCCATGACCGGCCGCGGCGGCTGGCCGATGACCGTGTTCCTCACTCCCGACGGCGCGCCCTTCTACGCCGGCACGTACTTCCCGAAGTCCGACGTCCAGGGCATGCCCGGCTTCCGACGTGTGCTCGATGCCATGGATCAGGTGTGGCACGAGCGGCGCGAGGACGCGATCCAGCAGGCCGACAACCTCGTCGGGCACATGCGCCAGGTCGCCGGACTCGCAGCCGCGGCCGGCGTGCCGGTCGACGGCCCCGGCGATCTCTCACCCGCGATCCTCGAGGACGCCCGGGCCGGCATGAAGGCCCGCTTCGACCCGCGCATGGGTGGCTTCGGCCCCGCGCCCAAGTTCCCCCAGGCCATGACGATCGACTTCCTCGTGCGCGCCGCCGCCCTCGACCCCGCGCCGGACACGCTCCAGATGATCACCACCTCGCTCGACGCGATGGCCGCCGGTGGCATCTACGACCACGTGGGCGGCGGTTTCGCCCGCTACAGCACCGACGCGATCTGGCTCGTCCCCCACTTCGAGAAGATGCTCTACGACCAGGCGCTGCTCGCCCGCGCCTACCTGCACGCACACCTGCTGCTCGGCGAGCCGCGGTACAAGACGGTGGTCGAGGAGACGATCGCCTACGTCCTGCGCGATCTCCGCCATCCTGACGGGGGCTTCTTCTCCGCCGAGGACGCCGACTCCGAGGGCGTGGAGGGCAAGTTCTACGTCTGGAGCCGGGACGAGATCGAGGCGGTGTGCGGTGACGACGCACCGTCGGTGATCGATTTCTTCGGCATCACCGAGGGCGGCAACTTCGAGGGTGCCAACATCCTCTACGCCGTCGACCGCACCGCGACCCGGCCCGAGGCCGTGAGCCGCGCCCTACCCAAGCTCTTCGCGGCGAGGGAGGGTCGGATCCGCCCCGGTCTCGACGACAAGGTGCTGCTCGGCTGGAACGCGCTGTTCACCCGGGTGCTGCTCGAGGCTGCAGTCGCGTTCGACCGGGCCGACTGGCTCGAAGCCGCACGCGCCAATCTCGCGTTCCTCCAGCGCGAGCTCCGTCGCCGCGACGGCCGGCTGCTGCGTGCCTGGCAGGCCGACACCCCCGACGACCCGGAGATCGGCCGGGCCCGCCATCTCGCCTACAGCGAGGACTACGGCGCGCTCCTGGAGCTCCTGGTCACCTTCGCCGAGCTCGACGGGATCGGCCACCTCGACGACGCCCGCGCCGTGGCCGACGCGCTCATCGATCTGTTCTCCGATCCCGACGGGCCCGGCTTCTTCACCACGGGCCAGGACGCGGAGGCGCTCGTCGTGCGGCCCAAGGACCTGGAGGACAACGCCGTACCGGCGGGCAACTCGCTCGCCGTCACGGGGCTCCTCCGGTTGGCCGCCCTCAGCGGCGAGCGCCGCTACGAGGAGGCCGCCTTCTCGTCGGTCCTACCGCTGGCGCCCGTCGCCGGCGAGCACGGGCTCGGGTTCGCCTACCTGCTCGATGCCGTCGAGCGGGTGGTGTTCGCGCCCATCGAGGTCGCGATCG
>JAODBH010000042.1 GCA_025463865.1 Actinomycetes bacterium | reverse complement strand
CCGAGGCGGTGGTCAAGGAGGTCAACGCGCGGTTGCGCTTCCTCCTCGACGTCGGCCTCGACTACCTCTCCCTGAACCGCGCGTCGGGCACGCTCGCCGGCGGGGAGGCGCAACGCATCCGTCTCGCGTCGCAGATCGGCAGCGGTCTCGTTGGCGTCCTCTACGTGCTGGACGAGCCGTCGATCGGGCTCCACCAGCGCGACAACGAGCGCCTCATCGAGACCATGATCCGCCTGCGCGATCTCGGCAACACGGTGATCGTCGTCGAGCACGACGAGGACACGATCCGGGTCGCCGACCACATCGTCGACGTCGGGCCGGGCGCCGGGGAGCACGGCGGCGAGGTCGTGGTCTCGGGCACGTTGAAGGACGTGCTGAGGAGCAAGCGGTCGATCACCGGGCAGTACCTCAGTGGTAAGCGCACCATCCCGATCCCGGCGGTCCGCCGTCAACCCGGCGACGCGTGGCTCACGGTGAAGGGTGCGCGCGAGCACAACCTCAAGAACATCGACGTCGACTTCCCGCTCGGGTCCTTCGTCGTCGTGTCGGGCGTGAGCGGCAGCGGCAAGAGCACGCTCGTCAACGACATCCTGTACCACGCGCTGATGGCGAAGATCTACCGGTCGAAGACGGTGCCGGGCCGCCACAAGTCGGTCACCGGCGCGGAGAACCTCGACAAGGTCATCAACATCGACCAGTCGCCGATCGGCCGCACGCCGCGCTCGAACCCGGCCACGTACACCGGGGTCTTCGACAAGATCCGCACGCTGTTCGCGAAGACGCCGGAGTCGAACGTCCGCGGCTACCAGCCCGGTCGCTTCTCGTTCAACGTGAAGGGCGGCCGCTGCGAGGCGTGCGCGGGTGACGGCACGATCAAGATCGAGATGCACTTCCTCCCCGACGTCTACGTGCCGTGCGAGGTGTGCAAGGGCGCGCGCTACAACCGCGACACGCTCGACATCACCTTCAAGGGCAAGAACATCGCCGAGGTGCTCGACATGAGCATCGAGGAGGCGGTCGACTTCTTCAAGAACCAGCCCGCGATCGCACGGCAGATGCAGACGCTGTGCGACGTCGGCCTCGGCTACGTGCGGCTCGGCCAGCCCGCGCCGACGCTCTCCGGTGGCGAGGCGCAGCGGGTGAAGCTCAGCGCCGAGCTCGGCAAGCGCAGCACCGGCCGCACCATCTACATCCTCGACGAGCCCACCACGGGTCTCCACTTCGAGGACGTCGGCCGGCTCCTCGGCGTGCTCCAGCGGCTGGTCGACCTGGGCAACACCGTGCTGGTCATCGAGCACAACCTCGACGTCATCAAGTCCGCCGACTGGGTCATCGACCTCGGGCCGGAGGGCGGCAACGGCGGCGGACGCGTGCTGGCCGAGGGGCCGCCGGAGCTGATCGCGGCGACGCCCAACAGCTACACCGGGAAGTTCCTGGCCAAGATCCTCGACGCGCCGGTCGCCACGCCCGCCAAGGCGGCAGCCCGGACGAAGCGGGCACCGGCGAAGAAGGTCGCGGCGCTGAAGCGCACCGCGCCCCTCAAGCGCGCTGCCGGCTAGTGCCGGACATCAGCGCCTGGGACGCCAACGCCAAGTGGTGGCAGGACGGCTTCACCGACGGCGCCGATCCCGAGTACGAGGAGCAGATCGTCCCGCTCGTTCGTGAGCACCTCGCGGGGGTGACGCGCCTGCTCGACGTCGGCACCGGTGAAGGACAGCTCGCGCGCCTCGGCGTGTCGATGGGCGCGACCACCGTCGTGGGCGTCGAGCCGTCGGCTCCCCAGGTGGTCGTCGCCCGGGAGCGGGCCGGCGGTCCGGCGTACGCGCGTGGCTTCGCCGACGCCCTGCCGTTCCCGGACGCGGTGTTCGACGGCGCGCTCGCGTGCCTGGTCTTCGAGCACATCACCGCGTTCACCGAGGCCATCGGCGAGGTCGCGCGCGTCCTCGAGTCCGGCGGCACGTTCCTGTTCCTCCTGAACCACCCGTTGCTCCAAGCGCCGGGGAGCGGCTGGATCGACGACCAGATCCTCGAGGAGCAGTACTGGCGGATCGGGCCCTACCTCACCGACGACCTGTCGATGGAGGAGGTCGCGCCCGGAGTGGTCCTGCCGTTCATCCACCGGCCGCTCGGCCGATACGTCAACGCGCTCATCGACGCCGGCTTCGTGCTCGAGCGCATGGAGGAGCCCGCGCCGCCCGAGGGCTTCCTGGCCAAGGCCCCCGAGTACCGCGAGGCCGCCTCCATCCCGAGGCTCCTCCTGCTCCGCTGCCGCCGCACCTGACGAGTTGCGTGCGTCCCTGGAGCACACATGTCGTGGTCCAGGGACGCACAAAGATCTCAGGCGTCGGAGGGCTGGTGCATCGGGAACGGCGGCGGGCCGAGCATCCGGGTCGCGCCGGTGCCCTGCGCGACCTGGCCCACCCGCTCGAAGTCGGTGGGGCCGGGCTCGTCACTGGTCGCGGGTTCACTGGCCCCCCAGTAGAAGGACTCGGAGGTGCCGGGAGTCTGCAGCGAGAGCAGGCGGGCGGTCGTCGAGCGGACCATGAAGGCATGGGGCACCCCCTTCGGCGTGTACGTCATGCCGCCGGCACTGACGACGTGCTCCTCGCCGTCGATGTTGACGAGGACCTCGCCCTCCAGGACGAACACGATCTCGTCCGTGTCGGGATGCGCGTGGTAGGGGGTCACCTTCCCTTGCGTCACGGCGTCCTCGAAGGCATAGAGCGCGCCCCCCGTCTCCGCGGCCCTGAGCATCCAGGTGTGCGTGCCGCCGCCGAGGAACCAGCGGCGCTCGCCTTCGTCCCTGGCCCGAACGATCGCTGTGCCTGCACCCATGTCGCCCCCGCTTCCATCGATATGAGACTGATGTCTCATGACGAGACTAAGGTACCGTATCGGCCATGTCAACGTACGAGCTCGACGGCCGCACGCAGCAGAAGCAGCGCACCCGGCAGGCTTTGGTGAACGCGGCGCGGGAACAGGTGGCGCGCGGACTCGCGCCCACGGTGGAGGAATCCGCCGAGGCCGCATCGGTGTCCCGCGCGACGGCCTATCGGTACTTCCCGAACCAGCGCGCGCTGCTCGCAGCGGCCCACCCCGAGACGGCGCAGC
>JAODBH010000027.1 GCA_025463865.1 Actinomycetes bacterium | reverse complement strand
CACCCAGCCCCGTATGTACGCGCTCATCGGGCAGCACCGTTCGGTTCGCAAGCTCTACACCGAGGCGCTGGTCAACCGGGGCGACCTCACCCTCGAGGAGGCCGAGGCCGCGCTCGACGACTTCAAGCACCGCCTCGACGTCGCGTTCGAGGAGACCCACCAGACCGAGCCGCCGCGCCCGCCCCAGCGGCTCGCGGCCGACGTGACCGTCGACGACGTCTCCACCGGTGTCGCGCGCGAGGAGCTCGACGCGGTGGTCACCGGGCTCCGGGCCCGGCCCGAGGGCTTCCACACCCACCCGAAGCTCGACCGGATCCTCAACAACCAGCTCCAAGGCTTCGACGACGGCACCGTCGACTGGTCGCTCGCGGAGCAGCTCGCGTTCGGATCGCTCGTGCTCGAAGGCACGCCGGTCCGGCTCGCGGGTCAGGACAGCCGCCGGGGCACGTTCAGCCAGCGTCACGCGGTGCTCGTCGACGTGGAGACCGAGCAGGAGTACGCGCCGCTCGCGCATCTCGACGGGGCGACGGCGCCGTTCATGATCTACGACTCGGTGCTGTCCGAGTTCGCCGCGCTCGGCTTCGACTACGGCTACTCGGTCGAGGCGGCCGACACGCTGGTCGCGTGGGAGGCCCAGTTCGGCGACTTCATCAACGGCGCGCAGACGATCATCGACGAGTTCGTCGTCGCGGCCGAGGACAAGTGGGGACAGCGCAGCGCGCTGACGATGCTGCTCCCCCACGGCTTCGAGGGCCAGGGACCCGACCACTCCAGCGCCCGCCTGGAACGCTTCCTCACGCTGTGCGCCGACGACAACATGCGCGTCGTCTACCCCAGCACCGCGGCGCAGTACTTCCACGTGCTCCGACGGCAGGTCCGCACCTCCAAGCGTCGGCCGCTCGTCTGCCTCACGCCGAAGCGCTACCTCCGCATGCCGCAGACGCGCAGCCAGGTGAACGAGCTCGTCACCGGTTCGTTCCAGCGCGTGCTCGACGACCGCGGTCCGATCGACGCCGCGGCCGTCCGGCGCGTCGTGATCTGCACCGGCAAGATCGGCCACGAGCTGATGGACCGCCGCGACCGCGTGGGCGCGCCGGTGGCGATCGTCCGGCTCGAGCAGCTGTACCCGGTGCCGACCGCGGAGCTCGAGGCCGTGCTCGACCGCTACCCCCACGCCAACGAGCTGTGGTGGTGCCAGGAGGAGCCGGAGAACATGGGCGCCTGGGGCTTCGTGCGCAGCCGCCTCCCGATCCGCGACGGCGCGGTCCTGCAGGTCGCGGCGCGCGAGGCGAGTGCCAGCCCGGCCAGCGGCAGCCAGACCGTGCACGAGCAGGAGCAGGAAGCCCTCCTCACCCAGGCCCTCGGCGCGCCCTGAGTCTTCGTGCGTCCCCCGAGCACAATTATCGTGCTCCAGGGACGCTCGAAACCGTGGGGTCAGATGGCGTAGGCGCGGGTGACGGCGTCGACGAGGTGGGTCAGGAAGTTGTCGTCGAGGGGTCCGCCGCTGACCAGTGAGCGGTAGAAGATCGGGCCTGCCAGCACGTCGACCATGACGTCGACGTCGGTGTCGGCCCGCAGCTCGCCCCGGGCCAGTGCCCGCTGCGCGATCTCCATCGAGATCATCCGCCGGCAGCCGATGTAGTCGCGGAACGCGTCGCGCAGCTCGGCGTTCCGGCTGATCTCGGCCACGAGCATCGGCATGATCCGGCCCGCGGGGGTGTCCGAGACCAACGCGACGAGCTTGCGCGCGGTGGCCTCGAGGTCGCCCCGCAACGATCCGGTGTCGAGCGGGATCGGGATGTCGCCGATGCACTGCTGTGCCGCCGCGAGCACGAGCTCGATCTTCGACGGGTATCGGCGGTAGATCGTCGCCTTGCTCACACCGGCACGCGCGGCGACGCCGTCGACGGTCAGCCCGTCGAAGCCGTCGGCCTCCAACGAGTCGATCGCGGCCGCGACGATGGCGGCGTCGGCCACGCTGCTCCGGGGCCGCCCGGGGGCGCGGGGGCCCGCGCAGGGAGCCGCCCGATCGTCGCCCTCTGCGGGGACCACGGCCATCGCAGCGCTCCTCAGGCCGACGGCGTGGGATCGATGGCCGGGGCCGACTGCCCGTCGGCACGCTGCCCGTCCGCAGGCGGTCCGTCCGCACGTTGCCCGTCGGCCTGTTGGCCGTCGGCGTGCCCGCCTTCGGAGTGGACGTGCCCGGCCCCGATCTCGGCCGCGAGCTCCGCCTCCTGCTCTTCGATCTCCGCGCGCGGCGCGCGGGCCGGCAGGTAGAGCGCGGCGACGGTCGCTCCGATCAGCGCGCTGATCGACGCGACGAGCGCGCCGCGGTGCAGACCGCCGACGAACGCCGCCTTGGCGGCCGCGGCCACCGGCTTGCCCGCGTTGCCGAGCGTGCTGGCGGCGTCGATGGCCCCGCCGATCGAGCTCTTGGCCGCGGCGACCACGTTGGGCGGATACTTGCCCGTGAGCGCGTGCACGATGTGCGAGCCGTAGTAGCTCGAGAGCGCGGAACCGATGATCGCGACACCGAGCGCACCACCAACCTGGCGGGTCGTGTCGTTGACGGCCGAACCGACGCCGGCCTTGGCGAGCGGCAACGAGCCCATGATCGACTCGGTCGAGGGGGCCAGGGTGAGCCCCATGCCGAACGCGATGACCGCCATGCGCCAGATCACGTCGAGGTAGCTGCTGCTCACCTGCAGCCCGGTCTGCAGGAGCATGCCGAGCGTGACCAGGCTGAGACCGGTGGCCACCACGAGCTTGGTGCCGAACCGGTCGACGATCCTGGAGCTCGTCGGTGCGGTGATCATCAGGATCAGCGCGAACGGCAGCAACGCGAAGCCGGTCTTGATCGCGCTGTAGCCGAGCACGAGCTGGAAGTACTGCGTGAGCAGGAACGTGTAGCCGAACAGTGCGAAGAAGACGAGCGTGATGCCCGCGCTGGCCGCGGTGAACCTCGGGTTCTTGAAGAAGGTGACGTCGAGCATCGGGTGCGTGCTGCGCGTCTCCCAGATCGCGAACACGACGAGCAGGACCGCGGCGGCGGCGAACATCGTGACGATGGTCGGATCGGTCCAGCCGTCCTGCGGTGCCTCGATGATGGCGTACACCAGCGCGAACAGGCCCGCTATCGAGAGGCCCGCGCCGACCGGATCCAGCTTGCCGGGGTGCGGGTCCTTCGAGTTGGGCATGAGGAAGATGCCGGCCACGATCGCCACCGCGGCGATCGGGATGTTCACGAGGAAGATCGAGCCCCAGTAGAAGTGCGACAGGAGGAAGCCTCCGGCCAGCGGACCGAGCGCGATGCCGATCGCGGAGACGCCGGCCCAGATGCCGATGGCCCGGCCGCGCTCGTGGGCGGGGAACACGTTGGTGAGGATCGACAGGGTCGACGGCATGATCAGCGCGCCACCGATGCCCATGAGGGCCCGGGTCGCGATCAGCTGGTCGGCCGTGGTCACGACCGCGGAGGCGAGCGAGCCGAGGGCGAAGATCGCCAGGCCCAGCTGGAGGGCTCCCCTGCGGCCGAAGCGGTCGCCCAGGCTCCCCGCCGTGAGGAGGAGCCCGGCGAACACGAGCGTGTACGCGTCGACCATCCACTGCAGCTGGCTCGTGTTCGCGTTGAGGTCGCGTTGGAGCGTCGGGATGGCGACGTTGAGGATCGTGTTGTCGAGCGTGATCACGACCAGGCTCAGGCACAACACGAGCAGGATCCACCAGCGGCGGTCGTAGGCGCGATCGGCGTTCGACATTGCGAGCCCCTCTGATTACGACACTGTCGGGTGTTGAAACGTCGACGGTACGCCCCGGAGTTACGAGACGCAAGAGTCTTGTATTCGCGCGGTGGGTCAGTCGAGGGTCGCAGAGAGGGCTCGGGCAGCCCGGACGAGCCGGCGGGTGACCGGGTCGACGTCCAACTCCTCGAGCTCGGGTTCGCCGCACCACCGCAGGCCGAGCCCCTCCGGACTCACCGCGTCGACGCGCGAGGTACCCGGCGCGCACCGGGCCATAAACCGGGTGTCGAGGTGCAGCGGCGGGTCGACGCGTGCCGCGTCATTCGCGCCGCCCGCGGGATGCACGTCGAGGTCGACGGGCGTGGACCAGAGGGCGAGCGCGGCGAGCCCGGTCTCCTCGTTGCCTTCGCGCCATGCCACCGCGCGCAGGTTGGTGTCGCCGTCGGCGTGGCCCCCGGTCTGGATCCAGCGCCCCACCTTCGGATGGAAGCACAGCAGCGCGAGCCCGGTCGCAGGATCCACGATCACCGAGCTGGCCGTGAGGTGGCCGGGCATCGCGGTGCGCCGGGCCACATCGGGACGTCCACTGATCGCATCGAGGATCTGCTCCCGCGACGCCCGTTGCGCCGCGTCCGGTGCGTCGAAGGAGCCGACGATCGCCGCGGCCACGTCGAGGTCGGTGCTCGGCTCGAGCGCAGGATCACCGGCGCGGAGCCAACGGCCCCGTGTCGCCGCCGGTGTCGGCGCCGGTGACCTACCGGCGCTCAGCTCGCGGCGGCGATCGCGGCGAGCGCCGTCTCCACCGCGCCGGCGGAGGCGTCGATCAGCGGGAGGCGGACGGTGGGACTCGTGATCCGTCCCTGCGCGTGCAGCACGCCCTTGAACACCGACGGGTTCGGCTCGGCGAAGCAGGCCCGCACCACCGGCAGGAGCGCCTCAGCGTGGGCGCGGCCGTCGTCGACCTTGTGAGCCAGACCGCACTCGATCATCGCGATGAAGCGCTCGGTGAGGACGTGGGCCGAAGCGCAGATCGCGCCCTGTCCGCCCATCAGGACCAGGGGCAGGAGGAACGGGTCTTCACCGCCGAGCACCGCGAAGCCGTCCGGCATGCCGCGCAGGATCTCCAAGGTGTCGAGGTCGAGGCCCGCGGTCGCCTGCTTCATGCCGATGACGTTGGGCAGCGCGGCGATCTCGAGAACGGCGCGGGCACCGAGGGCCTGACCGCTGCGGATCGGGATGTTGTAGAGCACGATCGGGACGGGGCTCGCGGCGGCGACGGCGCGGAAGTGCTCCACGACCCCCGCTTCGCCCGGGCGCACGTAGTAGGGCACGACCACGAGCGCGGCGGTGACTCCGGGGACCGAGCCGAGCGACTGCGCGGCCGCGATCGTCGAGCGGGTGCTGTTCGTACCCACACCGACGACCAGCCGCGCGTCGCGGTCGGTGCAGATCCTCGAGCACAGCTCGATGACCGACTGCTTCTCCGCCGGGTCGAGCGCCGTGCTCTCGCCGGTGGTGCCGAGCGGGACCAACCCTGCGGCTCCGGCGTCGAGATACTCGTGCGCGATCCGCTCCAACGACCCGAGATCGAGGCTGCCGTCGGCCAGGAAGGGGGTGATCAACGGGATGTGGACCCCGCGCAGCGTGTGGTCGTCGGCCATCCCGAAAGGCTAGTGGAACCGCGCCCGCGGACCCGGAGATTGCGCCGGCTTCGATGGTCTCGGGCCCGTGGGCCCTGGTTAGCCTCGCCGGGTGGACGACGGCTGGCGGATCTCCATCACCCTGTTGCTGGGGGTTCTCACCGGTGCCCTGTCCGCGATGTTCGGCGTGGGCGGCGCGGTCGTCTCGACCCCCGGCATCCGCGCGCTCGGCGCCACCCCGCTGGAGTCGGTGGGATCGACGCTCCCGTCGGTGCTCCCCTCCGCCTTCGTCGGCACGCTTCGTTACCAGCGCGAAGGGCTCATCCGCTGGCAGATCGTCGGCGGCACCGCGGGCGTCGGCGCGCTCGCGGCGGTCGGCGGCGCACTCCTGTCCAACGTGATCCCCGGCGGAGGGCATCCGCTCATGATCGCGACGGCTGCGCTGATGGCCTTCACGGGCGTGCAGCTCTGGCGGGAGCGCGACGCGCAGGCTCGGGTGACCGTCGGGTCGGCGTCAGGTCAGGAGACCGTCGCCCCTGCCCCACCGCTGGCCGCGTCGACGCCCGAGCGGGTCGCGTGGTGGCGCCTCGCCGTCATCGGCGGGTTCGCGGGCTGCGTGAGCGGGCTGCTCGGCGTAGGCGGTGGCGTGTTCATGGTCCCGGCCTTCAGCAAGTGGCTGGGGCTCCCGATCAAGGCCGCCATCGCCACGTCGCTGGCGTGCGTCGGGCTCCTGGCGATCCCCGGGACGCTCACCCACTGGTACCTGGGTGACATCAACTGGGCCTTCGCCGTGCCACTCTGCATCGGCGTGATCCCCGGTGCCCGCGCCGGAGCCGCGCTCGCGCTCCGCACCCCCGACGTCGTCATGCGGCACGCCGTCGCCATCGCGCTCATCGTCTTCGCCGTGGTCTACGCGGTCGGCGAGCTCACCAGCATCTCGACCTGACCCTGACCCGCACCGACCTCGCCCCCAGACCCGGATGACCCGTTGAACTTCGCCGTCGTGCTCGCCGTGTTCCCGATCATCTTCATCGGCGAGCTCCCCGACAAGACCATGTTCTCGTCGCTCGTCCTCTCCTCGCGCGGGAAGCCGCTGAGCGTGTGGCTCGGAGCCGCCGCCGCGTTCTCCGTCCACGTCGCCATCGCCGTCACCATCGGCGTCGGGCTCTTCGCGATCCTGCCGAAGACCGTCCTCGAGGTGTTCGTCGCGATCCTCTTCTTCGCCGGAGCCGTCTTCGCGATCCGGGAGTCGAACAAGGACGAGACCGAGCTCATCGAAGCCGAGACCGCGACCCACGGGCGCACGCTGACCACCGCGTTCCTCGTCACCTTCATCGCGGAGTGGGGCGACCTCACCCAGATCCTCACCGCCAACCTCGCCGCGCACTACCACTCGCCGTTCAGCGTCGCCCTCGGCGCGGTGCTCGCGCTCTGGACCGTCGCGGCGATCGCGGTGCTCAGCGGGCAGGGGCTCCTCCGGGTGCTGTCGGTCTCGACCCTGCGCCGCGTGATGGCCGTCGTGCTGGTGATCCTGGGCTGCGTGTCGCTGTTCGAGGCGTTCCGCTAGTCGGGTTCCGGCAAGGCGGCGAGCGCACGGGCACGGAGGAACACCGAGTCGAGCATGGGTGGCGTCAGCCGGCGGGTGAAGGTGTTCTGCTGGCTGGGATGGAAGGAGCCCACGATCACCCCGGCGCTCGTGGGGACCTCGAGCCCGTGCGCGAACGCCGGACGGGGTCGCGGGAGCTGCACACCCCGAGCTCCCAGCACCGTCCAGAGCGCGTGGTAGGCGAACGCCCCGAGCACGACGAAGACCTGCACCGCGGTGAGCAGGTCGAGCTCGCGTTCGACCCACGGGAGGCAGTTCGTGCGCTCCCCGGGCGTCGGCTTGTTGTCCGGAGGCGCGCACCGGACCGCGGCGGTGATGAACGCGTCGTGCAGCTCGAGGCCGTCACCCGCGTGCACCGACGTGGGCTGGCTCGCGAACCCCGTGCGGTGCAGCGCGGCGAAGAGGAAGTCGCCGGAACGGTCACCGGTGAACATGCGGCCCGTCCGGTTGGCGCCGTTGGCCGCGGGAGCGAGGCCGACGATCGCCACGCGGGCGTGCGGATCGCCGAAACCCGGTACCGGGCGCGCCCAGTAGGTCTCCCCGCGGAACCGGGCCGGCGGATCGGCCGCGACCGCCTCCCGCCACGCGACGAGGCGCGGACACGCGCGGCAGGCCGTGATCTCGGACTCCAGCTCCGGCAGCGTGTCGGGCACCGCGGCATCGTACGCGGCCCGGCTTCCGAGCCGCTGTGCGTCCATAGAGCACCTACGAGGTGCGCTCTGGCCGCACAGTAGGGTCGAGGGGTGCGCCTCCTGCTGATCGTCAACGCGACCGCGTCGTCGGTCACCGCGCGCCGGCGCGTCGTCATCCAGGCCGCGCTCGGCTCCGGGCACTCGCTCGAGGTGGCCGAGACGAAGGAGCGCGGCCACGCGACCGAGCTGGCGCGCACCGCCGCGGCCGACGGCGTCGACTGCGTGGTCGTGCTCGCCGGTGACGGCACCCTCAACGAGGCGGCCAACGGCCTCGTCGGGACGGAGACCGCGCTGGCGCCATTGCCGGGCGGCTCCACCAACGTGTTCGCGCGCACCATCGGCTTCTCGACCGACGCGATCGAGGCCACCGGCCAGCTCCTCCAGGCGCTCGACACGCGCGAGTTCCAGCGGGTCGGGGTGGGCTCGGTCGACGGGAGGCGCTTCCTGTTCCACGCCGGCTTCGGGTTCGACGCCGCGGTCGTCGAGCAGGTGGAGCGGCGCTCGAGCCTGAAGCGCTGGTTCGCGCACCCTCTGTTCCTCGTGTCCGCGTTCGACACCTGGTTCCGCCGCTTCGACCGCAAGAAGGACCGGTTCGAGGTCGAGCTCGAGAGCGGCGAGGTCGTCGAGCGGGTCGGGCTCGCGATCGCCAGCAACACGAACCCCTACACCTACCTGGGCAACATGCCCGTGAAGATCGATCCCGGCCTCGGGCTCGACTCCGAGCTCACCCTCACGTTGTGGCAGGACCTCAAGCTGATCATGCTGATCCGCACGGGCGTGTCGACCCTGGGTTCGCGGCGCACGTTCCGGCGCCATCGCAAGGTGCAGCAGTATCGGCACGTCGAGCGCTTCCGGATCTCCGGCGGGCAGGAGATCCACTACCAGGTCGACGGCGACCACCTCGGCACCGGTTCCCACTTCGACGTCTGCTTCGAGCCCGACGCCCTCACGCTCGTCATCCCCACTGCGTAACGAAAGCTGTTGACGGGCCCCTGAACGTAGGCGCTACGGAGGCCCTTCGTACTCACCGACGACCGAGGGCGGCGAGGGCGACGTCGGCGACGTCGGTGATCACCGCGTCGGCACCGGCATCGCGCAGGGCGCGCACGTCGTCGGGATCGTTGACGGTCCAGACGTTGACGTGCAGCCCGAGCTCGTGCGCGCGTTCGACGACACCGGGCGCGTCGCCGGCGAGCGCCTGCAGCTGCGGGTGCAACGCGGTGTGCCCGCGTTCGGCCGCAAGCGTGAGCGCGAACACCGGGTCGAGACCGGCGAAGGTGAGGAACCCCGTCGGCACCGACGCGTCGTCGGCGTGCACCCGGTCGATGGTCTCGAGGTTGAACGACGAGACGATCACCGAGTCGGACGCGCCGCGGGCGGCCCGGTCCTGCAACAGCTCGACGACCAGCACCGCGATGCCATGGTTCGGGTCGAAGTCGGCGTCGCCCGGCAGGTTCTTCAGCTCGACGTTGACGAGCATCCCGGCACACCGCTCGAGCACCGTCTCCAGCGTGGGGATGTCGGGCCGCAACGCGGTGATCTCGGCCACGGAGAAGTCGTGGAGGACCCCGAGCCCGTCAGCTTCGGCGTCGTGGTGGACGACGAGCACCTGGTCGCCGCTGGCGTGCACGTCGAGCTCGACGCCGTCGGCCCCGAGCTCGCGCGCGATTTCGAAGGCCTCGAGCGTGTTCTCCGCCGCGCGGCGGCTCGCACCCCGGTGGGCCAGAACCTTCACGAAGAGTGCCCCCCACCACGGAACGCGGTCGGGAATGTGTCCCGCCGGTAACACCGCAGGTCAGAGCCCTTGTCACGCCCACGATGGGTGACTAGGTTGATCAGGCGCTCGGCGGACCTGCGGGCGGTCCGCACCAGCTTGTGATCGTAGGCACGAGGCCCTCGGCCCGGGCCCGAGCAGTCGAGCAATACCCCACCGGAGGACTTCGTGGCGTTGACCTGGATCCGTACGCATGACTGGGACGCGGACGCGTGGCGGAACCGCTCGTTGTGCCGCGACTCCAACGCGGACCTCTTCTTCCCCATCGGCAGCACCGGCCACGCGCTGGACCAGATCGACGCGGCCAAGGACGTCTGCGCGGTGTGCCCGGTGAAGTCGGAGTGCCTCGAGTTCGCCCTCGCGACGAACCAGGAAGCCGGCATCTGGGGCGGCACCACCGAGGAAGAGCGGCGCAAGGTCCGCAAGGACTGGCTGACCAAGCAACGCCGCGCCGGCTGATCCACTAGCTGACCTCCACCCGCGGCGCGGCCACCGGCACGCGGATCCGCACGCGCGTGCCTTCGTCGCGCAGCAGCTCGATCGATCCGCCGAGCTCGCCGCGCACGAGCGCGAGCACGATCTGCAGGCCCAGGCCGGACGGGTCGTCGAGGTCGAAGCCCTCGGGCGGGCCGACACCGTCGTCCACCACGTCGACCTGCACCTCGTCGCCGACCCGGGCGAGGTGGATGGTGACGTTGCCGCCGAGCCGGGTCCCCTGGTCGGGGAACGCGTGGTCGACCGCGTTCTGCATCAGCTCGTTGAGGATCACCGCGAGGGGCGTGGCGACCTCGCCCGGGAGGTCGCCCGCGTCGCCCTCGACCTTGAACCGGAGGCTGCCCTCTTCGGTCGACACCGACTCCTCCACCACCCGGACCAGTGGCTTGATGATGTCGCTGAACGCCACGAAGTCGGTGGCCTCGCGCGAGAGGGTCTCGTGCACGATCGCGATCGACCGGATGCGCCGCTCCGACTCCTGGATGGCTTGACGGGCCTCCTTCGACTCCAGTCGACGGCCCTGCAGCCGAAGCAACGCGGCGATGGTCTGGAGGTTGTTCTTCACCCGGTGGTGGATCTCGCGGATCGTCGCGTCCTTCGACATGAGCAGGCGGTCCCGGCGCCGGAGGTCGGTGACGTCGCGGATGAGCATCAGCGCACCGAGCGGGCGGTTGCCCTCGAACAGCGGCAGCACCCGCAGCAGGATCGACGTGTCGCCCCGCTCGATCTCCTCGGTGATCGGCGCGTGTGCGCGCGCGGCCATCTCGACCGCGGAGTCCTCGAAGCCGACGTCGGCCAGCCGCAGGCCCGAGGTGTAGGCGTGGATGCCCATGCGGTGCATCGAGGTGACCGCGTTGGGGCTGGCGAAGCGGATGTGCGCGCCGACGTCGAGGACGATCGCACCGTCGCCGACCCGCGGTGCGTCCTCCGGCTCGACCTCGTCGCGGGCGAACGGGAAGCTGCCTTCCGCGATCATGAGCGCGAACCGGTCGAACACGTCGAGGAAGACGCGTTCCAACTCGCCGGGCCGGCGACCGGAGGTGATCGGCGCCTCACGCGTGAGGAGCCCGATCAGCTTCCCCTGGCAGCGGATCGGCACGCACTGGAGGCGCACCCGCTCGCTCGCGCCCAGCAGCGGCGCGTCGCCTTCGACGATCTCACCGAGCCGCCAGGCCCGGGTCACCAGCGGCCGCTCGACCTCGTCGACGAGGGTCTCGACCATGTCCTGCGGGTAGAGCGTCTGACCGGTCATCGGCCGCACCTGGTCGAGGACCATGAACCGGTGGCCCTCCTCGCCCTCGATGGGCGCGAGCAGGAGCAGGTCGGCGAACGAGAGGTCGGCGAGGACGTTCCACGACGCCACCAGCCGCTGCAGGTGCGCGAGCTGATC
>JAODBH010000283.1 GCA_025463865.1 Actinomycetes bacterium | reverse complement strand
TCCTCGCGCTGCTGCTCCTCACGCAGTCCCGGCGGGCCGCGCGTACCGCCGTCGACGGATCCATCGTGCTGCTGCCGGACCAGGACCGCGCCCGATGGGACCGGGACCTGATCGCCGAGGGGCTGGCACTCGTCCGCGCGTGCCTGCGGCGGAACGCGCCGGGGCCGTACCAGATCCAGGCTGCGATCAACGCGGTGCACAGCGACGCGGCGACCGCCGCCGATACCGACTGGAGCCAGATCGTGCGCCTCTACGACCAGCTGCTGCTTCGCTCCCCCACGCCGATCGTGGCGCTCAACCGTGCGGTGGCGATGGCGGAGCTCGACGGTCCCGAACCCGCGCTCGCGATCGTCGACGCCCTCGACCTCGACGCTTACCACCTGTATCACGCGACGCGAGCGGATCTCCTTGTGCGTCTCGACCGCACCGACGACGCGCTCGCCGCCTACGACCGCGCCCTCGCCCTCACCGACAACCAACCCGAGCGCGCCTTCCTCGAGTCCCGCCGCCGGAGTCTCGTGCGGGGCTGAACATCAGGGGGCGATGTCGAGGGTGACGATCCGGTTGTCGCGGAGGCCGAAGCGGAACTTCAGTTCGACGGGACTCCCGGGGAAGTCGCCGTCGAGTCGGGCCGCGACCAACATGCCGTCGGCGACATCGGGGTCGCGCCCCGATGTGAGCGGTGTCACCACGAAAACGAAGGCGGCATTCGTGCGCGTCCACCACGCGCGGATCTCGTCGATGCCGCGGGAGGTCTCGCCGTCGTCGACAACGATCGCGTCGTCCGTGAAGCACGCAAGCAGTGCCTCCGTGTCACCACCGTTGCCGGCATCGAAGTAGCGGTAGACGACATCGAAGTCGGACGGCGTCACAGGACTCCTCCCCTCGTGCGTCAGTCGCCCGTGGGGCCGAAGCGTTCGACGCGTATGCGCTCGGCCAGGACGCCGTTGCCGATCAGGAGATCGGTCACCGAGTCGCAGAAGTCGGGCGAACCGCAGACGTAGACGGTGGCGTCGTCCGCGACCTCCGGGACGTCGGTCATGCGCAGCCGACCGGACGCGCGGTTGACGCCGGGCGGATTCTGTCGGGTGTAGATGACGGTGGTCTCGGGACCGGGCAGCTCGTCGGCGTAGTAGAGGTCGGCCGGCGAGCGCACCGACACCAACAACCGGACGAGATCCGATTTCCCGGTCGTACGGGCGTAGCGCAGCATGGCCATGAGCGGCACCACGCCCGAACCGCCACCGATCATGCATGCCGGGTGGTCGCCGTTCCAGACGAACCAGAGGCCGATGGGGCCGCGGACGTCGAGCTCGTCACCGGCCTCGACGACGTTGTGCAGATACGTCGAGACCTCGCCCCCGTCGAGGAGCTCGATCGTGAGCTCGAGCTCGTTCGAGCCGTCGGGTGGCGACGCGCACGAGTACGACCGTTGCGCGGTGTAGCCGTCGGGGGCGGTGAGCCGCACGATGAAGTATTGGCCGGCCATGTGCTCGACGGGTTGCTCGAACTTCAGGCGCAGCGTCTTCGCACGCGGCGTCTCCGGCCGGATGCCGACGACGGTCGCCGTCTTCCACGGATTCCTCGGCGCGGCGTCGGCCACGGTCAGTCGCCCTGGTACCGCTCTTCACGCCACGGGTCGCCGTGGTCGTGGTAGCCGTTCCGCTCCCAGAATCCGGGCTCGTCGTGGTCCATGAGCGTGAGGCTCGCGATCCACTTCGCGCTCTTCCAGAAGTAGAGGTGGGGCACCAGCAGTCGCGCCGGCCCGCCGTGCGATGTGGAGAGGGGCGCGCCGTCGACCTCCCAGGCGACCCAGGCCTTGCCACCGGTGACGTCGTCCAGCGGCAGGTTGGTCGTGTAACCGGTGTGCGAGGTCGCCATCACGTAGCTCGCGGACGGCAGCGGGCCTGCCGCTTCGAGCAGCGTGTCGACCGATACGCCGTTCCACGTCATGTCGAACTTCGACCAGGTGGTCACGCAGTGGATCGCGCCCTGATAGGTCGACGGCGGCAGCGCGTGGGCCTCCTCCCAGGTCCAGGAGCTCGCGCGTTCGACGAGCCCGTTCACCTTCATCGTCCAGTTGTCGGTGCTCAGCTTCGGCCGCGCCTCCGCGGTGAGGACCGGCCAGCTCTTCCCGGTGTCGTACTGGCCCGGTGGCAGACGCGGATCGCGCGGGCCTTTGTTGCGGCCCAGGAACCCTCGGGTGAAACCCGCCATCACGCCACCTCCGTCACCTCACGCGGCCCCCCGCTGCACCAGGATCGCGCGGATGCTCAGGATGCGCCCGTGGCCCCGGCGAAGTCTCGGCGCGACGGAGGACCATCGCGCCACCACATCACCCACGGCCGTTCCGCGGGCCCGTCTGGATCGCTCGCCGTGTGGCACCACGGAGCGCACGGAACGGTCGGCGGCCCCTGTGACCCGTCGCAGCGACTCTGCCCGCAGGCCTCGCAACGCCAGCAACCAGGACCAGACCACACGAGAGCCGGGTGATGGAACGCGCGCTTCGGCAGCCACCGCCCGGTCGCGAGCATCTCTTCGCGATGCGCAGACCGCCGACGTTGCTCCAACTCCTCGGACTGCTCGTACACCCCTCGCGCCTGCGAACCCTTGCGGGCGTTGCAGTGCGCACAGGCCAGACGAAGGTTGGCGAGGGCATTCGTGCCGTGCCGGGCCAACGGAATCACGTGATCGACCGTGCACCGGAACGGGCCCTCGCCGAACGGGAACCGGCAGTACCAACAGCGGCTGCCGTCACGTTCGATCAGTTGTGCGACGACCTTCGCTCGCCGCGTTCCGCCTCGCATCCCTCTCGGCATGGCTGCAGCCTCGCGCCGAGCTGTGACACCTATCCGACGTTCAGCCGCGGTTCGGCTTGCTCACGTCGCGGTTGGGGTGCCGGGGCGGCATGCCCATCTCGGGTGAGAATTGGAAGCCGCTCTCCTTGATGTCGTGCATCACGTGGGTCATGTTGAGCAGGTCCTCCTCGTACGAGAACTTGCCGTCACCCGCGTAGATCAAGGTCGAGTACCCGGACTGCGAGTACGGAGTCCCGTCGGCCCGGTGGCCCGGCAGCACCTGCGTCCACTTGATCACGGCGGTGTCGCCGTCGATCGCGTAGAACTCGGTCGGGAACTTCCAGTCGTCGAGCCCCACCATCGCCGAGCCGAACACGGTGGCCCGCATCTCCTCGATGCCCTCGACCCGACCCCAGGCCGGGTCGATGAACACGGCGTCGTCGGTGAACAAGGTGGCCATGGCATCCCAGCCGCGCTTGCCCGCATCGATCTCGTCCCGCACCGCGAGGTAATGCCGCACCGCGGCCTCGACCTCTTCGCGATCGTGTCCTGTCGCCACATGGCCCCCCATCATCGACGTCGCAACCGTACGCTGCTGAACGGGAATGCGGCGGAGGAACACCTCGTTCGCGGACTCGAGGCCCGCGTCACATCCGCACGCCGGCGCCGGGCATCGATCGCCGTCGTCGACCCGAATGAAGGGAGAACCCGTGACGATCGAGCTGAACCACACGATCGTTCCGTGCCGCGACCCGCAGGCGTCGGCGACCTTCCTCGCCGAGATCCTCGGGCTCCCGGCCCCGCACGCCTCAGGGCCGTTCCTCGCGGTCGAGCTCGACAACGGGGTGACCCTCGACTTCGGGGCCGACGCCGCTGCCGCCGGTGGCCACTACGCGTTCCTGGTCGACGATGACGCGTTCGACGCCGGCTTCGGACGGATCGTGGAACGGCGCCTCACGTACTGGGCCGATCCCCTTCACCGGCGTCCGATGACCGTCAACGAACACCACGGCGGACGCGGCGTGTATTTCACCGATCCGAGCGGCCACAACATGGAGATCCTCACCCGGGCGTGACCGCCGCGCGAGTTGTGGGGAGCAACACGCCGACGACGATCAGCCAGGCCAACCCGAGGAAGCGCGCCACGGGGAGCAGGTACGCAGCCCCGTCCACGAGCAACGTCAGCGTCGAGAGCTCCGCGACGACCCCGAGGACGAGACCGCCCACCGCGAGCCAACGCGGGAGCAGCCCGGTGAACAGCGCCGGGATCGCGAGGCCGAGGAACAACAGCCCGAGCGGAACGACGTGACCGGGACCGCCGGTGGCGAAGGCGAGGTCGTGGAGCGCCCGGACGACGGACGGTGAGCCGAGGACGCCGGGTTGCGAAAGCGTCCAACCGACGAGCGCGGAGACGCTGAGGGCCGCGGCGGCGAGGGTCCCTCCGACCAGCGCGATGGTGGCGCCCGGCGCCCGCACGCCCAGGTTGCGCAACCGAGCCGACGCGGTGGCGGCGTACAGGGCAAGCGGGATCGCGGACCCGAACTGGAAGAACGCCGAGACACGCACGGCGTCCCGATTGTCGTGGAAGTAGCGCAGGATGACCGCGCTCGAGTCGAAGGGCGACGGGAACGTCGCGTCCCCCATCGCCCGGCCGACGATCAGGCCGGCGAGGAACAGCGCGGTCGAGATGCCCGCGAGTGCCGCGAGGTTCGGCCCGGCGGTGCTCTGACGGTGGATTGACGGCACCGTGGCTGCAGTCATCGAACGACCTCCCTGACGACGTCGGATCTCACGGGCCCGCGCCCCGGCGGCGGCCCGGGCAGCCCACCGATCGTGATGCCTTGTTCGGTGGCGACCTTGGTGAGCAACCGCGCCAGTTGCTTCCGCTCCGCGGCCGTCAACCCGGCACCGAGCTGCTCCTCGTTGGCGTGCCCCGCCTTCGCCGACTGATCGAGCGCGGTGCGCCCCTTCGCGGTCAGGAACAACGCGTGCGACCGCCGGTCGCGGGGGTTCTTGCGCCGTTCGACGAGACCGAGCTGCTCCAGATCGTCGACGAGGAAGACCATCCGTGTGGCGTTGATGCCGAGGAGCCGCCCCAGCGCCTGCTGCGAGACACCCTCGTTCGACGCGAGCCGGCGCAACAGCCCCGCATGCCTCGGCTCCAGCCCGAGGGGCTCGAGCGCGGCGGCGTATCGGGCCGCGGCATGGAAGCCGAGTTGGACCAGGAGCAGGGCGAACGAGCTGTCATCCGGAGCGGTTCGGGTTTTCACCATGGCGCGAGACTATCACGAGTTGCAATCATTGCGTAGCGCGACGATATTGGTCGGACCCGACCCAGACCGAGGAGCCACGATGCCGCAGACCATCGACATGTCCGGACAGGTGGCACTCGTCACCGGCGCGAGCCGCGGCATCGGCGCGGCGGTCGCCCGGGCCTTCTCGGCCGCGGGGGCCGCGGTCGTCCTCGCCTCCCGGGACGGCGCCGCCCTCGACCACCTCGCCGAGGAGTTGCAGGCGGGTGGCGGGGAGGCGCTGGCCGTACCGACCGACGTCACCGACCAGGACGCGGTCGCAGCAATGGTGGCCGCGACGGTCGCCCGGTTCGGTCGTCTCGACCACGCCTGCAACGACGCCGGCGGCTCGCACCGACCGACGCAGTTGGCCGACCTCGACGTCGACGCGTTCGACGCGGCGTACGCGGTCAATCTCCGCGGAGCGTTCCTCTCGATGAAGTACGAGATTCCCGCTCTGCTCGCGAGCGGCGGGGGTGCGATCGTCAACATCTCCTCCACCGCCGGCCTCGACGGGGTGGGCGGGCTCAGTGGCTACGTGAGCGCGAAGCACGGGCTCGAAGGTCTCACGAAGGTCGCCGCGCTCGACTATGGAGCCCAACACGTGCGGGTCAACTGTGTGGCGCCGGGCCCGATCCTGACCGAGGGCCTCCAGCGGGCCGGAGCCAAGGCGCAGCAGATCGCTGCGGACGCGATGCCCCTCAAGCGGGTCGGCCAACCGGAGGAGGTGGCCGCGGCCGTGGTGTGGCTGTGTTCGGAGTCGGCCGCGTTCATCACCGGGACCACCCTGGTCGTCGACGGCGGCAAGCTCGCCGGGACTCCGTTGTTCATGGTCCAGCAGCCGACCTGATCTCCGACGATTCCGACCAGACGGCCTGACCGCGGCACAGCCGAACGGTCCGCGGATACGTTGCCCGCATGACATTCACGCCCTACGACCGTCCCGTCCGCGCCGCGTTCGTCGGGCTCGGCCGCATCTACGACCTCAACGCACGCGCGTATCGCGACAACCCCGATGTCGAGGTCGTGGCCCTCGTCGATCCCAGCGAGGAACGACGGGCCCAGCGCCAGCGCGACTGGCCCGACGCGCAGACGTTCGCGAGCGCAGCCGACCTCGCCGCCAGCGGTCTCGAAGTCGATGCCGTCGAGGCCCTGCTTCCGATCCCGCTGCACGTCGACGGCGTCATCGAGCTCCTCGGCTACGGATGGCACGTCAACCTGCAGAAGCCGATGTGCAACAACCTCGCCGACGCGCAACGCATGATCGACGCGGCCGAGGCCAACGACCGGCTCCTCCGCGTGATGGAGAACTACCTCTTCTACGAGCCGCTGCGGCGACTCAAGGAAGTGGTGGAGTCGGGCGAGATCGGCGACCCGAGCAGCTACACGATGAAGATGGTGGGCAGCGGCCAGGGCGGCTGGGACGTGCCCATGAGCAGCTACGAGTGGCAGATGATCCAGATGCAGCGCGGGCGCGGCATCCTCGTGTTCGACGACGGCTGGCACAAGCTCTCCACCGCGATCTGGCTCTTCGGCCCGATCCGCGAGGTACGGGCGTGGGTCGGCGCGACCGAGGTGTTTCCCGGCATCGCCGTCGACGCCCCCACCACCATCTCCTGGAAGCACGAGTCGGGTCTGCGCGGCGTCTGGGACATCTCGCTCGCGCCCGACCTCTACCTCCGCTCCGACTACTACACCAACGACGAGCGTTGGGAGGTCACCGGTCGCAAGGGCTACGCGCGGGTGAACCGCTGCACCGGCCGCGGCATCCAGCAGCCGAGCCTCGAGGTCTACGCCGACGGCGAGATGCGCGGCTACCACGCGCTCGACGACGACTGGGCGAGCAGCTTCCGCGACTCCGGCCGCCACTGGCTCCGCTGGCTGCACACCGCCGAGGGTCCGATGATGTGGAGCGCGCAGGAAGCCGTCGACGTCCTGCGCTTCGCCCTCGCCACCTACGCGAGCAGCGAGGCCGGCGGCCTCGGGGTCGATCCCGCCACCGTCGACTGACATCGGGCCACGGACCTACGACAACGGGGGTTCCTCGGTGCGGGCGCGCTCGACCAACGCGACCAGCGCTTCGACTGCTTCGTCGACCAGCTTCCGGCCGAGCTCGGGGGTCGCCTCCGAGGGCTTCCCGGTGACACCGTTGCGCGACAGCGAGCGGGCGGTGTAGCGGAAGACGAGTCCGCGGGTGCGATCCTCGTCGTCGGCGTCGACCATGAGGTCGGTGCGCACGAGGTCGGGGGCGATGGCGAGCATCACCGCGGTCTCGCCCCGGTTCGCGTGCCAGTCGTCGCCGTCGCTCACGAGGTCCGACCACAACGGCTCGGTCATGCGGGCCCAGTCATGCACCCCGACCTGCAGCTCGGGATGCTCGAGGCGCAGGTGGTCGGTCGCGACCGACAGTGACGCCGCGTTGCCGATGTGCGCGTTGATGACCAGGAACCGTCGGATTCCCGTGGTCTGGTACGCCCACAGGATCTGCGTGTGGACGGTGTCGGCGAGGAGCTCCGGGGTCAACGAGAGGGTCCCGGGCATCTCCCTTCCGTGGCCGTAGCTGCAACCCACGGGCACCGCGGGCAGCACGATCGCGCCGGTCGCCATGGACGCCCGCCCGCACAGCCACGTGGCGATGATCGTGTCGGTTCCCGTCGGCAGGTGGGGACCGTGCTGCTCGGTCGCCCCGACGGGAAGCAGAGCGACCGAACCGGAGCGCGCGCCGACCTCAGGACCGGGGAGCTCGTCCCAGCGGATCACGCGGCCGTCAGTCACCGGTCTCACGACACTCGTCATTGGTCGTCATTGCCGGGTCTCCTCCTGCGGACGCCGACGCGCATCCATCCGACGCGGCGCGTCACGCCTGTGTATGCGTGCTCCTCCGCCGACGTCAACGCAACCCACCCCGTTTCACACGCCGTTCACGGCGCGGTCAGGTAGCCGCGGCGCGCCGTCGCGACGACTGACGCCTCAGTCGTCGACCACCAGCACCACGAGCGGCGTGCCGGGTGCGACCACTTGTCCCTCGCGGCAGACGACCCGGGCCACGGTTCCGCGCACGGGCGCGACAACCGTCGTCTCCAGCTTCATCGCCTCCATCGACACCAGGGCCCCGCCGGCCTCGACCATCGCACCGACGTCGGCGTCGAGTCGCCAGACGCACGCGTGCGTCGACGCCTCCACCACGAAGGCGTGGTCCGGCAACGCGCCGCCGAGCGCGTCGTCGTACGCCCCCGGCCCGTCGAACGCGGGTGCGGGGGCTTCCGCGCGGTCGAACTCGCCGGCCGCCTCCCACGCCGCCCGCTCGGCGTCGAACGCGTCCTGGCGCCGGCGGCGGAAGGCGTCGATCTCGGCGCCTTCGCGTTCGAGGAGCGCGCGGTAGTCGGCCCGGCGGAACTCGCCGTCCTCGATGCGGATCTCGAGCCGGCCGGCGCGGGCCTCCGCCCGCATCTCGAGGAGGTCGTCGGCCGCGACCGGATACCACTGGATGCGGTCGAAGAAGCGCAGGAGCCACGGGGTCTCGGGATCGAACTGCGGACCTTCGCCGTACCGGCTCCACACCGGCACGGTGCGGCCCACGAACTGATAGCCGCCCGGTCCCTCCATGCCGTAGACGCAGAGGTACGCCCCGCCGATGCCGACCGCGTTCTCCGGCGTCCACGTGCGGGCCGGGTTGTACTTGGTCGTGACCAGGCGGTGCCGGGGATCGACGGGAACCGCCACTGGCGCGCCCAGGTACACGTCGCCCAATCCGAGCACGAGGTACTCGGCGTCGAAGACGATCCGCTGCACGTCGTCGACGCGGTCGAGGCCGTTGATGCGACGGATGAACTCGATGTTCCACGGGCACCAGGGCGCGTCGTCGCGCACCGATCGCATGTAGCGGTCGATGGCCTCGCGGGTGGCCGGGTCGTCCCAGGAGAGCGGAAGGTGCACGGTCCGGCTCGGGACCACGACGTCGTCGAGCGACGG
>JAODBH010000238.1 GCA_025463865.1 Actinomycetes bacterium | reverse complement strand
CGGCCACGCCCAGTTGCAGCTGATCGGCGGTCTGGCGGTAGATCTCGACCTCGAGGGTGGCCCGGGTCGGCCCGCCCAGGATCAGCACGATGCCGAACGACGTGAAGCAGAAGAGGAACACGATCGCACCCGCGGCCACGATGGCCGGTCGGAGCGCGGGCAGGGTCACGTGGAAGAACGCGCGCGCCGGTGACGCGCCGAGTGCCCTGGCGGCGTCTTCGCGGCGGCCGTCGAGTTGGGACCAGAGCCCTCCGACCGTCCGCACGACCACCGCGGTGTTGAAGAACGCGTGCGCGAGCAGGATCGCGACGAGCGACCCGTCGGTCCCGAAGATCGTGGTGAACGCGGCTCCCACGACGACCGTCGGCAGGACGAACGGAACCGTGACGAACGCACGCGCGGCCCGACGGCCGGGAAAGGCGAAGCGCGACAACGCCCAAGCCCCGGGGATCCCGATCGCCAGCGTGACGGCCGTCGACAGCGCGGCCTCCCACACGCTGAACCACAACACCTCACGCAGTCCGCGGTCGGTCAGCACATGCCCGACGGGCTCGAGGTCGATCGATCCGCCCGGGATGAGCCCGCGTCCCAGGATCGCGAGCACGGGGTAGACGAAGAAGACCAACAGGAACGCGGCGGGGATCGCGACCGTCGCGAACTTCCAGGCGCGGGCGCGAAGCCGGGCGCGGCCGTGGCCTGGCGTCGTACTTCCCGATCTCACCGCAGCACGGTCGAGGTCCATTCCTGGATCCAACGGTCACGGTCCTGCGCGATCCGGGCGGGCGCGACATCGAGTGACTGCGTCGGGATCTCGGAGAACTTCTCGAACACGGATGGGAGCGGAACGCCGGCGACGACCGGGTACACGTACATCTCGAGCGGCATGTCGGCCTGGAACCGCTTCGACAGCATGAAGTCGACGAACGCTCGGGCGGCTTTCGGATGCCGGGTCCCTTTCAGCACGCCGGCGAGCTCGACCTGGCGGAAGCACGTGTCGAGCAGCACGCCGGTGGGTGCCACCGTGGGTGTGGGCTTGGCGGCGAGAACCTCGGCGGGAGGGCTCGACGCGTAGCTGACCACGAGCGGACGCGGGCCCTTGCCCGCGCTGCCGCTGAAGTCGGTGTCGTACGCCTGGTCCCAACCGGCGTCCACCTTCACCCCGTTGGCGCGCAGCCGCTGCCAGTAGGGCTGCCAGCCACCGACCTTCGGGTCGCCGTCGCCGTTGGCCGCGACGGTCGCGATGAGGAACGCGAGTCCCGTGGACGACGTCGACGGATCTTCGACCACCAATTGGTCCTTGTACTGCGGCTTGGTGAGGTCCTGCAGCGAGGTCGGTGGCGTGATGTGGTGGTCGGCGTACCAGGCCTTGTCGTAGTTGACGCACACGTGGCCGTAGTCGATCGGAACCGCTCGGTCCTGATTGTCGATCTGGTACGTCACGGGGACGTTCGCGAGTGCGGCCGGCTTGTAAGGATCGAAGATGCCGGCCCGCAGCGCGCGCGTGAGCAGTGTGTTGTCGACGCCGAAGAGCACGTCACCGAGCGGCTTGCCCTTGGTGAGGATGGCCTGGTTGACCATCTTCCCGGCGTCGCCCGCGTGCAGCACCTTCACCGTGATCCCGCTCTGCTTCTCGAACTCGGCGAGCACCGGCTTCGACACCGCGAACGAGTCGTGGGTGAGAAGGGTGATGGTCGCCCCGCGGCCGTCCTTGGCTGCTGCACTGCTGCTGCATGCAGTGGCCAGCCCGGTCAGTGCGACCAGGGCCGCGGCACATATCGTCCAACGCTTCATGGTTCGGCTCCGGGGTGGATCGCGAGGAGGACGCCGCCGGTCAGCCGGACGGTCGCCAGGTGGTCGAGCATCTCGTTGCTGACGCCGCGCGGGGTTCCCGCGCGCAGCGTCTCGCCGCGCAGGGGATATCGCAGGCCTGCGGTCTCGACGCCGACGGCGGGTCCACCGACCGGCAGCAGCGTGAGCAGGTCGCCGGGCGCGCCGCGTATGACGGCGATGCTGCGGACGACCCACACGTGCGCCGGGCCGATGCGGGCCTCGATCTCCATGCCGGCCCAGGCGTCGGCTCCGAGGAGCAACAGGTTCCCGAGCAGATGGTCGAGGCGCCGGCCGGCGCCGCCGATCACGAGCACACGGGTTGCGCCGGCATCGCGTGCGAACGCGAGCGCGAGCTCGAAGTCGGTCTCGTCCTTGGCCGCCGGGTGCTCGTGGACCCGGGCGCCGGCCCGGACCGCGGCGTCGAGTTGGGCGCGGTCGACCGAGTCGAGGTCGCCCACGACCTCGTCGACCGTGAGACCCCATGGCGCCGCGTGCGCGAGGCCCGAGTCGGCGGCGATCACGCGCGCTCCGGCCGGCACGATCGAGGGATCCACGTCGGCCGGGTCGCTCGGCTCCCCCCCGACGAGGACCACCGCGTCCGGGCCGTAGGCGCTCACGGACAACGGAACGTGTCGTCAGTGAACGCGTGGCGAAGTGTCATGACCCGTCCCTCCGCCGGCATTACCCGGTTCAGGTGCGTCGGGTCGATGGCCGGTGGTGCGCGGACGCACCGATGCCACCCTCTCAGCCCGGTGTCCGCCGAGCTCCCCTGGGATGCAACCCTGCGATCGTAGCGAGCGCACCGGGCGGAGGGGAGATCGATACGCGGGTCGGCCCTTGCGTCTACTCGGGCAGCGGGTTGCGCAGGGCGCGGATCGCCGCGGTGACGAGGACCCGGATCCCGACGGCGATGGCCCGCTCGTCCACGTCGAAGTCGCTCGAGTGGAGGTCGAGCCGACCCCGCCCCGACTCGGGGTCGTGCACACCCAGCCGGGCGTACGAGCCGCGGACGTGCTCGAGGTACCAGGAGAAGTCGTCGCCCCCCTGGCTCTGGGGCGTCTCCACGACCTTCGTGGCTCCGACGACGTCGGTGGCTGCGGCCGCGAAGATCGCGGTGGCCTCGACGTCGTTGTCGACGGGCGGGGCGCCGCGGCTGTAGTCGATCTCGAACGTGGCGCCGCGCGGCGTCGCGATCGACTCGATGATCTCCTCGAGGAACGCGGGGGCCTCGTCCCACGCGGCCCGGTCGGGTGAGCGCACGGTGCCGCGCAGCTCGGCGAGGGCGGGGATGACGTTGGCCGCGTCGCCCGCGTGGACCGCTCCGAACACGAGGCTCAACGTGCCGAGGGGCCCGGCGCGCTCGCGCAGTGCGCCGGGGAGCACGGTGACCACCCTGGCTGCGATGTCGACGAGGTCGGCGGTCAGCTGCGGCCGGGCGGTGTGCCCGCCGGGACCATGGAGCCGGATGGTCACGAGATCGGCCGCGGCCGTGATCGGACCGGCCCGCACCCCGATGCGACCCACGTCGAGCTTGGGATCGCAGTGCACGCCGAACATCCAGTCGACGTCGTCGATCCCGCCATCGGCGATCACGTCGAGCGCGCCCCCCGGAACCGCCTCTTCGGCGGGTTGGAACACGAGGCGGACCGAGCCGGGCAGGGGCTCGGAGGCGAAGAGGTGAGCGAGCGCGAGGCCGCTGCCGAGGACGATGGTCGTGTGGACGTCGTGGCCGCACGCGTGGGCCACGCCGGGAACCAGCGACCGGTAGGGGACGTCCTTCGTGTCGGCCATCCCGAGCGCGTCGAGGTCCGCGCGCAACGCGACGGTGCGGCCCTCGATGCCGCCTCCGATGTCGCACAGGACGCCGGTGCCGCTCGTGAGGACCCGGGCGTCGAGCCCCGCGACCTGGAGGCGCTGGACGACCGCGCTCGTCGTCTCGAACTCCTTCCGGCTCCGCTCGGGGTGCGCGTGGAGTCGGCGACGGAAGGTGATGAGCTCCTCGAGGTGCCCGTCGAGGAACCCGTCGAGCGCGCGTTCGATGAGATCGGGACCGCCGGCGGGGACAGGAGCGGAATCGGAGGTCATGGCCCCTCAGGCGAGGACGGGAACGTCGGTCGCGAGCTCGCTCACCAGCGCTTTCACGACGTCGGGCAGGGTACCCCCGGCGGCGACGATCGATCGCTGCCGTTCGGAGCTCGCGCCGTCGGCGAGGATCCGGTCGACTCCGGTGAGCTCGGCGCTGCAGCCCAGCTCGGCCGCGAACGACCCCACCTCGTCCACGAGCTCGGCGATCGCCTCCCGCAGCGGGCGCTGGTGGCCGAGCTCGTCGACGATGAGGTCGGCGTCGAGGCCGTAGCGGGTGGCGCGCCACTTGTTCTGGCGGAGCACCCATTCGCTCGGGAACGGCAGGGTCCGGCCCCCGGCCAGACGGGTCTCGAACATCGACACCATCGACTGCGCGAGGGCGGCGACCGCGGTGACCTCGTGGAGGGTGGGGATCCCGTCGCAGATGCGCAGCTCCACCGTGCCGAAGTCGGGGTGCGGGCGGACGTCCCACCAGACCTCGCGGATGCTCGTGATGGCCCGGGCGTTCTTCAGCGTGGCCATGAACCGCTCGAAGTCGGCCCAGTCGTCCAGGCGGTAGGGGAGGCCGGCGGTGGGCAGGCCCTCGAAGACCTTCACCCGCGAGGACGCCAGGCCCGTGTCGTGCCCCTCCCAGAACGGGCTCGACGAGCTCAGCGCGAGGAAGTGGGGGAGGTACCCCGTGAGCGCGTTGGCGATCGCGATGGACGGCTCCGCGCCACTGACCCCGACGTGGACGTGGACGCCGAAGATCTGCAGGCGTTGCGCGAGCCAGGCCATCTCCCGGATCAGCGCCTTGTAGCGGGGATCCGGGCTCACTACGCCCTCGTTCCAGTGGGAGAACGGGTGCGAACCGGCGCAGAAGAGACGCAGGTCGCGCGCGCCGGCGACCGCGTCGATCTCGGCGAGGGTCCCGGTGAGATCGGTCCGGGCCTCGCCGACGGTGTCGCTGACGCCGGTGATGATCTCGATCGTGTGCTCGAAGAGCTCGTGCTTGGCCTTCGGGTGAGGAGCGCCGTCGGAGCCGGCCAGGTCCCGGAGCAGGGCCGAAGCGGCGTTCTCCAGCTCGCCCGTGTCCTCACGGACGATCGCGAGCTCCATCTCGATGCCGAGGGTCCGAGAGGGTGACGCATGGAACGGAATTCGCAACGGAGCCTCCCGGTCGCGGTGATGGTACCGGCGGTCCGGACCGGCTCCGGCCGTGGGGTATCCGCCCGACCGGCCGCGCGCCGTAGCCTCGGGGCGGGAGCCGAGTCGGAGAGGCGTGTGGAAGCAGTCGAAGATCAACCGACACCGAGCGCCGGCTTCCCGCTGCGGGTGGTCATCCGGGTGACCTTCCAGGTGCTCGCGATCGGTTTCGCGCTCTATCTGATCTGGCCCCGCCTGGCCGGCTTCGAGCGCGTCGGCAAGGAGCTCGCGAAGGCCCAGTGGTGGCAGATCGGGGTGCTGCTCGGCCTCGAGGGCGGCAGCCTCTTCTGCTACGCCATGCTCATCCGCCAGTCGATGACGGCGATGGGCTGCTCGGTGCCCATCGGGCTGACGCAGCGCACCACGCTCGTCGGCACCGCGGTGGGCAAGACGCTCCCCGGCGGCACCACCACCGCGCTCGCGGTCGTGGTCAACGCGTTCCGCAACGCGGGCTACGACGCCGCACGCGCGACGGCGGCCATCGCGGCGAGTGGGATGTTGTCGTCGTTCGTGCTCGCGCTCCTCCTGCCCGTCGCGCTGCTCACCGCGTCCGTCGGCGATGGCAAGGGTGGGGCCGACCTCGGGGTCACGATCGCCGCGGTCGCGTTCGTGGGTGTGTTCGCGTTGCTGGCGTTCGCGGTCGGCAACCCTGAGGGCATCGGGCGACTTTCGGAACGCGTGTCGCGCCGGATCGCGGTCGGGCCGTTGCGGAAGCGCCTCGACCCGATTGCGATCGGCGAGGCCGTCGCTCGGGCCGTCGGCGGGGTCAAGGAGCTCACCCGGCACCCGAACGAGCTGTTCCCGGCGCTCGGTTGGGCCGCGGGCAACTGGTTGCTCGACGTCGCCGCGCTCGGAACGGTCGCGATGACCGTGGGTCAGGGCACACCTCTGACCGGCCTGCTCCTCGCCTACGTGATCGGCCAGCTCGCCTGCGCGATCCCGCTCACCCCGGGCGGCGTCGGAGTCATGGAGTCGGTCATGATCGGTGCGCTCACCGCTGCCGGCGCACCGCTGTCGGGCGCGACCACGACGGTCCTGGGCTGGCGCCTCGTCAGCTACTGGCTCCCGATCCTGGTCGGCTACCTGTGCCTCCCGACCCTCCCCGGAAGCCGGCACGCGCGCAGAAGGGCAAAACCCGCGACCTGAGACTCAACGGGCGGATTGCAACAGTTCCCGCACGGGGTCGAGGTCGTAGGGGTCACCGGTCATGACGATGAGGTGGGTCGCGCCGGCGTCGAGGTAGGCCTGGTAATCGCCGACCTCGCTGCCGTTGATGCCGACGGTGCGTTCGATCTCGTCGGGCCGGCGACCGACCCGTTCGCACCAGTCGTCGAGGATCTTGTTCTTCGCCGCGAAGGTCTCGGGTGGACCGAAGCTGTTCCAGCCGTCGGCGTGTTGCGCGACGAGCCGCAGCGTCACCTTCTCACCACTCCCGCCGATCAGGATCGGGAGCGGACCGAGCGGCGGGGGTGTGAGTCGGCCGAGGCGCTCGCTGATCACCGGGAGGGACTCGCCGAGCTTGCGCAGGCGTTCGGGCGCGGTGCCGAACTCGTAGCCGTACTCGTCGTAGTCGCGCTCGAACCAACCCGAGCCGATGCCGAGGGTGAAGCGGCCGCCGCTCAGCTGGTCGATGGTGCGGGCCATGTCGGCGAGCAGGTTGGGGTTCCGGTACGAGTTGCAGGTGACCAGCGCGCCGATGCGCGCGTGGTTCGTGTCGACGGCCATCGCGGCGAGGAGCGTGTAGGCCTCGAAGTGGTTCGCCCCGGGATCGCCGTAGAGCGGGTAGAAGTGGTCCCACACCCAGATGCTGTCGACTTCGAGCGCGTCGGCCGCGATCCAAGCGGCCCGCAGCTCGCCGATCTCGGCCACCTGGGGATGCAGTTGCACGCCGACCTGAAACTTCGCCACGGTTGCTCCTCGTCGTCCGGAGCCCCGATCGTAGGCGGCTACTCGAGGTAGCGAATCTCCCCGTCCGAGGCCTCGACGACCGCGATCGCGGCGTCGTGCAGCGCGGCGTGCAGCGCGCGGAAGCGGTCGGTCTCGGGATCGGTGTCGTCCACCTCTTCGGGGGCGGCGACACCGTCGTCCTCGTGCAGACCCTCGAGACTGTCGAGACCGGCGAACGCGGCGTCCCAGTCGGTGTTCTGTGCCGCGCGCTCCAGCCGCATCGTCGGGGCCTGGACCAGCGCGCGGTCGAGGTCGCCGATCATCGTGACCACGACGTCCGTGCTGGTCCGCACGCCGGGGGTGGCGAGGAGTCGCAGAGCCTGGAGCTTGCGCATCGCGAGCGCCGCGATCATCGCGGGATCGGCCATCTCCCGGACGACCGCGTCCACGTCGGTGAGGTCGAGGCTCACCGAGTCGGGCACCGAGAACCACTCCTTGAGCGTGGTGAAGAGCTCCTCGGTCACGTCGTGGAGCGCGAGCAGTTCGTCGGGCTTGGCGATGGCGTCCATCGCATGATGCTCGCGCACCCGGCCACCGCCGTCCGACGCGGCGCCGTCCGGGATCGGGTCCCACGGAACCGGCAACGCGGCTTCGGCTGTGCCAACGTACGGGCATGATCGTCGACACCCACACCCATGTCGTCTCTCCCGACCTCCACCGGTACCCACTCCGGCCCGCCGAGGAGGTGGCCGAGTGGGTGCGCGAGGCGCCCTGCTCCGCCGCCCAGCTCGACGACTTGATGGGCGAGAGCGGCGTCGATCGCGCGGTGCTGGTCCAGGCCGTGGGCGCCTACGCGGACGACAACCGCTACGCGCTCGACGCGGCCGAGCTCGCCCGGGATCGCTACGTCGCGGTCGCGATGATCGACGCCGGGAATCCGGAGGCTGCGGAGCAGCTCGAAGCGGTCGCGGCGCGCGATGCGGCCGGGGTGCGCCTGGTCGCGGGTACACCGGGCTCGTCGGTGGCGCTCGACGACGGCGTCGTGCTGGAGCTGGCTCGCCGGGCCCGCGAGCTCGGCATGGCCGTGGTGGTCGCGACACTTGCGGAAGGGCTGCCCGCGCTGCTCCGCCTGATGGAGCAGGCTCCCGACCTCGAGCTCGCGGTCGACCACTGCGGGTTCCCTCCGTATCCGGATCTCGGCGCGCTGCTACCGCTCGCCGCGTTTCCGGGGCTGCTCCTCAAGGTCTCGACGCTCAACCTCGATGCCGGCCACGCGGTCGACGGCGACGGGGGTGCCGCGCTGCTCGGCGTGCTCGCGGATGCGTTCGGCGCCGAGCGGCTGATGTGGGGGAGCAACTGGTCGTACACGCACGACCGCCCGTATCCCGAGATCGTCGAGGTCGCCCGGGCCGCGTCCAAAGGACTCGGCGCGCACGCCCAGGCGCAGTATCTCGGCGGGACTGCGCTGCGTCACGTGCCGGGTCTCAAGGCCTGATCGGCGGTCGCGTCGCGTCGCGTCGACGGAGCGCACGGCAAGGTTTCGGTCCGGCGCCTACCGGGCAGGGTTTTTTGGATGCCCGCGACCGGAGGAATGCCATGAGCTCGATCGTCGGCGGCGCGGTACCGGAGTTCCGGTCACCCACGAGCCGGGGACAGACCCTCGATCGGGCCTCGTTCATCGGCAAGGTGGGCCTGGCACTCTGCTTCGTCGGCGATCCGGCGGCGGAGACCGCGAATGGCGCGATCGCCGGTCTCGACCTCGAGCTCGTGGAGTTCGGTCATCGCCGGGTCCAGCTGCTGCTCGTCGCGGCGGCTTCGGCGCGGGAGGTTCGCGAGCTCGCCGACGCCCGTGGGTACACGGTGCCGCTCCTCGCCGACCCGGCCGGTGACATCGCCAGCGCGTTCGGGGTGACGCCCGGAGCCAGCGCGTTCGAGTGGTTCATCGTCGACATCGTCGGGACCGTGGTCGACGCCGGTGCCGACGAACCCGAGGCGATCGCATCGAAGCTGTTGAACGCGGTGGACGAGGTGGGCATCGCCCAACCCGATCCCTCGCTCGACGACCTCACCGGCGTGGCGCGCGACGCGACCACGCTGCTCGACGCGATCCACGGCCTCGAGGCCTTCGGCTACCACGGGCAGTTCATCGCGCGGACCGGAGGTCAGATCGAGTGCGTCGTGTGCAAGCACGAGTCCGCACCCGAGCGCATGCGCTGCGACCTCATCTACCGCCTCGAAGGCCCGTCGGACCCCTCCGACATGCTCGCGATCGGCGCGCTCCGCTGCCCCCGTTGCGGGACCCACGGGACGCTGGTGCTGAACTACGGGCCCGAGGCGGGCGAGGAGGACGACGAGGCGCTCCGCCGGCTGGAGCAGCCCGACGTCGTCACGTGACCCGGACCGTCAGTCGCGGATGGTGAAGAGCTTGGTCAGGCCGGTGATCTCGAACACCTTGCGGGTCGACGGGTTGAGCCCCTGCAGCTCGAAGTCACCGCCGCGCTCGCGGATCCGCTTGAGCGCACCCACCAGCACGCCGAGGCCCGACGAGTCGATGAAGTCCATCTGCGAGCAGTCGATGACGATCGTGCTCGCGCCACCGTCGATCACGCCGTAGAGCTCCTCGCGCAAGGACGGCGATGTGAACACGTCGATCTCGCCCGAGACCTCGAGGCGCGTCTCGTCCGTGCCGTCGGCACGACGGAAGCTCGCCTGGGGCTCGAGGGACGCTCGGGGATCGGTCGGGTTGTTCGTCATGTGAGGGCCTTCCTGGAAAGGGCGAGTGTGACACTTCCGCGTGGCCTGGCGCGAACAACCCGCAACCCGGGCCCCGCGATCATGTGCGGTTGTAGACCTTGGTCACCAACTCGAAGCAGACGGTCTTGCCTCCGGGGACGGGTTCCACCGACCAGCTGGTGGCGAGCATGGACACGAGGAGGAGTCCCCGTCCGTTCGGCCGCTCGGGATCGATCGGCCGGGGCTCGATGTCGCCGGGGACGAAGTCGGTCACCCCGACCCGCACGGAACGGCCGCGCCGGCCGACGGAGACCCGCACGGGGGATCGGGCGTGGACCACCGAGTTCGTCACCAGCTCGCTCGTCAGGAGCGAGGCGGTCGCGATCGACTCCGGGTCGGCGCCGAACCGCGAGAGGACGTCGCCGACGAAGCGGCGGGCCACGGCGGGGCTGGTGGCGAGAGCAGGGAGATCGGTCGCGTCCTCGTCCGGCAATTGGTCTTCAGGGAGGCCGGTGGCTTCGGCCGCGTGCGCGATCCGGCCGAGGTGTAAGAAGTGGGGGGCCCGGGTAGACGAGCGCGAGAGCCGCACGGCCAGCCATACTCGCAAGCCGCGGCGCTCTGGTCCTCGTCGTCGATCCACCGGTCAGCCTCGATCCGAAGGGGGCGGGATGTCCGCGCGTCTCCGCCGGTCGACCGCCTCTGCTGATCCACCTTCCGGGGTGATCGGCTTCATGAAACGCCCGCCCACGAAGACCGTTCGAGCACCAAGATCCCCAGGAGCCAGTGGATGAGAAGCACGCCTGCATACTTTCCCGCCGCCGACGGCCGTAAACCAAGGTCAGAGGTGCGCCCGGACCCGCAGGTGCCCCGTTGAGCGCGGCGGCGGAGGCCTCCTCGGATCTGGGCGAATCGGGCGTCGATTCGGCGAATGGCCCGCAAAGGATCCGGCTGTCGATCCCCGGCCTGCCCGACTTCGTGCGGCTCGCGCGCCTGGCGGCCGTCGACGCGGGGAGCAGGCTCGGGCTCGACTACGAGCAGATCGAGGACCTGCGGATCGGGGTCGACGAGCTCTGCTTCGCCGTGCTCCCGTCGAGCGACGCCCAGCCGGTCACCGCAGACCTCGACCTGACCTTCACCCTGCACCCCGACCGGCTCGAGGTCGAAGGCTCCTGCGCCGTTGGCAGCTCGGCCGCCCAGCAGAGCGAGCTGTCGCGCACCATCGTCGCCGCGGTGGTCGATGAGTTCTCCCTCGACCTCGCGGACGGCGTCCACCGGTTCCGGCTTTCCAAGCAACGCGACGCATGAGCGATCCGGAAGAGCGCCGGCGCGCGAACGAACGTTTCGTCGAGTACCGGCGGACCCACGATCGCGCGCTCCGCAACGAGCTCATCGAAGAGCACATCGGCCTCGCGAAGGGCCTGGCCCGCCGCTTCGGCGGGCGCGGCGAGGCGCGGGAGGATCTGATCCAGGTCGCGATGGTCGGACTGCTCAAGGCCGTCGAGCGGTTCGAACCCGAGCGCGGGCTCGCGTTCACCACGTTCGCGACCCCCACCATCACCGGCGAGCTCAAGCGGCACTTCCGGGACAAGGCCTGGTCGGTGCGAATCCCGCGGCGGACCCAGGAACATGTCGGCGAGGTCGGTCGCGCGATCCAGACCGCGAGCCAACGTCTCGGCCGGGCGCCGTCGATCGCCGAGTTGGCGGACGAGACCGGCCTCACCGAGGAAGAGGTCATCGAGGCGATGGAGGCCAACCAGGCCTTCACCGCCGCGTCCATCGACGCCGAACCCGCCGGAGAGGGCAGCCCGGCGCTGCGCGACACGCTTGCCGGGGTCGAGATCGGCTTCGACGACGTCGAGTCGCGCGTGCTGGTCGACCGCCTGCTCGAGGCGCTCGACGAGCGCGACCGCACGATCATCTCGCTGCGGTTCTTCGGCGGACTGACGCAGTCGGAGATCGCCGAGCAGATCGGGGTCAGTCAGATGCACGTGTCCCGGCTCCTCGCCCGCTCCCTCGCGAAGCTCCGGGCGGAGCTCGTCGCCGAGGCGGGCTGAGCCGGCGGGTTCTTGCCCGCAGACGACTCGAGGCCCCGACGGTGGAGGTCGGGGCCCCGAGTGCTTTGCTGTGGTCACGGCCCGCATGCACCAGCAGGGGGAACTTCCAGTGCCTCGCGCCGCGGTGTGGGTGAACCGCTGGTGCTCGAGCGCTACGGGATTTGGCCTTCGCCCTTGGCGTTGGCGCCCTTCTCGAGCATCTCCTCTTCGTGCTTCGTGACCTCGGGGTCGAGCTCGAGACCCTCGGCGCGCTTCGCTTCCTCGGGCGTGGGCTCGCGGTCGGCGTGCGCCTTGACCTGGGCCTCTTCGGCCTCGGCTGCACGCGTCGCTGCGTCGGGGCGGGTGTGTTCCTCCACGGGGGCTCCTTCGGACGGATCAGGCGAACGCAAGGAGTCATACCCGTTCGCGAGACCCGGCAATCCGTTTGCCACGTCGAGAGCCCGGGAATGCCCGATCCAAGACAATCGCCGACCGTCCGGAGGGCGACGTGGCCAAGCAGGGCAAGAGCGCTCCCGTCACGGCGGTGTCCGAACCGCTCGAGGACGTCAAGCAACGAATCGAAGCTGCGGTCGACCAGGTGACGGCCAAGGTCGCGGAGACCGTGCATCCCGAGGATTGACCGGCCCATCCGGTCACGAGCCGGCTGACGGTGCGGGCCTGCCTTCGAGGGCGGGCGGGCCCGCACCGTGGC
>JAODBH010000256.1 GCA_025463865.1 Actinomycetes bacterium | reverse complement strand
GACGAACTCGACGAAGCGCGGGATCATGAACCGCGGCATGCGCGGGACGAGGAAGTCGATCAGGTCGACGGGGTCGAGCGTCTGGCCCGGCTTCAGGACGATGACGATCTTCACCTCGTCCTCGCTGAGCTCCGACGGCACGCCGATCGCGGCCGACTCGAGCACAGCCGGGTGCTCGTTGATCGCCACCTCGACCTCGAACGACGAGATGTTCTCGCCCCGCCGACGGAGCGCGTCCTTGACTCGGTCGAGGAAGAACCAATTGCCGTCGTCGTCGCGCAGGAAGCCGTCGCCGGTGTGGAACCAACCGTTGCGCCACGCCTCGGCGGTCTTGTCGGGCATGTTGTAGTAACCGCTCGTGATGACCCACGGATCCCGGGTCCGCACGACCAGCTCCCCGAGCTGGTTGGGGCCGAGGTCCTCGTCGAGCTCGTTCACGATCCGGGCCTCGAAGCCGGGAGGACCGGTACGCAGCCGGCCGACGGTCGTGTGGTCGGTGAGCTCCCAACCGCTCGCGAACGGGTAGCCGATCTCGGTCATGCCGAACCCGGTGCACACCCGCACACCGAAGCGTCGCTTGAACTCCTCGAACGCGGGCAGCACCGGCGCCATCACGACCCCCTTGAGGGGCGTCGACGCCTCGTCGGGCTGCTCCGGCTCGGCCAGGATCATCGCCACCATCGGGCCGACGAGCCCCCCGAACTCGCAGTCGTAGCGGCGGATGTCGTCCCAGTAGTTGGAGAGGCTGAACGACTCGCGGAACACGAGGCGTGCGCCGTGCACGTAGGCCGCGTACATCGCGGCCTTCCCAGCCACGTGGTACGCCGGGTACACGCTGTAGTACCCGGAGTCCTCGCCGGTGATGATGTCGTCGGGCAGCATGCCGTTGAGGTCGTGGAGCCCTGCCCACGGGACCAGAACGCCCTTGGACGCACCGGTCGTGCCCGACGTGTAGATGACCGCGGAGATGTCGTGGTACTCGGGCCCCTCGAGATCGCGCGCGGGCTCGGCGCCGGCAAGAAACTCGTCCCGACCGATCACGCGGAACGGGAACGGCGGGGGAGTGGTGGTGAGGTCGGGAACGACCACCAGCTCGAGGTCCGGCAACCGGTCGACGACCGGCGCGAGCCGGTCGAGGTAGGCCTCCGCGATGACGAGCACGCGGGCCTCGGAATCCGCGAGCACGTACCGCAGCATCTCGCCGCGGTAGCCCGTGTTGGTGGGCACCTCCACCGCCCGCAGCCAGGCGACGCCGAGCCACGCGAGGTACGAGTCGAACGAGTGCGGGAGCATCGTCGCGACGTGCTCGTGGCCCGTCACCCCGAGGCGCCGGTACGCGTCGGCCCACCGGAGCGATTCCTCCGAGAGCTCGAGGAACGTCATCGCGGTCCCGTCGACGCACTGGACCGCCGGACGATCGGGGGTCTCCGCCGCCCGACGCGCGATGAGGTGCGGTAGCACCGACTCCCGCTCCACGTTCCCCCCGTCGTTCCCGGTCGAGCCGCGGCCTTCCCGGCCGCCGTGGGATCCTATGAGCGCGACGATGAGCCGACAACGCCACGGCCAACGGCCAGGGCCGGGGTTGCGGCGGCGCCTGCGGGCCGCGGGGGGAGCAGTGCAATTCGGGTACGACGACGACCAGGAGGCGCTCCAGGAGTCGGCGGGCGCGTTCTTCGCGACCCGCTGCACGTCGGCCTTCGTGCGTGCGACCGGCGCGGGCGACGACGGTTGGCGCGCGCTCTGGGTGGAAATGGTCGAGCTGGGCTGGACCGCGTTGCTCGTGCCCGAGGAGTACGGCGGCTCCGGCGCCCGGGTCGCCGACGTGGTGGCGCTCCTCGACGTCGCCGGGCGCTACGTCGTCCCCGCACCGCTGGTGACCAGCTCGGGCCTGGCGGTCGCGGCCCTTCTCGATGCGGCGCGGGTCGAGGGGCCGGACGTCTTCGCGGAGACGCTCCACGCGATCGCCCACGGAACCGTCGCCGCCCTGGTCCGGCCGGAACCCGGCCGCGGCGGCGACCCGGCTCTCGGCTGGGACGGACGGGTCCTGCGCGGCCAGGTGGAAGTCGTCGCCGACGCGCCGCGGGCCGACGTGTTCGTGATCGCGTGTGCGGCTCCCGACGGCTCGCCGACCGTGCTCGCGGTTCCCGCGGGCGCTGCACGGGTCGAGGTCCGTCCGTCGATCGATCCCGGCCGACCGTGTGCAGCCGTGACCTTCGACGACGCGGAGCCGACCGAGGTCGCGTCGTCGTCCTCCGCGGCCGGCATCGACGTGGGTCGTACCGCGCTGGCCGCCGAGCTCCTGGGTGTGTGCGACCGCGCGCTGACGCTCGCGGTCGAGCACGCGCAGACCCGCCGCCAGTTCGGCAAGGCCATCGGCTCGTTCCAGGCGGTGAAGCACCGGCTCGCCGACGTCTACGTCGCCGCGCAGCGGGCGCGGACGCTGGTGTTCCACGCCGCGATGGTCCTCGACGACCCCACGTCCACCGACGCGGAGCGCGAGCTCGCCGCCGCGATGGCGAACGGCGCCGCGAGCGAAGCCGCGGTGCTCTCGGCCCGCACCCTCGTCCGCACCCTCGGCGCGTTGGGCATCACCGCCGAGCACGACGCGCACCTCTACCTGCGCCGAGCCCGGTCGGGTGCGGCGCTGCTCGGCGGCGAGCGGGAGAGCTACCTGCAGGTCGGGCGGTTGTTCACCGCCGCCGTGCAGACCGGCGACGAGCTGCGCTGAGCGCCCCCCGCTGACGGCCCTCCGGGGTTTCGTGCGTCCCTCGATCACAGTATGTGTGCTCAGGGGACGCACGAAGCTCACGGGTTCCAAAGGTTGATCATTGCTAGGTTGGGCGCTGTGACGGAGGACGGGACGGGGGACCCGGTGCAGCCTCGCGGCAGCCTGCTCGACGGAGTGCGCGTCGTCGAGATCGGCAGCATGGGCCCGGCGTCGATGTGCGCCATGATGCTCGCCGACTTCGGGGCCGACATCGTGCGCGTCGACCGCACGGCCGAGGCCGACCTCGAGTACGCGGACCCGCAGGACACCGACATCATCACGCGCGGCCGTCCGTCGATCGCGCTCGATCTGAAGCACCCGCGCGGCGCCGCCGTCGTGCTCGATCTCGTCGAGCGGGCCGACGTGCTCATCGAGGGCTTCCGTCCCGGGGTGGCCGAACGGCTGGGCATCGGACCCGACCCGTGCGTGGCTCGGAATCCCGGCCTCGTCTACGGCCGCATGACGGGCTACGGCCAGGACGGCCCGCTCGCGAGCACCGCCGGCCACGACCTCAACTACCTGGCGCTGGCCGGGATCCTCGGCGCGCTCGGTCCCGCCGGCCAACCGCCGAGCACGCCACTCAACCTCATCGGCGACTTCGGCGGCGGTGGCGTGCTTCTCGCCTTCGCGATCGTCGCGGCGCTGTTCGAGCGGACGCGGTCCGGACTGGGCCAGGTGATCGACTGCTCGATGGTCGAGGGTTCCGCGCTCTTGATGACGGCGAACACCGGGCCGATGCAGGTGGGCTGGTGGACCCGGGACCGCGGCACCAACCTCATCGACGGCGGCGCGCACTTCTACAACACGTACGAGACCGCCGAGGGCGGGTTCGTCACGTTCGGCGCGATCGAGCCGCAGTTCTACGCGGCGATGCTCCACGGTCTCGGACTCGATCCCGCCGACCTCCCGGACCAGAGCGCCCGTGAGGAGTGGCCGTCGATGCGCGCCCGCGTGGCCGACGTCGTGCGCACCAAGACGCGCGCCGAGTGGGAAGAGGCCTTCACCGGCCTCGAAGCGTGCTTCTCGGTCGTGCTCGACCCGCTGGATGCGTTCGACCATCCGCACAACGTCGAGCGGGGCACGTTCGTCGAGGTCGGCGGCCTCCGGCAGGCGGCGCCCCAGCCCCGCTTCTCGCGCACACCCGGGTCGATCCGCCGTAGTGGCTCGCATCCCGGTCAGGACACCGACGCGGCGCTCGCGGCGTGGGACTTCGACGCCGACGCGATCGCCAAGCTGCACGCCGACGGCGTCATCCGCCAGGGCGGCGCGAGCCGGAAGACCCGCGACGCCGGACCCGAGACCGATCACACGGCTCCGGAGTCGGGGCCGTGACCGTCGCCGACCTCGTCCGGGCCCGGCGGGGAGACGAGCGGATCGGGCTGATCTTCGAGGATCAGCGCTGGACGTGGGATCAGTGGGTGCAGGGCTGCATCCAGCGTGCCGCGCTCATCCGCGACCTGGCCCCGCCGGGGCGGCCCCTGCACATCGGCGTGCTCCTCGACAACACGCCCGACTTCTCCATGTTGCTCGGGGGCGCCGCACTTGCCGGCGCGACGGTCGTCGGCCTGAATCCGACCCGGCGCGACTCCGAGCTCGCGCGCGACATCACGGTCACCGACTGCTCGATGATCGTGACCGAGCGCAAGTACTGGGAGCTCTTCGACGACCTCGACGTGCCCGTCGCGGCCGACGACCGGTACATGGTCGACAGCTACGAGTGGACCGCGCTGCTCTCCGCACGCGTCGACGCCGAGGACCCGTTGGTTCCGCTCTCCGGCGACGACCTGTTCATGTTGATCTTCACGTCGGGCACGAGCGGGAACCCGAAGGTGGTGCGGTGCACGCACACCAAGATCACCCAACCGGGGACCGCGGTCATCAATCTCCTCGACCTCACCACCGCCGACATCGCCTACCTCTCGATGCCGCTGTTCCACTCCGCCGGAGTCATGGCCGGCTGGAGCACGACCCTGACCCTCGGTTCCACCGTGGTCCTGAAGCGCCGCTTCTCCGCCTCGGAGTTCCTGCCCGACGTGCGCCACTACGGAGCAACCTGGTTCCACTACATCGGGAAGCCCCTCGCCTACATCCTGGCCACGCCGCCGCAGCCGGACGACGCCGACAACCCGTTGCGGGTGGCGATCGGCAACGAGGGCACGTTCGCCGACGTCTCCGACTTCGAGCGCCGCTTCGGCGTCTCGATCATCGACGGCTACGGCAGTACCGAGTCGGGCATCAACCTGGTGCGCAACTCCGAGACGCCGCTCAACTCACTCGGCGCGATGCCCGAGGGCGTGGCGGTCATCCACCTCGACACCGGTGAGCCGTGCCCGCCCGCCGAGTTCGACGCCGACGGCCGGCTGCTCAACGCCGAGGCCGCGATCGGTGAGCTCGTCAACCTGGAGGGCCCGGGCAACTTCGTCGGCTACTACGGAAACCCCGAGGCCGACAAGGAGCGCGTGGTCGACGGCCGGTTCCGCAGCGGCGACCTCGCCTACGTCGACCGCAACGGGTTCGCGTACTTCGCCGGCCGGACCCAGGACTGGATGCGGGTCGACGGCGAGAACATCGCCACCGAACCCATCGAACGGCTCATCCAACGGCACCCGTCGGTGATGCTCGTGTCGGTCTACGCGGTGCCGAACGCGACGGTGGGCGACGACGTGATGGCGGCGATCGTGTTGCACGAGGGTGCAGCAACCGACGTCGACGAGCTGGTCACGTTCATCCGGGCCCAGCGCGATCTCGGCACCAAGTGGTTGCCCCGCTACATCCGACTCGCCGGAACCCTGCCGCAGACGTCGACCAACAAGGTGCTGAAACGCGTGCTCGCGCGTGAACGCTGGGAGTGCGACGACCCGGTCTGGTTCCGCCCCGGCCGCGACGACTTCCGCCCGCTGGGACCCGGCGACGCCGCGGCCCTGCGCGACCAGTTCGCGTCCCGCAGCCGCGAGCACGTGCTCCTCTGAGCCGCCGTTTCGTCCCTTCGAGCTAGGGGCGGTCGAGGGTGGTCAGGCGATCCTGGACCAGCCTCCGTGCCGTCGCGGCGGACTCGCGGTAGGTCACCTCGCCCCGCTCGAGGAGGTCGCGGGCGCTGTCGGCCACGGCTCCGAGCGCGGACCACGCGAGCGAGCCGCCGACCGAGATGCGGGCAACGCCCGCGGCCCCGAGCTCCCGGACGGCCGGTGCTCCCGGCACGAGCAACACGTTGACCGGGCGGTCGACCGCGCCGACGACCCGGCGGATGTCGCCGATGTCCGACAACCCGGGTGCGAACAACACGTCGGCGCCGGCGGACTGATACCGCTGCAGCCGGTCGATCGTGTCATCGAGGTCGATCCGGCCGTGCAGAAGGTTCTCCGCCCGGGCGGTGAGCACGAGCGGTGGATCGTTGCGGTGCGCGGCATCCGCGGCGGCCTCGATCCGCGCCACCGCGAGCGAGAGGGAGTAGATCGGGTCGTCGGCCCGACCGGTGAAGTCCTCGATCGACAGGCCCGCGAGTCCCGTCGCCCCGGCCCGCCGCACGTTCTCGGCCACCGCTTCGGGCGCGTCGGCGAATCCGTTCTCGAAGTCGGCACTGACCGGCAGCTCCGTCGCCGCAGTGATGACGCGGCAGTGCGCGAGCACCTCGTCGAGGGTCACCGAGCCGTCGCGACGGCCGAGCGTGGCGGCGAACCCGCTGCTCGTCGTGGCGATCGCCCCGAAGCCGACCGCGGTGAGCACCTTGGCCGAGCCCGCGTCCCACGCATTCGGCATCAGGAAGGGCGCACCGCCGTGATGGAGCTCCCGGAAACGATCGGTCTGCGCCCGTTGCGTATTCATCCGCCGCCCCGGCTCCGGCCCGAGCGGCTGTCTGCGCGCCCTTGGCTCTCGGGTGGGCCGGCCTCGAGGACGGTGGACACTTCGTGCACCGTCGTCCCCGGCCGGAACTGCCACATCGCCCAGGTGGCGCCCCGCGCTTCCAATCCGTCGACGTCGACGTCGGGCCCGGCGACGATCGCGACGTCGAAGCCGTCGAGATCGCCGCGTTCCGCGCGCACGAGGTCGAGCGCGCGCGAGAAGCCGTCGAGGTCGAATCCGATGGGGAAGATGCCGTCGTAGCGCGCGGCCCGACGTACCGGCCGCGTCGCGTTCGTCGTGACCGCGAACCACATCGGCACGCGCGGCTGTTGCACGGGCCGGGGCAGGAAGCGGACGCCGTCGGCTCGGAAGTACGGCCCATCGTGGTGCACCTCGTCGCCCGACCACAGCGCCTCGAGGAGCGCGGCGCCTTCGTCGAGCAGGTCGCCCCGCGCGCCGGGATCCGTGATCTCGCCGAACTTCGACAGCTCACCGTAGGAGTCGACACCGAGCCCGAGGCCGAGTGTGAGCCGGCCGCCCGAGAGGTGGTCGAGCGTGACGGCCTCGCGGGCCAGCTTCTGCGGGCGCCGACGGGCGAGGGGTGTGATCATCGGCCCGAGCCGGATCGACGTGGTGGCCGTCGCGATCGCGCTGAGCGCGATCCACGGGTCCGCAACCTCGGGCGGCTCGGACGCCGCGCGCAGGACGTGGTCCCAGAGGAACACGCCGTCCCAGCCCTCGTGCTCGGCTGCGACCGCGAGATCGATCAGCGTGCGGGGATCCGCGAGCTCGCCGTACGGGGGAAGGAAGAGGGCGTGGCGCATCGGACGAGCGTACGCGGGAGACCAGGCGAGCCACCGGGATTGCAATAGGAACGGTTCTCATTATAGATTCGGGCCGACGGCGTACCCGGCGCCGGGAGCAGGGGAGCGGACCATCGCAGTCAACGGAACACGGGGGCGCGGTGTCGTCGGCGGCGCCTTGGCGATCGTCCTCTTGGCCGGTTTGCTCGCCGGCTGCGGCGGCGGGTCGTCGAGCGCGGCGGGCGGCAGATTGCAGGTGGTCGCGGCCGAGAACTTCTGGGGAAGCATCGTCCGTCAGTTGGCCGGGAACCGGGCCGACGTCTCGAGCATCATCAGCAACCCCAGCACCGATCCGCACGACTACGAGCCGACCGCGCAGGACGCGCGCACCATCGCGTCCTCGCAGCTCGTCGTCCTGAACGGCGCGGGCTACGACGGGTGGGCGCAGAAGCTGGTCGACGCGAACCCGGATCCGCACCGGGTGGTCCTGAACGTCGGTGACATCGTCCACGTCGCTGCCGGCGGCAACCCCCACCAGTGGTACTCGCCGAGCTCGGTCGAGGCGTTCATCCGGGCGGCGACCGCGCGGCTGCAACGCCTCGACCCCGGCAACGCGACCTACTACGCGAACCAGCAAACGCGCTACGAGTCGACCGGGCTCCGGCAGTACAGGGAGCTGATCGCGTCGATCCGAGCGAAGTATTCGGGGACGCCGATCGGCGCCTCGGAGAGCATCGTGACCCCGCTCGCCACCGCGCTCGGGCTCACCATGGAGACACCCGAGACGTTCCTCGACGCCATCGCAGAGGGCAACGATCCGACGGCCGGGGACAAGGCTTTGGCGGACGAGCAGGTGAACGCCCGCAAGATCGCGGTGTTCGTGTACAACAGTCAAAACGCGACTCCCGACGTGAAGCGACTCCTGGACGCGGCGAAGAAGGTGGGCATCCCGGTGACGACGGTGACCGAGACCCTCACCCCGGCGGGGGCGACGTTCCAGGCGTGGCAGTCCCGCCAACTGCGTCAGCTGCGCGACGCGCTGGCCGCGGCGAAGGCGGCCGCGAGCTCGTGACCGACGACGAGCCGGCGGTCATCCGCATCCGGGGCGCGGAGGTCCGTCTTGCCCACAAGACGGTCTGGCGCCACGTCGACCTGGACGTCGGCCCCGGGCAGTTCGTCGCGATCCTCGGGCCCAATGGCGTGGGCAAGTCGACCCTGTTGAAGGCGGTCCTCGGCCTCGTGCCCCTGGCCGCGGGAACCGCCGAGGTGCTCGGGCTGCCGGCGGGGTCGGCGAACCACGAGATCGGCTACCTCCCGCAGCGCCGGAGCTTCGACCCGTCGCTGCGCATCCGCGGCGTCGACATCGTGCGCCTGGGGCTCGACGGCGATCGTTGGGGCATCCCGCTCCCGGGCCGTGCGAGCCGCGATGCCCGCCGCAGGGTCGGCGAGCTGCTCGAGCTCGTGGGGGCGACGGCCTACGCGACCCGGCCGATCGGCGAGTGCTCCGGTGGCGAGCAGCAACGGCTCCTCATCGCGCAGGCACTCGCCCGGCGACCGCGTCTCCTGTTGCTCGACGAGCCGCTCGACAGCCTCGACCTGCCCAACCAGGCGAGCGTCGCCGCGCTCGTCGCCCGCATCTGCCGCGACGAGGACGTCACCGTCCTCATCGTCGCCCACGACGTGAACCCGATCCTCGGCTACCTCGACCGCGTCGTCTATCTCGGTGGCGGCGGCGCGATCACCGGCGATCCCGAGACGGTCATCAACAGCGAGAACCTCACCCGCCTCTACGGCGCGCCGATCGAGGTGCTGCGGACGTCGACCGGGCGGATCGTCGTCGTGGGTCAGCCCGAGTCGCCGACGTACCACCCCGACCTCGCGCACCATCACGACCACCCGCATGTTGGCCACTGACGCGACCCCCCAACTCACCTGGGACCTGGCGCGCGACGTGCACCAGCTCTTCGAGTTCCACTTCATGGTCAACGCGTTCCGGGCCGGAACCGTGGTCGCGGTCGTCGCCGCGGCCATCGGTTGGTTCGTGGTGCTGCGCCAGCAGACCTTTGCGGGCCACACCCTCTCGGTCGTGGGCTTTCCTGGCGCGGCCGGGGCCATATGGCTCGGCGTCAGCGCCACCTACGGATACTTCGCGTTCTGCATCGCGGCCGCGTTGGTGATCGCGCTGGTGCCGCGCGGACGCGGTCGCGCGTTCAGCGAGGAGTCGGCCGTGATCGGCACGATCCAGGCCTTCGCGCTCGCCTGCGGCTTCCTGTTCGCCAGCCTCTACTCCGGGTTCCTCAACGGCATCGACTCCCTGCTGTTCGGAAGCTTCCTCGGGATCACCGACGGTCAGGTCCTCACGTTGCTCGTCGTCGGCGCGGGCGCGCTCGCGGTGCTGATCGTGATCGGCCGCCCGCTGCTGTTCGCGTCCGTGGACGCCGACGTCGCATCGGCGCGCGGGATCCCGGTACGGGTCCTGTCCGTGGTGTTCCTCGTCGTGCTCGGCGTGGCCGTGGCCGAGGCGAGCCAGATCACCGGGTCGTTGCTCGTGTTCGCGTTGCTCGTCGTCCCCGCGGCCGCGGCCCAACGGATCACCTCGCGGCCGGTCGTGGGATTCGTGGGCGCGATCGGCCTCGGACTCGTGATCACCTGGCTCGGTCTGGGCCTCAGCTACTACGCCGACTATCCCGTCGGCTTCTGGACGACGACCGTGGCGTTCGCGATCTTCCTCGGGGCCGAGATCGCGAGCCGCGCGACGCGTGCGGCGCTCGCCGCCCGTCGGCCCTCGCCGACGGTGGTGGGACCGTGAACCCCGGGCTGCACGTCGGGTCGTTGCTGGCCACCGGCTCGGGGATCGCCGACCTCTTCGCGCATCCGTTCGTGCGCAACGCGCTGCTGGCCGGCACCGCGATCGCCGCGGCCAGTGGGCTCGTCGGCTACTTCGTCGTCCTGCGCAGCCAGGTGTTCAGCGGCGACGCGTTGAGCCACGTCGCCTTCGCCGGCGCGCTCGGCGCGTTGGCGTTCGGAATCGACGCCCGCGTCGGGCTCTTCGCGGCCACGATCCTCGTGGGCCTCGGGCTCGGTGTGCTCGGCCGTGGTGGGCGCGCGGACGACGTGGTGATCGGCACGGTGTTCACCTGGATCCTGGGCCTCGGCGTGTTGTTCCTCAGCATCTACACGACGTCGTCGAGCACCGGGAACGGCGCCGCGAACGTCAACGTGCTCTTCGGCTCGATCTTCGGTTTGAGCTCGGGGGAGGCGACGCTCGCCGCGGTGATCGGCGGGGTGTTGTGCGTCGCGGTCCTCGCCATCGCGCGGCCGTTGCTCTTCGCGAGCATCGACGAGGCCGTCGCGACCGCGCGCGGGGTGCCGGTGCGGGTGCTCGGCATCGTGTTCCTCGGGCTCGTCGGCGTATGCGCGGGAGAGGCCACCCAGGCGGTGGGTGCCCTGCTGCTCGTCGGCCTCGTTGCCGCGCCCGCGGGCGCCGCCCAGCGCCTCACGAGCCGCCCGTGGGTCGGGCTCGGCCTGGCCGCGGGCTTGGCCGTGCTCGCGCTGTGGGTCGGGGTCCTCGTGAGCTACGTCGATGGCGACATCCCGCCGAGCTTCGCGATCATGGCGGCCGCCACCGCGATGTACCTGCTGGCATACGGCGCGGGTCGGGTCCGGGCCGCCCGCGGGAGCCGTGAGGCGACGGTCCCGGTGTCCCGACCGGTTCCAGCCGACGCGGCCTGACCCGACCGGCACCACCACCGAGCGGGCCGCGGGGTTGACGCTCGATACTTAACGATATATCGTGACGGCACGTGAAAGGTACGAACAGACAGGAGTGTCCATGAAGAACGAACGAGCAGACGGTCGCCGCACCCGCGGCGACAGCGGTTGGCGGTCGGGGCCCGAGGGCCACGAGGCCCGGCACGGTCACGAAGGCCACGACGGGCACGCCGGTCACTTCTCCGGTGGTCGGGGCGGTGGGCGCGGATTCGGGCGGGGACCCGGCGGCGGACGCGGCGGCCGGGGAGGCCACCGGATGCGGCGCGGCGACATCCGCACCGCGGTGCTGGTGGTGCTCAGCGAGCAGGACGGCCACGGCTACGAGATCATCCAGGCCCTCGAGGCCAAGACCGGCGGGGCTTGGCGTCCCAGCCCGGGGTCCGTGTACCCCACGCTCCAGATGCTCGAGGACACCGGCCTCGCCCAGTCCTCGGAGCGTGACGGCAAGCGGGTGTACTCGATCACCGAGGCCGGCCGGGCCGAGGCCCAGCAGAAGCTCGAAGAGGCCGGCGGACCGCCGTGGGCCGACGCCGAGCGCGGTGGAGGTCTCCGGGGCGCGCTGATGCAGCTCGCCGCCGCGGCCCGCCAGGTGGGAGTGGCCGGGAACGAGCAGCAGGTCGAGCAGGCGGTGGCGATCGTCACCGACGCCCGCAAGCAGCTCTACCGACTGCTCGCGGAGGACTGAGCGCTCGCAACGCCCGGTCAGTCCTTCTTCGCGGCCTCCGCATCGGCGGGGGTCGCGAGATCGCTCTCGGGACCGGGCTGGCCGGGGCCGAGGTCGCCGTGGGCCTTGCGCACGGCCGCTTGGGCGGCGGCCTCGTCGACGTCACCGGCACGGTCCGCCAGCGCCGTTGCCTCCGCGTCCCGGTCTCCGGTGGCGGAGTGCAGCCGCTGTCGCAGCGACGGATCGTCCTGCTCGTCGGCCGCGGGATCGGGCGACCTCGCGGGGTCGGTGTCGTCGGTCATCGGTGGGACCTCGTCGTCGCCGGAAGTTGTCGGTCCGTCACGCGTACCCGCCCGCAGACGCAGGAAAACTGTCGTGGCCCGCGGCCTCGAGACGTGGCACATCTCGCACGCGAGGCCGTCGTCACCGCCGGAGCCGCCGGTTCGCCGCAACCGCGTGTTCGGTCAGCGGTCGTTCTTTCTTCGGCGGGCGGCCCGGGCCCGCCCGATCGCGCGTCCGGCCGCGCCGGGCCAGCCACGAGCGGTCTTGCCGACCGCGGTGCCGATGACGCGGGCCGTGGACTCGGTGGCCGACGGC
>JAODBH010000187.1 GCA_025463865.1 Actinomycetes bacterium | reverse complement strand
CGCTCGATGCTCCCGGGTAGACCGCTGGAGCGTGTCGGCAACGGCACGCCGAGATGGATGGCCGCCACCGGGACTCCGGTCCCGGGACAGAATCCGGCGTACCGGCCGGCTCGTCACCACCACCCGCTGCCGGGCAACGAATCTGTTGTTGCCGGTACCTGCGACCTGCGGTTCTAGCTTCTCAACGACTTTCGTCGTCTCCCATTGGTTCTTGACGTATCGGGGACTTTTGAGGGACTCCGAGGGACTGCAGAGGGACTCAGCAGCGCGCCACTCTGCGCGCCTAGCGTCCCGCGAGCTTCGCTAGAGCGCCGACCCTTGATGCTGACGAGGCCGGGCCCGTTATGGACGGTCCGTGAGCAATCTCGTTAGCAGCGGAGGGGATTTCAGCCCTGAAGTAGCCGGGCCTTCTGCGCCTCGAACTCGTCGGCGGTCAGGATGCCATCGTCGCGGAGGCCAGCGAGATCACGTAGTTGCTCGGCCAGCGTCGGAGCCGAGGCTGACTGGATGACCGTCGGCGCGTGGGCCTGGGGTGCGTGCCGTGCGACGAGGATGCCCTCGATGTGATCGCGGATCCGTTCGAACTCACCCTGCCGACGTTTAACGAACGCAACCGAGTTCTCGTCCTTCACGGCGGAGCGGACGCCTCGCGTGCTCTCGTTGCCTCCGGCGATCGTGAACTGGATGTAACCGACGCTGACCCCTGAACGCTTGAACTGAACAGCCGTGATCGAAGCGATCGGAATCCGTTTCTCGCCCCGGGTCCATCCGTAGGAGACCTTGGCGAAACCGCCTTTGCGTCGAATCGTTACGAATGTGTCGTCGACCTCGAGCGTTCCAGTCCGGCCCTTAGCGAAGAGCTTCCCGGGTACGACGGGCAGCTCTTCACCGTCGTCGTCGTCTCCGTCATCGATCGCGGCGACTGGATCAGTCCCACGCTCGCCGCCGTCGGAGACATGGTCGGTCCAATCGGTGCCGTCCCAGTACCGGTACTCGTGGCGACCGGCGGGGTCGGGATGCCAAGCGGGAAGATCGTCCGTCATGAGGTCGGATCGTAACCATGCCCGTCGGCCGCTGCCTTGACTGTCCCACCCCGTCGATACGTCCGTCCCATCATCCGATGCCCGGCATGACCTAACGGTCACGATCGATGCGGCGAGCTGAACCCAGGTCGTCGACAAGCGGGGATCAACCACGGAGCGATAGTGGTGAAAGGAAGAACACGGCGAACTCGGAACCTCTCGAAGCGAGTATCGGCACTTCATCCCGGTCCACGACCAGTTACTCGCGCGGCCGAGCCAAGAGGGATACACGACGGCCGAGTCTTTAGTGCGGGCCGGCTGCCGTCGTGGTTGTCGGGTTCACCGGGGACTGGCCCTGCGAAAGCTGCGTGAGCATCGACTGCAGCTGCGCCGTATCGATCGCGCCCTCCGTCCGTTGGACGACCTTGCCGCTCGCGTCGACCCATATCAGTAGTGGGTACCCGTTGGGCCCGAAAGCGCGCTTGCCGGAGCCGGCGCCGGATTCGGTCTGCACGTCGTCCATCACGAACGGCGCGTCCCAACCCCGCCGGGTCAACCACTGCGCTGGCGCGTCGTCGTCGGTCGCGACATCCGACGCGGTGATCAACGCCGCGAGGTTGACGTCGGCCGGCCAGGCACCCGATTGCCGGAGCGCCACGAGGTCCTTGACCTCTTGATCACCTCGGGGATCGAACGTCGTGAAGACTCCGATCACCGTTGCCTTGCCGTCCGACTTCGTTGTCGAGCTCGCGCCGCTGCCGTTCACCCCGCTGACCGTCGGCACCTGTTTGCCGATCGCCGGGTCGGGACCGCGGTCCGGGAATTGCGGCAGGTCCGCACCCTCCACGGTGACCGAGTACTTCGTGTCGGGAGCGGTGGTCGGCCTACCGATGCCCGGGCACGTTGTCGTGTCGGTCGCGGCCTTCACCTCGTGGCCCGCGGCGTCGAGCTGCTGCGACAAGATCACCCTGGTACCGGCGACGTTCCGCAGCGCGTACCAACGCACGCCCGGAAACGCGGGCACCTCGAACGTCGCCGCGGTGATCCGGGTACCTGAGTCCGTCGTGAGGATGACCACCTTCACGTCGGGACCGGTCGAGCCGAGCACCGAGTCGATTGTGCCCTGCCCCGAGCTGCCGAAGCTGAGACCGCCGCCGTTGCGGGCCGCATTGCGCACGGTACAGACCCCGACCCGGTCGCTTCCGCTCACGATCCCGTCCGTCGCGAGCCCCATGTATTGCGTGTACTTCGAGGACTGCAGAAGACCGACACACAAGCCGTTCCCCGCCGGACCCTTGACTGTGACCCCGCCGGTGAGATCTCCGAGCGGGGCGCGACCCGGAAGCGGCGGATTCTGGTTCTTGGCCGTACAGACGTCGGCCGGATCGCCGTACGAGTCTGCGTTGACAATCGCCGCCGTGGTGGTGCTCGGCTCCCCCGTCGCGACTCTCCGTCCGCCGTCGTCATTGCGGAACACGAGCACACCGGCAACACCGAGCAGTACGACGATGACCGCGGCGATCGCGTACAGGGGCCGGCGATGTGTCCGAGGCGAGGCGCGCAGCTCGAGGGCGGGCTCCTGGGCAAGGCGGGTGCGCACAGCCTGGGCCGACTTCCGGAGCCGCTCGTCGACATCCATCATGAGTCTTCCTTCCCATCCGTGCCCAGCTTCACGGCGAGCGCAGCGCGGGCCCGCCGGACGTGCGTCTTCGCGGTGCTCTCACTGCAGCCGAGAATTGAGGCCGCCTCCCGAATGTCGAGGTCTTCGAGGAAGACCAGCGCGATCACTTGGGCCTGACGGCGCGGCAGCTCGCGCACGGCCCGCCAGAGGTCGGCGTCCTCAGGTCGGAGAATCTCGTCCTCGGGTCGACGGCCGCTCAGCCGAAAGAGCGCGCGGGCTTCAACACCGAGCCGACGACGGACGGAGACCGCTCGATTGGCGACCGCCCGCCTGACCCAGGCACCCGGATCGTCGTAGCCACCCACCTTCGCCCAGTTTCGATGGGCGGCCGCGAAGGCGTCCTGGGTCAGGTCCTCCGCCGTCTCCCGGCTCCCGCATAGGACCAAGGCCAAGCCGAGAACCGAGCGGGATTCCTTGCGGAAGAAGACATCGAAGTCTTCGCCTGGCGTCGTCACCGCAGAATCCCCCTCGTGCACGACCGTAACTCGCACGAGGTCTGGGTTCGGGTGACATGAACGGCCAGATTTGTGAGCGCGATCTGCAATGCACGACCCGTAGGGCTGCGCGCCCAGGCCGCGCTTGCAGCGAGAGGTCGGTGGTTGCTACGGAGATCGTCGGAAACGCCGGAGGACCGGCTCGTGTGCCGAATCTCTCAGCCGGCAAGGTCGCCGGGTCCGACGCTCCGATCCATGGTGACGAGTAAGTGAGCAAAGGGGTGTGGTCTCAGCGTGCGCGCGCCGCCTGGACCACCACCGCGATCCGTCCACTTACGGGATGAACACGGTGATCGAGCCAACGGTATCGAAGCCGAGGCGTTCATATACCGGGCGGCCCATCTCGCTCGCCTGCAAGACCACGAGACGAGACCCAGCAGCTTGCGCCGCGTCTATCGCCGCTCTGGTGACGATGCTGCCGAGCCCTTGACCGCGCGCACGTGCAAGGGTCGCGACGCAATAGATGCCCGCGAGGTATCCATCGTCTTGCCCGGGCAGGAGCGCGGACGCCGCTGACGGTTCGCCGTCCACCCGAAGCAGGAACCGGCGCATGGATGTCTCGCCGGGAAGGCCGACGTCGCGGTCGTAGGACGCTGGACCCTCGACGTACTCCTCCGGACAGCCAAAGGATACGGCCACGACCCTCGACCACTCGGCAAGTGCGGCCGCAGTGATCTCTTCGACGGTGATGCCGGCACGCAATGTCGCCGGCGCCGCGATGTCGAGGTCCTTCGCCATCACCGGCATCAGGTGGTCGACGTGCCAGCCGGCCTTCTCGAGCGCCGGGGTGGTCTCTGGTGGGGTGGTCGGGGTCACACGCCAACCGATGGGAACGCGACGCGCTCGAGCGAGCTCAACCGTCTCAGCCGCGACTCGAGCTACGTCGTTGGGGCCGAGGTTGGAGCGGAAGACGCCGTTATACGGAAGAGCCGGCAAGTCGATGACGGCGCGATCGAACGACCGGCTGCGCGTCAACTCCGAGCCCGGTCGCCGCGCGTAGCTCGTCGAGAACTCGACGTAGTTCGCGTCATGGGCTTCGGCGAGCTTCGGAGACAAGGATGCGGTCATCTCCGGGATGATGCCAGGACGACGCGGGGGCACCTGGCGAATAACGGCGAAGTCGCTGTCCGCTCATCTAGACAGCCGTTCTCGCCACCCATCGCATCGTCTTGTTGCTCAATGGCGGATGGCCGTGGATCGCGCAAGCGGCGATGAGCTCCTCGCGCGTGCGCGGCGAGAACATTGGACCGCCCTTCATACCGCCGAGCATCATGTCCGGCTCGGCGATGACCTGCGCGCCGCAGACTTCACCCACGCAACCCAGTGTCGAAGAGGGACTGCCCGGCGATCTTGTGGCCGACGAGCGCCTGCATCTTGGTGAACCGGCGGAGCAACTCGGAGCGTTTGGGATCGGCACCGGTGAATCGTGCCTGGAGCAGTCGTTGCCGTTGGGCGAGTTGGGCTGCTCGTTGGGCGCGGGTGACCGTGGGAGTGTCGGGCGGCAGCGCCGCTCGCACGCCGGAGAGTGGGAGCACCGTCAGCGTCGGCGCGTATTCGGGGCCGAGGACGCCGGGGACCTCTTGCCATCGGCCGAAGATCGTGCCGTGGAGTTGGCCGGTGGTGTCGATCCAGTTGGGGACACCGGGATCCTGCGCGCTGAGCACGTAACGGATGTTGCCGTCGCTGTCGACGTGCACCTGATCGTGGTTGAGGCTCACCTGGTGGTGCACGAACTCCAACGTGTCGAGAAACGGTGTCGCGGCCATGAAGCCCGAGTACTTGGCTTGGGGCGCGTCTTTAATCGTGACGAGGAGCGCCTGATCCGCAGCGAGGTCGTAGTTGCCGGTCAGGTTCCACTGCTGCACGTTGGTGCCTTGTTGGCCCTGGGCCTGGCGGGGCCCGATCAACTTGTTGGCGCCGAGTGAGGACAGTGCAACGCCCTGGTCCCGGTAGAACTGGGCTTGGAGTTGGATCCCTTGGGCAGCGTCGTCGAGCATCGCCGCCGCAACAACCGGTGTCATGGCGGCCCGGTTCGACGGCGATCCGCCGATTCTCGTGATCTTGATCGACCCGCGCTTCTCCTGCTGCCAGTCCAGGAACGAGAACCGGACCAGGAGGTTGTCGGTTCCGGGTGCGAGTTGCATCCAGTCGCCCTTCGCCGGGCGTTGCGCGCTCAACGTGATCGAGAAGGACCCGTCCGCCGCGGGATGCAGGTCGGTGTCCGCAACCGACGCCGTCGTCGCTCCCGCAGCCGTCCCGTATCCAGGGAGCCCATGCGAGAACGCCTGGACGAGGAAGCCGGTCGACGTCCCGCGCGTTCCCGTGATCCGGTAGGAGCCCTGATCGGAAACCCGAGCGACGTAATACAGATTGTCCGGGTTGTTGAAGCCCTCGCGCTCGTTGGGCCTCGGCAACGCCTCCAACAGAGGATGGTCCGGCGTCAGGTCCAGCGCGGCGGCGAGCGAGTAGTCGACGATGCCTTTGAGGAAGCTGTCTCCTTGCGCCCGGTCGGCTGCGTCCCGAATGAGTGGCGAGGACTGGATCGTGTTCCGGGCGGTCCGGATGGCGGTGAGGTAACGCTGGTAGCTCGCCTCCAGCGCGGCATCGTTCTTCGCCCCGTTCGCCGGAGCCTCCGACGCGACGACGAACACGGCCAAACCGAGCGCCAGCATCGCGGCGCGCCATGACGCCCCGCGCAATCCTCGTCCAGGCACAGTCGGACCCCCCTACAGCTCCGTCGTGTTTGACACCTCGCGTACAACCTGGAAACTACACAGGAACTGAGGTACCTGGGGTTTGCGCTCAGGCTCGTGGGTTGCTTGCAATCGGCGGCCCGCACCCACTGCCGCGATTCGATTGCTGGCACGATAGGACTCAGCACCTCCGGCGAGGCGTTGCAACGGGCTCTTGAGGGGCCACGGTCACGATGGGCCCACTACTCGAGACGAAGCTCCACATCCCCAGGCGGCCGGCAGCCCGCGTCGCGCGGCCGAGACTGAGTGAGCGGATGGGTGGCGATGCTCCGTCGACGCTCACCCTCGTCTCGGCGCCGGCCGGGTTCGGCAAGACGACCGTGCTCACGGAATGGCTGGACTCGCTTCCCGCCGGGCTGTCACGGGCGTGGCTCTCACTCGACCCGCGTGACAACGATTCGGTCTCGTTCTGGACCTACGTGGTGGCCGCGCTGAGAACCGCTGCGGGCAACGCGTTCGGCGCGGCCACCTTGTCGCTCTTGCAGTCCTCGCAGGCACCGCTCGACGCGGTGATCGCCACGCTGCTCAATGAGCTGACCACGGTTTCCGACGACGTCGTGCTCGTCCTCGACGACTATCACGTGATCGAAGCGCCCGACGTGCACGAGAGCGTCGCGTACCTACTCGATCGACTCCCGGCACCGATCCACCTCGTCATCGCGACCCGAGCTGATCCGCCGTTGCCCCTCGGAAGGCTACGCGTCGACGGTCGCATGACCGAGATCCGTGCCGCCGATCTTCGGTTCACCGCCGGCGAGACGGAGGCGTACCTCGAGCGCAGCGCCGGAGCGACGCTTTCGGCAGCCGACATCGCCTCCTTGGCGGAGCGGACCGAGGGCTGGGTCGCCGCGCTCCAGCTCGCGACATTGTCGATGCAGGGGCGCGACGACACGTCGTCGTTCATCGCGGAGTTCGCCGGCGACGACCGCTACATCGTGGACTACCTCGTCGAGGAGGTCCTCGACCGGCAAACGGAAGATGTTCGCCGGTTCTTGCTGCAGACGTCGATCCTTGATCGGATGAACGGGTCGTTGTGCGACGCGGTCACCGGCCAGGACAGTGGCAAGGCGACGCTCGAACGGCTGGAGCGGGCGAACATGTTCCTCGTACCGCTCGACGACCGTCGCCACTGGTACCGCTACCACCACCTCTTCGCCGACGTCCTCAAGGCGCACCTCCTCGACGAACAGCGAGACGCCGTTGCGGGGTTGAACGGTCGGGCGAGCCGCTGGTACGAGCTGCACGGTGAGCCGACCGAAGGCATCCGTCACGCCCTGGCCGCCGGTGACTTCTCCCGCGCCGCGGACCTCGTGGAGGCGGCACTTCCCGCGTGGAGCCAGGACAGGCAGGAGACGACGGGCCGGACCTGGTTGCAGCGGCTGCCGGACGACGTGGTGCGCGTGCGGCCGGCGCTGCTCGTGGGCCTGGTCGGAGCGTTGGCAGCCATCGGCGACTTCGAAGGCGCACAGGAACGGCTCGACGACGCCGAGCGGCTCCTGAGGTCTGCGGCAGCCGGAGCCGGGCGAACGGGTCCCGACGCCGTCATCGTGGACGAGACGCAGCTCCGCTCCTTGCCGGCCGCGATCGAGATGTACCGCGCCGCCCTGGCGCTGAGCCGAGGCGACCTGGACGGCACCGAGACGCACGGGCGGCGGGTGCTCGACATCGCCCCGGAGGACGATCACCTCGAGCGCGCCGCGGCGGCGGCGCTGGTCGGTCTCGCAGCATGGGCGCGCGGCGACCTCGACGCCGCATTCGACGGCTACTCGCAATGCGTCACCGGGCTGCGCCGAGCTGGGCACATCGCCGACATCCTCGGCTGCTCGATCACGCTGGCCGACCTTCGGATCGCGCAAGGCCGGCTCGGCGACGCGCTGCGGATCTACACCGAGGCGCTCGAGCTCGGTACAGGCACAGGAACAGGCGGTGTGCCACTCCGGGGCACGGCAGACATGCATGTCGGGTTGAGCGAGGTCCACCACGAGCGGGGCAACGAAGACGCGGCGATGGAGCACCTGCGGCGGAGCAGCGAGCTCGGCGAGCACAACGGCCTGCCCCAACATCCCTATCGGTCACGGCTCGCGATGGCTCGCCTACGTCAGTCCGAAGGTGACGTGGCTGCAGCGGTCGCTCTGCTCGACGAGGCCGAACGGGTCTACACGACCGACTTCTCACCGAGCGTGCGCCCGATCCCCGCGGTGCGGGCCGGGCTGCTCGCCACCCACGGGAACGTCGGTGACGCCATGGCGTGGGTGCGTGAGCGGGGTCTCTCCACCGACGACGATCTCGACTACCTGAGCGAGTTCGAGCACATCACGTTGGCGAGGGTGCTGTTGGCGCGGTCCCGGACCGAGCCCTCCGACCGCGCCGTTGACGAGACCGTTCGGCTGTTGGAGCGGTTGTTGGGGGCGGCGGAAGCCGGCGGCCGGATCGGAGCCGTCCTGCAGATCCTGGTCCTGCTCGCGCTCGCCGAGGATGCTCGCGGCGACCGACCCGCAGCGGTCGCTCACCTGGACCGCGCGCTCATCCTGGCTGAGCCCGAGGGCTATGTGCGGCTCTTCCTGGACGAGAGTCCGTGGATGCAGACGTTGTTGGGAGCTCTCGCCGAGCGCGGCACGTCGGCTGCGTACATCGATCGACTGCTGCAAGGGACGACCGATGACGCGCCGCACCGTCCGGGCACGCAGCCTCTCGTCGATCCGCTGAGCAACCGGGAGTTGGACGTGCTCCGGCTGCTTGGGAGCGACCTCACGGGGCCCGAGATCGCCCGCGAGCTCATGGTGTCGCTGAACACGATGCGCACCCACACCAAGAACATCTACGCCAAGCTCGGCGTGACCAGCCGTCGCGCGGCTGTGACGCAAGCCGAAGCGCTGCAACTGCTCGCACACCGCAACCGCGGCTGACGAACGCCGGCTCCCTGACGCCGCGAGGGAACAATCACCACGGCAATCACCACATGTGGTGATGCGCGCTCACCAGGTCCGTCCGTACGGTCCAGGGGTGAGCGAAGGAGCGAGCCACAGCGACACCAGCCTGCGCTACGAGATCCGACTCCACGGTCGGCTTCACGCCCGTTGGACCGCCTGGTTCGACGGCCTCAGCGTGATCAACGAGAGCGACGGCACGACCCTCTTACGAGGCGACGTGGTCGACCAAGCGGCGCTGCACGGACTGCTGCGCAAGTTGGCCGACCTGGGCCTGCCCCTTCTCTCCGTCATGCAGATCGCACCTGACCAATCCGACGCGCCCACACCCGACCCGAGCTGACCACACCAACCAAGGAGACCGACATGTCGACCACCGTCCGGAACGTGCGACCGAGAACACCCATGGATCGCGATCGGAAGACGGCGCTCGTCGCCGGCGTGCTCTATCTGATCACCTTCGCCGGCTCGCTACCGGCACTGCCGCTCTATCACGACATCCTGCACGATCACCGCTACATCCTCGGCAACGCCAGTGGTACCGGCGTGCGCGTCAGCGCGCTGCTCGAGCTCATCTGCGCCCTCGCCGGCATCGGCACCGCCGTGGTCCTGTTCCGGGTCGTCAAGCGCTACAGCGAGGCACTCGCCCTCGGCTTCATCGCGGCTCGCGTGTTCGAAGCCGCCATGATCGGCGTGGGCGTCATCAGCGTCCTCTCCATCGTGACGCTGCAGCACGACTCGGCCGGCGGGTCTGCGGCCGACGCCAACTCACTCGTCACCGCGGGACGATCCCTCGTCGCTCTCCACGACTGGACGTTCCTGCTCGGCCCCGGCTTCATGCCGGCCGTCAGCGCCCTCTGCCTCGGCACCGTTCTCTACCGGTCCCGACTCGTGCCCCGCGTCATCCCGATGCTCGGGCTCATCGGAGCCCCCCTCCTCGCTGCCTCGGGCGTCGCAACGCTGTTCGGCGGGTACGACCAGCTGTCAGCGATGGGGGCCGCGGCCGGCTTCCCCATCGCCGCATGGGAGCTCTCCCTCGGCGTCTGGCTCGTCGTCAAAGGCTTCAAGCCCACGGCCATCGCGGCGAGCGCCGACCCTTCCACCGTCGGAGACCGTGAAGCCGAGTTGACCCCCGCCGTCGCCTGACGGCAACCCGAAGCGGCACATCCTGAAAGGCGCCGATTGAGCACACGCAGTGCTCAATCGGCG
>JAODBH010000228.1 GCA_025463865.1 Actinomycetes bacterium | reverse complement strand
CCCAGCTCGATGGACCGCGCGTGATGCTGTCGCTGGCCGCCGGTGGCGCGCTCGACCGCTTCCCCGGACTGCGGATCGTGACGGTGGAGACCGGTGCAGCCTGGCTCGGCTGGGTGATGACCCAGGCCGACGCGATCTACCAGGACCACAACATGTGGGCCCGGCCGAAGCTCTCGATGCTCCCGAGCGAGCTCATCCGTCGGCAGTGCAACGCCACGTTCATGAACGACCCGGTCGCCATCAATAACCGCTATATCACGGGCATCGAGACATTGATGTGGGGCAACGACTACCCGCACCCCGAGGGCACGTGGCCGCAGTCGCAGGACGTCGTCGCCGAGCAGTTCAAGGACGTGCCCGACGACGAGATGCGCGCCATCGTCGGCGACAACGCGGCCAAGGTCTTCGGCTTCGACCTCGCCGCGCTCTAGCCGTCAGTCGGGCTGCGCGATCACGCGCCGCCAGCGGTCGCGTTCTGGACCGCGCGCGTGCTGCCGCCGTCGACGATGATGTCGCTGCCCGTGATGAACGACGCGGCCGGCGACGTGAGGAACGCGACCACCGACGCGATCTCCGACGGCTCGCCCGTCCTCTGCAGCGGCGTCATCTCGATGATCGACTGCATGAACGGCTGCTGCGCGAGCTCCTGCTCACCCATCGGGGTGGTGATGATCCCCGGCGACAGGGAGACGATGCGTGCGCCGCGCGCGCCCCAGGCGGGTGCGACCGCGATCACGAGATCCATGACCGTCTGCTTCGCCCAGCCGTACGCGATCCCGGAGTTGTCGAGGAGGTCGGGCGCGCCCGCGCGGATGCGTTCGATGACGTCGCCGCTCAGCAAACTCTCCGGGAGCGCGCCGAGGCCGGCGTCGAAGGCGGGAACGAAGTGCCCGGCCTGCGACGCGATGCACACCGCGGCGGTGCCGTCGTCGGCAAGGGGCAACATCGAGTCGAGCACGTAGGCCGTGCCGACGAGGTCGACCTCGATCACGCGTTCGGCCGAGGCCATGGTGGGCGACAGCCCGGCGGTGTGGACCAACGCGCCGAGTCGACCGCGGCGCGCCACCTCGTCCGCGAGCGCCCGCACCGAGTCGCGATCGGACACGTCGCAGACGAACGGGATCACCGTCGCGCCCTGATCGGTGAGCTCCCGAGCAGCTTCCTGCACCCGCTCCGCGCCGACGTCGGTGATGACGACCGGCCCGCGGTCGGCGAGCGCCTCGGCGCACGCGCGTCCCATGCCGCCTGCGCCACCCGTGATGACCGAGATGGTTTCCATCGGCCGAGCATTGCACGGTGGGCGAGCGCGGGCTGAGCTTCCCCGCGCCCGTCGGCGGCGGGTGGAGCGACGATCAGGAAGCGCGGCTCAGGAGCCGGGCTGCAGGTCGGTGGAGAGGGTGCGGTTGAGCGCGTGAAGCGTCGCCCGCGCCGCCGCCTCGATCGGGCTGTTGCCGCCGGCGAGGCCGTGGCGGGCCTCGCTCTCCTCGTCGCCGATGAGGCCGACCGCCACGAGGAACGGCTGGCCCGGGGTGGCTTCGAGGGTGCGGGCCCAGCTCGGGACGAAGCTCAGCTCGGGCACGAACGCGCGCACGGCGTCGGTGGTGGCCTCGACCGCGCCCAGCAGCCCGCGGCTCGCAGCGGCGCGCCCGATGGTGCGGCGGCCCTCGAGGGTCAGGTGCACCTCGAGCTCGTCGGTGTCGGGGAACGTGAGCACCGCGAGCAGCCGGACCCGGCGCTCGACGAGGATCGTCACGTGGTCCGAGACCGACGGGTCGGCGTCTGCCGGCCCGTCGTCGCTCGTGTCGCTCTCGTTCGGTGTGTCGGCCGTTCCGGTCGCGTCGACCGCCGCGCTCTCGCCGGGCGCGGGGCTCTCGTCGGCGTCGTCGAGCTCGGGGCCGCCCGCACCGGTGGTGGGGGCCGTGGCCCGGAAGCCGACGGGTGCCGGAGCGCGAGGAGCCGGAGACGGGCCGGTGGTGGGGGCCTCGGCGGACGACGACGGCGCGTCCGGCGCGAGCTGGGGGCGCTTCCAGCGGACGAGCTCGACCGCGACGGGCCGGTCGGAGTGCCGGTAGGCGATGCGCGTCGCCTGGAAGGGGACCGCGCTGTCGACCGGGCTGCTGCCCATGTGCACCTGCACGAACAACACGTCGTCGCGTTCGGTGAAGCCGGTCGCGCGCACGCCCGGAAGCTTGCGCAGCTCGAGCTCGAGGTCGTCGAGGTTCATGCTCGTGCCCGTCGCGGTCGGCATTCGGGGCTCTCCTGGTTCATCGCGTGCGGGGTGGAGGTCGTGGTCACTGCCGGCTCGCCTTCGCCTCGTAGAGGCGCTCGTCGGCGAGGCGGAACAGCGTGTCGAAGTCGTCGGCCTCGGTCGGGCAGAGGGCCATGCCGTACGAGAACGGCTGCGCGGCGGGTTCGGTCTCGGTCGCGGCGGCGACCCGTTCGAGCAGCGCAGGCACGTCGTCGGGCTCGGTGCTCGGCAGGATCAGCGCGAACTCGTCGCCACCGATGCGGGCCGCGTTGTCGCCGAAACGCAGCACGTGGCGGAAGCGGTCGCCGAGCGAGCGGAGCGCGACGTCACCGGACGCGTGTCCGTCGCGGTCGTTGAGCGCCTTGAAGTCGTCGAGGTCGAGGATGACCAGGGTGAACGGCCAGCTGTAACGGATGCTGCGCGCCACGGCCATCTCGAGCAGGCGGTCGAAGCTGCGCCGGTCGTAGAGCCCGGTGAGCGGGTCGTGCCACGCGTCGTACCGGAGCAGGTCCTGGCGGAGGGCGACCACGCACAGGCTGGTGAGCATCTCGGCGTCGAAGCGGCCGTCCTCGACGAGCGGATCGGTGTAGAGGCCGGGCTCCGCCGCGAGCAGACCCTCCTCCTCGTCCTCGTCGAGCGGGCGACGCCCGGCGCTGAAGACCTGGCGTCCGAGGCCCGGCTCCTCGAGGATGAGGGCGGCGTCCCGGAGCCCGAAGCGCTCCACGAGGCCGTCGAGCGCCTTGTAGATGACGCCGAGGCCCGACTGGTTGGTCGCCAGCTCCTGGATGAGCTCGGCGGCGAACCCGGCCATCGAGCCGAGATCCTGCGCGGGTGCGCCCTCGAAATGCGGACCGGGGTTCTCCACGCTGGCCGAAGTGGGCAGCAGGCCTTCCAATCCGCGGCCCAGCCCACTACGTCGCGTCACCGGTTTCCTCCCTCACCGTGGCCAATGGCCACGCTCCGCCGTTGTGCCCTGCCCCAACCGATCGGCTGGCCCCAGGCCGTGCAGGATAGCTGTGCGCCCCGGAGTGCGCATATGCGTGCGTTGACCAGCCCAGACGGGTGGCTGTCGGGCGTGTAGAATGCCACGCGCCCGGCGGCCGTCTCGTCCGCGCGTTGTCCGCCATTCTGCCACGCAGCGTGATGATGCTTCTCTCCTCGATCCGGGCCGTCTCACAGCACATTCTGGGGTCGCCTCGCGCGAGCGTGGGGGTCGGGTCCCGTCGACGTCGCGACGACGGCCGGCACGTCCGTGTTGATCGGCATCCGGGAGCCCCGACCACATGACATCCTCAGCCGTCGACCCCGATCTTCTGCCGCAGTCGTCCCGGATCGCCCCTGATGGGCAGTTCTCGGTGGCCGGCTGCACCATCGAGGACCTGGCCGAGGAGTTCGGGACGCCGCTGTTCGTCTACGACGAGGCGGAGATCCGGGCCCGCTGCCGCGAGTACCTCGATGCTTTCGGTGCCGGCTCGGTGATCTACGCGACCAAGGCGTTCCTCTGCACCGCCCTGGCCCGGATCGTCGACGAGGAGGGCCTGCAGCTCGACGTCGCGACGTTGGGCGAGATGCAGGTGGCGCTGCGCGCCGGGGTCCCCGCGGCCCGACTCGAGCTCCACGGCAACAACAAGTCCGTCGAGGAGCTGCGGCTGGCGGTCGAGCGCGGTGTCGGGCGCGTCGTCGTCGACTCCGACGACGAGCTCGACCGGCTGGACGAGCTCGTCAGCGGCACCGGGAACGCCGTACGGGTGCTGATCCGGGTCACGCCCGGCATCGACGCCCACACGCACGTCTACATCACCACCGGCGCCGACGACTCCAAGTTCGGCTTCAACGTCGCCAACGGCGACGCGCTGCGCGCCGCGCAGCGCGTGGCGGCCACCGACGGGCTCGAGCTCGCCGGACTGCACTGCCATATCGGCTCGCAGATCTTCGTCCTCGGGGCCTACGAAGCCGCGGCCCGCGTCGTCGCGATGCTCGCCGCCGAGGTCGAGGCCGCCACCGGGATCGAGATCGCCGAGCTCAACATCGGCGGCGGCCTGGGCATCCGCTACGAGAGCACCGACGACCCGCCGGAGATCGCGCGGTACGCCCAGGACCTGCAGGAGGCACTGCGGAAGGCGTGCGCGGATGCCGGCGTGAAGGGCGAGGCGCGACTGCTCGTCGAGCCGGGCCGCTCGATCGTCGGCCCCGCCGGCCTCACCGTCTACCGCGTCGGCACGATCAAGGAGATCGAGGGCATCCGCACCTACGTCTCGGTCGACGGCGGAATGAGCGACAACCTGCGGGTCGCGCTCTACGGCGCCCACTACGAGGCCTTCGTGCCCACCCGGGCCGCGGCGGAGCGCGACCGGATCGTGACGGTCGTCGGCAAGCACTGCGAGTCGGGCGACATCGTGGTGCGGGACGCCGCGGTGCCCGCCGACCTGGCGGTCGGCGACCTCCTGGTGACGCCCAACACCGGCGCCTACGGCTACTCCATGGCTTCGAACTACAACAAGGTGACCCGTCCCGCGGTCGTGTTCGTCGCCGATGGCAAGGCCCGGGTCGTGGTCCGACGGGAAAGCCTCGAGGACCTGCTCCGACTGGACGAAGACTCCGAGCAGCCCCGCACGGTGGGCACATGAGCGAGTTATCCCGGGCGCACCTGCACCCGGATGGGAGACTTGGGCCATGAACGGTGACGACACGGTGAGGATCGGGATCCTCGGCTGCGGGAACGTGGGCAGCGCGCTCGTCCGCCTGATCATCGATCAGGCCGACGTGATCGAGGGCCGCACGGGTGTGCACCTCGAGATCGCGCGCGTCGCGGTCCGCAACCTCTCCCGCGAGCGCGACGTCCCGCTCCCCGCGAGCGTGTTCACCCACGACGCGGCCGAGGTCGTCGATGACCCGACCATCGACGTCGTGGTCGAGGTCATCGGCGGCATCGAGCCGGCCCGCGAGCTGATCATGGACGCGCTCAAGGCGGGCAAACCCGTCGTGACCGCCAACAAGGAGCTGCTGGCGAACGTCGGCCGCGAGATCTTCGAGACCGCGGAGTTCGCGGGCGTCGACCTGCTGTTCGAGGCCGCGGTCGCGGGTGGGATCCCCTTCATCCGCCCGTTGCGCGAGTCGCTGGTGGGGGAGCGGATCCGCCGCGTGCTCGGCATCGTGAACGGCACCACCAACTTCATCCTGACCCGGATGTCCGAGGACGGCTCCTCGTTCCACGACGCGCTGGGCGAGGCGCAGAGCCTGGGCTACGCGGAGCGTGACCCCACCGCCGACGTCGAGGGCTTCGATGCCGCGGCCAAGACCGCGATCATCGCGTCCATCGCGTTCGGCGCCCGCGTGGTAGCCGGCGACGTCTACCGCGAGGGCATCTCCGAGCTCACCGCGCACGACATGCAGTCGGCCCGCCAGCTCGGCTACGTCGTGAAGCTGCTCGCGATCGCGGAGGAGATCGACGGCAGCATCGCGGTGCGCGTGCACCCGGCGATGGTGCCGACGCAACACCCCCTCGCGTCGGTCCGCGACTCGTTCAACGCACTGTTCCTCGAGGGCGACGCGGTCGGCGAGCTGATGTTCTACGGTCGGGGCGCGGGCGGCGGTCCCACCGCGTCGGCGGTCCTCGGCGACCTCATCGACGCAGCGAAGAACCTCGCCAGTGGCAGCCGGGGCGCCACCATCGGCACGCTCGCGCGCAAGCCGATCATGCCGATCGACGAGGTCGAGAGCATGTTCTACGTGATGGTCGAGGCCGCCGATCAGCCCGGCGTGCTCGCGACGATCGCCAACGTGTTCGGCGAGAACCGCGTGTCGATCCGCTCGATGCAGCAGAGCGGCCTCGGCGACGACGCCCGCCTGACCTTCGTCACGCACCGGGCCCGGGAGGCCGACCTCCGTCGCACCGTGCACCAGGTGCGCGAGCTCGAAGCGGTCCGGCGCATCGGCACCGTGTTGCGCGTGATCGGAGACGGCGCCTGATGGCCGAACGCACGGCCACCCGTGCCGGCGGCTGGCCGGGCGTCATCCGCGCGTACTCGCGATACCTCACCGTCACCGACGCCACGCCCGTCGTCACGCTGCTCGAAGGCAACACCCCGCTGCTCGAAGCGCCCCGTCTGTCGGAACGCGTCGACGCGCGTGTGTTGCTCAAGATCGAGGGCGCCAATCCCACCGGTTCGTTCAAGGACCGCGGGATGACGATGGCGATCAGCAAGGCGGTGGAGGACGGCTCGAAGGCGGTCATCTGCGCGTCGACCGGGAACACGTCGGCGTCGGCCGCGGCGTATGCCGCGCGTGCGGGACTGATCGCCGCGGTGCTGATCCCCGAGGGACACATCGCGCTGGGCAAGCTCGCCCAGGCGCTGATCCACGGCGCGCGCGTCGTGCAGATCCGGGGCAACTTCGACGACGCGCTCAACATCGTGCGGACCCTCGGCCAGTCGGGCGACGCGGCCGTGGTCAACTCGGTGAACCCCTACCGCATCGAGGGTCAGATGTCGGCCGCGTTCGAGATCTGCGACGTCCTCGGCGACGCGCCCCACGTCCAGTGCATCCCCGTCGGCAACGCGGGCAACATCACGGCCTACTGGCGCGGCTACAACGAGTACCTGCGCGACGGCCGCACCACCCGCACGCCGCGCATGCTCGGCTGGCAGGCCGCCGGCTCGGCGCCACTGGTCTCGGGCGAGGTCGTCACCCACCCGGAGACCATCGCCACCGCCATCCGCATCGGCAATCCCGCGTCGTGGGACGGCGCGATCGACGCGCGCGACGCGAGCGGCGGCCACATCGGCGCGGTCACCGACGCCCAGATCCTCGAGGCGTACCGGCTGCTCACCTCGCTCGAAGGGGTGTTCGTCGAACCCGCGTCCGCCGCGTCGGTCGCCGGGCTCCTCCAGGCTCGGGAGCTCGGTCTGCTCGAATCGGGCGAAACCGTCGTATGCACGGTGACCGGCCACGGGCTCAAGGACCCGGAACGCGCGATCAGCGAGGTGCAGCTGGGCGCCGCGGTCGACGCCGAGCCCGCTGCCGTGGCTGCCGAGCTCGGCCTTTAGGCGGTGTCACCGGGCGACGATCCCTTGGCGGTGACGCCACCGCCCGAACCGACCGCCGAACCGACCGCCGCCGAACCGGTCGCCGCCGAACCGGTCGCCGCCGAACTGACCGCCGCCCCCCGCCGGCGCCGCGGTCCGAAGGCCCGGTGGATCGTCCTCGCGGTGCTGGCGCTGGTGGTGCTGTGGGCCGGATTCGCCGGCCTCACGGTCTGGCACGCGAAGACCTCGGCCCAGCGCGGCCTCGACACCCTCGACGCGGCCCGCAAGCACCTCACCGCCGAGGACCTGCTCAACGGCAAGGGTGTCGGTCAGATCGAGTCGGCCCGGGCCGACATCGAGCACGCGCACCAGGAGCTCGACTCGCCGTTCGTCTCCCCGCTCGACATCGTGCCGGTGGTGGGTCGTCAGGTCCGCTCCGCCCGGGCCCTCGGCGATACCGGATCGCGCGTCCTCGAAGCCGGCATCCAGGCGCTGCACGAGGTGCGAGCCGAGCTCAAGGACAAGAAGGCCCAGGGGCCGGAACGCGTGGTCATGCTGCGCAAGGTCCAGGCCACCACCCAGAAGGTGCTCGACCGGTTGCGCAGCGCGGATCTCGGGCCGTCCAAGGGCCTGGTCGGGCCGCTGGCGCGCGGTCGGGCCAAGTTCGCCAAGCAGCTGCGCGAGCTCCGCGACGGCTTGACCCGGACCGACAAGCTCACCGGTGGCCTGGCCGATCTCCTCGGCAACGGTGGCCACTACCTCGTGCTCATGGGGAACAACGCGGAGATGCGCGCCGGCGAGGGGATGTTCCTCAGCTGCGCCGAGATGACCATCGTCGACGGCAAGATCACGATCGGCACCGTCAGGCGGACCCTCGACATGATCCTGCCGGACAACGCGGTGCCGCTCACCGGCGATCTCACCCAGCTCGGGCACAACTGGGGCTTCCTGCAGCCGAGCGAGGAATGGCGCAACCTCGGGGTCACTCCCCGCTTCGACGTCACCGCCCCGCTCGCCGCCCGCATGTGGGTCGCCGCGGGCAACCAGCCCGTCGACGGGGTGATCGCGGTCGACGTGGTCGCCCTGAAGGCCCTCCTCGGCGCCACCGGCCCGATCCAGGTCGACGGCCAGACCGTCTCGGCCGGCAACGTCGAGCAGCAGCTGCTCCTCCAGCAGTACATCGACAACGCCCCGTACGGCGAAGACCAGGGCGCCCGCCGGGAGAAGCTCGGACAGGTCGCCCAGGGCGCGCTCCAGGCCTTCAACGACGGCAACTGGGACTACGCCACGCTCAGCCGGGAGCTCCGGGGCGCGGCCGACGGCCGCCACCTGATGGCCTGGTCGAGCGTTCCCGCCCAGGAGGCGGGATGGACCGCGGCGCGGATCGGGGGAACGCTCTCGAGCGACTCGCTCCTGGTGGCGCTGGTCAACCGGGGCTCCAACAAGCTCGACCAGTTCATGCACGTGAAGAGCACGCTCACCCTCGGCTCGGCGCCCAACGGCACGACCGCGGTGAAGGTGCAGCTCGACGTCTCGAACGAGACCCCGACCGGTCTGCCCCGCTACGTGGAGGGACCCAACTTCGGGAGCCCCGTCGGCGAGGGGGTGTACGCGGGCATCGCCACGTTCAGCGTTCCGGGCTCGGCGACGTCCGTGGCGGTGAACGGCACCGACTACATCGTGGTCGACGGCCCCGACGGTCCCACCCAGCAGATCGGCGGATGGTTCACGCTGCCGCGCGGGACGCACCGCTCGATCACCCTGACGTTTATACTTCCGCAGCAGGTCAGACAGCTCGCCATCCGACCTTCCGCCCGCATCCCCGAGCTGAACTGGGACACCACCGCTCCTGAATCCGGCGCCGCCCCCGCCCCGTGGACCGACGGCAAGACGGCCGTAGTCCATTGGACCCATTTACCACGCTGAGCGCGCGAATCAATGGACTTCACCACGGACGGTAGTAACATGACGCTACTTGGTCCTGGGAGGGCTCCTCATGAATCCGATTCGCTCAATGGTTGTTGCTGCAGCGGGGGCATCGATGCTCGTGCTGCTGTCGACGGCACCGGCCTTCGCCGCCGACGGCACCTCGTACGTCGGCCCGCCGCCGCCCCCGGTCACCACCGTGGCGCCGGCGCACACCGACCCGCCGGTCGTGGTCAAGGCCGTCGCCACGTCTTCCACCCCCGTGTCGGGCGCGCTGCCCTTCACCGGTGGCGATGTGGCCGGTCTCACGCTTGCCGGTGCCGGTCTGACGGCGGTGGGCGCGGGTCTCGTGGTCCGCAACCGTCGTCGCCGTCTAGCCTGACCGGACGAAGCGCCACACCCAGCCCGCTTCGCGGCCGACAAGGAGCCTCATGAAGGTCGCAATCCTGGCTGGCGGCCTCGGCACGCGTCTCGCCGAGGAAACCGAAGCCGTGCCGAAGCCGATGGTCACCGTGGGCGGCAAGCCCATCCTGTGGCACATCATGAAGCTGTACGCGGCCCGGAACCACGACGAGTTCGTGATCGCGCTCGGGTACAAGGGCGAGGTCATCAAGCGGTACATGGTCGAGTACCTGAACCTCGAGACCAACCTCACCGTCGACATGCGCACCGGCACGATCGACCGGCACGGCGAGAAGACCGACAACTGGCGGGTGGAGCTCATCGACACCGGGCTCCCCACCAACACCGGAGGCCGCATCAAGCGGCTCCAGCCGTACCTCGCCGACGACGGCACCTTCTTCCTCACGTGGGGTGACGGCGTCTCCGACCTCGACCTCGACGAGCTGCTCGCGTTCCACAAGGCGCACGGCAAGCTCTGCACGCTCACGGCGGTACGGCCGCCGGCACGGTTCGGCCACCTCGAGCTCGACGGCGACCGCATCAGCGAGTTCTCGGAGAAGCCGCAAACCGGCGAGGGCTGGATCAACGGCGCGTTCTTCGTGTGCGAGCCCCAGATCTTCGACTACATCGAGGGCGACGACACGCAGTGGGAGCACGCACCGCTCGAGAACCTCGCCAAGGACGGCGAGCTCATGGCGTACAGCTACTCGGGCTTCTGGCAGTGCATGGACACCGTCCGCGACCGCAAGCTGCTCGAGAAGCTCTGGGAATCGGGGGAAGCCCCCTGGAAGGTCTGGTGAGGGCATGAGCCGCGTCCTGGTCACCGGGCACGACGGATACATCGGCGTGCGCCTGGTCCCGATCCTGCAGGAGGCGGGCCACGACGTGGTCGGCCTCGACAGCGGCTTGTTCAGCGAGTGCGGGTTCGGCGATCCTCCGCCGCAGATCCCCACCATCGCGGTCGACATCCGTGACGTCACCGCCGAACAGTGCGAGGGCTTCGACGCGGTCCTGCACCTCGCGGGCCTGTCGAACGACCCGCTCGGCGACCTCAACGCCGACCTCACCTTCGACATCAACCACCGGGGCACGGTCAACGTCGCCAAGCAGGCCAAGGCCGCGGGCGTCGAGCGGTTCGTGTTCTCGTCGTCGTGCAGCCTCTACGGCCGCCACGGTGACGACTTCCTCGACGAGCACGCGTCGTTCAACCCCGTCACGCCGTACGGCGAGTCGAAGGTCCTGGCGGAGCGCGACGTCCTGCCCCTCGCCGACGACTCGTTCAGTCCGACGTTCCTGCGCAACGCGACCGCCTACGGGCTGTCGTCGCGTCTGCGCGGCGACCTCGTGGTCAACAACCTCACCGCCTACGCCTTCACCACCGGCGAGGTGCTGATGAAGAGCGACGGCACGCCGTGGCGACCCCTCGTCCACATCGACGACATCTCCCGTGCGTTCCTCACCGTCCTCGAGGCCCCGCGCGACCTGGTGCACGGAGAGGCGTTCAACGTGGGCTCCACCGCGGAGAACTACCAGGTGCGCGACGTCGCCGAGCTCGTCGAGGAGCTGGTTCCGAACAGCCGGGTCGAGTTCGCCGAGGGCGCCGCTCCCGACCTCCGCTGCTACCGCGTCAACTGCGACAAGATCACCGAGACCCTCGGGTTCGAGACCAAGTGGACCGTCCGCACGGGCATCGAGGAGCTGGTCGAGGCGTACACCCGCTTCGGGCTCACGCTCGACGAGCTGCACGGCTCCGGGCTGATGCGCATCCAGCACGTGCGCGAGATGCTCGACGACGGTCGACTCGGCACCGACCTGCGTTGGGCCGCGGCGCCGATCGGGGCCGGTCATGGCTGAGCGCGTGCTCCCGCCCTGCCGCTCCTGCGCGGGCACCGGGCTGCGCCCGTTCCTCGATCTCGGGGTGACGCCGCTCGCGGACGCGCTGGTGAAGCCCGAGCTGCTCGAGGACACCACGTTCGTCGAGGGCTTCTTCCCGCTCGAGGTCGCGTTCTGCCCCGATTGCACGCTCGTGCAGATCCTCGAAGAGGTCCCGGCCGAGAAGCTCTTCGTCGAGAACTACCTCTACTTCTCGTCGTTCTCCGACCACCTGCTGCGCCACTCGCGCGACCATGCGCTGGGCCTGGTCGAGCAGCGCGGCCTCGGCGCCGACAGCCTCGTCGTCGAGGTGGCGAGCAACGACGGCTACCTGCTCAAGAACTTCGCCGAGGTGGGCGTGCCCGTCCTCGGCATCGACCCCGCGCCCGAGCCGGCCGAAGCCGCGGTCGCCGCGGGGGTCCCGACGCTCCAGGACTTCTTCGGCGTCGAGCTCGCGGAGCGCCTGGTCGCCGAGGGCAAGCAGGCCGACGTCATCATCGCCAACAACGTGATGGCCCACGTCCCCGACCTCAACGGCTTCGTGGGCGGGTTCGCCGCGCTCCTCAAGGACGACGGCGTCATCACCGTCGAGAACCCCTACGTGCGCGACCTCATCGAGCACGGTGAGTTCGACACCGTGTACCACGAGCACTTCTGCTACTACTCGTGCACCGCGGTCGACGCGCTGGTCCGCCGCCACGGGATGTTCCTCAACGACGTCCAGTACTTCCCCGACCTCCACGGCGGCACGTTGCGTTGGTGGATCGGCAAGCGGGAAGAGGTCTCCGACACCGCGAAGCGGTTCCTCGCCGAAGAGCGCGAGCTGGGCCTCACCGGCTACGGCTACTACGCCGACTTCGCCGGCCGGGTGGAGCAGATCCGCGCCGACCTACTCGAGCTCCTGCGGGGTCTGAAGGCCGACGGCAAGACGATCGCCGCGTACGGCGCGGCCGCGAAGGGCAGCACGCTCGTCAACTACGTCGGCATCGACACCGACCTCGTCGACTTCGTGGTGGACCGCAACGTGCACAAGCAGGGGTTCCTGATGCCCGGCGTGCACCAGCCGGTACGGCCGGTGGAGGCCCTGCTCGAGGACCAGCCCGACTACGTGCTCGTGCTCGCCTGGAACTTTCTCGACGAGATCGCGCGCCAGCAGTCCGAGTACCTGGCGAACGGGGGCCGTTTCATCGTCCCCGTGCCGTCGCCCGCAATCGTCTGACCACCTGACGTCGGAGCGCCAGCCGTCCGACGCCAGCCGTCCCGGGGAGCCCGCGTGACCACGACCGACATCTGCCCGGCCTGCCACCGGGTCGGCCTCGAGATCTTCCACGAGCAGTCGGGCGTGCCCGCGCACAGCGTCCTGCTCATGGACACCCGCGACACGGCCCTCGGCTACCCGACCGGCAACCTGCGCCTCGGGTGGTGCCCGTCGTGCGGGTTCATCACCAACACCGCGTTCGACGTCACGCTGAACGACTACAACCAGCACTGCGAGGAGAGTCAGGGGTTCTCCCCGTTCTTCCGCGCCTGGCTCAGCGACGTCGCCAAGCGGTTCGTCGACCGCTACGACCTCCACGACAAGACCGTCCTCGAGATCGGCTGCGGCAAGGGCGAGTTCCTCGCGCTGTGCTGTGAGCTGGGCCCGAACCGCGGCATCGGCATCGACCCCGCCTACATCCCGGGACGGCTCGAGAGCAGCGCGCTCGATCGCATCGAGTTCATCGTCGACCTCTACTCCGAGGCCTACGCCGGGCGGCTCACCGCCGACGCGGTGGCGCACCGCCACACGCTCGAGCACATCCACCCCGTCGCCGAGCACGTGAAGATGGTCCGCGGCGCGGCCAGCGGTCGCGACGACGTCCCGTTCTTCTGGGAGCTGCCCGAGACCCTCCGGGTCCTCGAGGAGGTGGCCTTCTGGGACGTGTACTACGAGCACTGCTCGTACTTCACGCCCGGCTCGCTGGCCCGGCTCCTCCGCCAAGAGGGCTACGACCTGCTCGACCTGCGGCTCGAGTACGACGACCAGTACATCCTGCTCGAGGCCCGCACCGGCTCGGGCACCGGCACCGGGCCTCTGCCGTTGGAGGACGACCTCGAGCGCACCCGGGCCGCGGTGGCCCACTTCCAGGCGCAGTACCCGGTGCGCATCGCCGAGCTGCGCGACATGGTCGGCGACGTGCACGCCAGGGGCGGGCGCACGGTGATCTGGGGCGCCGGCTCCAAGGGCGTTGCCTTCCTCACCACCATGGGCTTCTCGCTCGACGAGCTCGGGTACGCGGTCGACATCAACCCGCACAAGCAGGGCAAGTTCATGGCCGGGACGGGGCAGGAGGTGGTCGGGCCGGAGTTCCTGGCCAGCCACAAGCCCGACCTGATCCTCGTGATGAACTCCGTCTACCTCGACGAGATCGGTCGCGCGTGCGCCGACCTGGGTGTGGATGCAAGGCTGGTCGGAGTATGAGCGCCGCGGAGCCGTCCGTCACCCCGATCCCGGCCCCGCCGCGTCCGCAGCCGTTCGGGCTCGATCCCGACGTCCTGACCGCGATCGCGGCCGAGCACCACGACGCCTACGTGCACGCGGAGCCCTTCCCGCACTGCGTGATCGACAACTTGTTCCCGCCGGAGATCCTCGATGCGGTGCTCGACGAGTTCCCGACGCGCGAGGCGGTCGACTGGACGGTCTGGGACACGAAGAACGAGTTGAAGTTCGTCTGCTCCGACGGGCGCCAGCTCGGTCCGCAGACGCAGGCGTTGATGGCCGAGCTCAACAGCTCGGTGTTCGTCACGTTCCTCGAGCAGTTGACGAGCGTCTACCACCTGATCCCCGACCCGCACTTCCACGCCGCGGGCATCTTCGACGTGCCGCCGGGAGGGTTCCTCGACATCCACGCCGACTTCAGCGCCAACGCCCGGCTGCGCCTCGACCGGCGCATCAACGTGCTGCTGTACCTGAACCACGACTGGCGCGACGAGTACGGCGGCAGCCTCGAGCTCTGGAGCAACAAGCCGCGCGAGAAGGTCGTGTCCATCCCGCCGGTGTTCAACCGGGTCGTCGTGTTCAACACCACGGGTCAGGCGCTCCACGGCCACCCCGAGCCGGTGCAGTGCCCAGAGGGCATGAGCCGCAAGGTGCTCTCGGCCTACTACTTCACCAACGGAGGCGTGCCGCTCAAGGACTCGATGGCGGCACACGGCGTGCTCTTCGACGAGGAGATCGGCGAGGGCCGCTACCGCGCCAAGCGCATGGCGCGCATGTTCGTCCCGCCGATCATGGCCGAGGCGGCCCGCGAAGCGAAGCAGTGGCTGCGGAACAAGAAGGCGCGCAAGCCGAAGGCAACGTGACGGGTACCGGCGACCGGCCGTACCGCATCCTCCACGTCCTTCCCGATCTCGCGATCGGCGGCGGTCAGACCGTCGTGCTCGAGATCGTGCGCAACATCGACCGCACGCAGTTCGAACCGAGCGTCGCGGTGCTGGGGCCGGCCGACGACCTCGATCGGGCGTACCGGGAAGCCGGGGTCAACCTGGTCCGGGTCACCGACCGGCTCGCGCCGCTCGGGCTCGCGCACCTCATCCGCCGTGACGAGATCGACCTCGTGCACGTCCACAGCGATCCCGACCGCAAGTGGGGCCAGCTCGCGGCCTATCTCACCCGCACCCCCGTGGTCGGGCACCTGCACTCGCTCTGGGTGCACCTCGATCGGGGCGCTCCTGACGGGTCGAGCGGCTGGCGCCGGACCCGGCACCTCGTCCTCGGCCGGATACGCGACGCCATCGAACGCGCGACGGTCCGCCATTACGTCGCCGCGTCCGACACCGCGGGCCACGCGTTCTCGGATCACGCCGACGTGCCGGTCGTCACCTACCGCCCCGGACTCGACCTGACCCGGTTCACCGGCCGGGCACCCGATGCCACCCGCGTCGCGGCACGCGTCGCGCTGGGGATCGACGCCGACGCGCTCGTGCTCGTGACGGTCGGGCGGTTCGTGGCGGGCAAGGGGCAGGCCCGGCTGCTCCCCGTGCTCGCCGAGGTGCGCGGCACCCGACCCGACGCGGTGCTGCTGTTCGTCGGTGACGGCCCGACCCGGGCCGCGGTCGCGGCCGAGGCCGAACGGCTGGGCCTCACCGAGGCGGTGCGCTTCGCGGGCACCCGCACCGACGTGCCCTCGGTGCTCGTGGCCGCTGACGTCTTCGTCTTCGCGTCGGAGAGCGAGTCCTTCGGCATCGCGGTGCTCGAGGCGATGGCGATGGCGCTCCCGGTCGTCGCGTACCGGTTGGGCCCGCTCGAGGAGTTCGTGGTCGACGGCGACTCGGGCCTGCTCATCGAACCCGGGGCCGTCGTCGACTTCGCCGCCGCGGTCCTGAAGCTCGCGTCCGACCCGGACTACGCGCGGGGGATGGGCAACGACGGCCGAGCCGTGGTCGAAGGCGGCTTCGACGCCCGCAGATCCGTCAAGGCCCTCGAAGCCATCTACCTGCACGCCTTGGAGGGCCGCACCCCCCGCAGTTCTTAGGCGCCTCAGCGATCTACGCGGTCAGGCACGTGTCGTGCCAGATCTCGAGCGCGACGAGGGTGTAGATGCGCATGCCGTCGTTGCGGCGACCGCGCTCGTGGTCGGTGAGCAGGCGGTCGACGGCACCCCGGTCCATGACCTGGCCGACGAAGCTGCGCGGGCCGGTGAGCAGGTCACGGCTCCAGTCGCGGAGCGAGGTGCGGAACCAGGAGTCGAGCGGCACCTTGAAGCCGTGCTTCGGCCGCTCGAAGATCTCGGGCGGCAGGAGGTTGCGGGCGACCTCGCGCACGACCCACTTGGTCTGGCGGTCCCGCACCTTCACGTTGGACGGCAGGCGGAACGCGAGCTCGACGAGGTTGTGGTCGAGGAACGGCGGCCGCAGCTCGAGCGACGCCGACATCGCGGTGCGGTCGCCGCGCTCGAGGATGTTGTCGGCCAGCCACGTGTGCGCGTCGACGTAGAGCATCCGCTGGATCACGTCGCCCCGGGCCCGGTTCCAGATCTCCGCGTAGCCGCCGCGGCCCTCGCTGCCGACGAGCTCGCGGCGCTCGTCGGCCACGAACGGTGCGAACCAGGTCTGGAAGCGGTCGGCCTCGTTGCGGGCGCCCGCGGCGCGCACGAGGGTGCGGGGCCGGTTCGCGCCGGCGGGCAGCGCCCGTTCGACGGCCCGGAGCGCGGGGACGCGCACCGGCGCGGGCACCAGGTCGCTCGCATGCACGAGCTTCGCGTACCGGTACTTCGGGTAGCCGGCGAAGAGCTCGTCGCTGCCTTCCCCCGAGAGCACGACCTTCACGTGCTGGCGCGCCATGGCGGCGAGCCGGGCGAACGCGATGTCGGGGGGCTCGGGGATCGGCGCGTCGAACGTCCGGGTCAGGCCGGGCCAGCCACCGCGGAAGTCGTCGGGCGTGACCGTCACCTCGTGGTGCTCGGTGCCCAGCAGCTTGCTCACGGTGCGGGCGAAGGGCAGCTCGTCGAGCGTGTCGCCGGCGAAGTTGGCCGAGAAGGTCTGGATGCCCTGGCCCTCCCGGAGCTCCGACATCAGCGCGACGATCAGGCTGCTGTCGAGGCCACCGCTCAGGTAGGCCCCGACGGGGACGTCGGCGACGAGGGCTGCGTCGACCGAGTCGCGGAGGGCGTCACGCACGAGGCCCACCGCGTCGTCGGCGGAGATGGTGGGGTCGGCGGGCTCGGTGGGGAGCTCCCAGTACGCCTCGTCGCGGGTGCGGCCATCCGCGAACACCTGGAGGCGGTGGCCCGGGAGGAGCTTGCGGATGCCACGGAACAGCGTGTGCGGGGCCGGCACCGAACGGTGGGCCAGGTAGTCACCGAGGCTGGCCTCGTCGACCTCGGGTGGCCGGGGGAGCGCGGGGATGATCGCCTTGGGCTCCGACGCGAAGACCAGCATGGTGTCGTCGACGTAGTAATGGAGCGGGAGCACACCGAGGCGGTCGCGGAAGAGCCAGAGGCTCGCGTCGCGTGAGTCGGCGATCGCGTACGCGAACTGTCCTCGGAGCCGCTCGACGAACGCGGGTCCGTGGCGGAGGAAGCCGGCGAGGAGGACCTCGGTGTCGCCGTCGGTCTTCCACGGGTACTGCAGGCCGGCGCGCAGCTGGCGGTAGTTGAAGATCTCGCCGTTGAAGCAGACTTCCAGCACGTCCTCGGCCGAGGCCATCGGCTGCGGTGAGCCCGCGAGGTCGATGATCGAGAGCCGCCGGTGCCCGAACCCGGTGGTCCCGTCGCCCGAGACCCAGACGCCGGAGCCGTCGGGCCCGCGGTGCTCGAGCCGGTCGGCCATGGCCTGCAGCAGCCGGGGGTCGACGGGCGCGCCGTCGAAGCGGCGGATGCCGACGATGCCGCACATCAGGCGGTTCCCCGCGGGCGCAGCCCGGAGAGGTTGCCCGCGTTCTCACAGCGCTCGATGAGCTCGTCGGTGCGCGCGTCCCAGGTGTCGCCGGCGACGACCCGTTTGCGTTCCGACGGCGTGCCGGGCCCGCCGTCGGCAAGCGCGGCTGCGGTCGCGGCGACGAACGCGTCGTCGTCGCCCGCGATGCGGATCCACTCGGCGTAACGGTGGGCCTCGGGAAGGTCGCGCGTGACGACGGGGATGCCGAGCGCGAGGTACTCCTTCAGCTTGATCGGGTTGGTGTACTTCGACCACTTGCTGTCGAGGCGGGGAAGGATGCCGACGTCGAACCCCGCGCCGTAGCGGGGGATCTCGGCGTACGGCTTGTAGCCGAGCCAGTGGACGTTGGTGTACCGGTCGAAGCGCTCCATCGAGCAGGTGGCCTCGCCCACGAGCACCAACTGCGCGTCGGGGATGTCGCGGGCGAGTCGTTCGAGGAGGTCGAAGTCGATGACGTAGTCGTCGAGGCCACCGAAGAACCCGATGCGGGGATGCGGGATCGCGCGGAGATCCTCGGGTTCGGCGAGCGTGGCCGCGGCGTCGAAGCGCTCGACGTCGACGCCGTGGTCGAAGAAGACCCCGTGCCCGTCGGTCTCCGGCATCTCCTCGTCGAGCAACGCCTTGCTCACGAACAGCGTGACGTCGGAGTGCGCGAGGAGCTGGTGCTCCATCGCGGCGATGTAGCCCTCGTCGGCCTCGTCGAAGCTCGAGTGCTTGTCGATGCGGTTGAAGATCAACGCGCGGCGACGCATCGGCTTCACGACCTCCCACGCGGTGGGGATCGTCACCACGATGATGGGGTCGCGGATCCCGAGCCACCGTTGCGCGGCGCGGACCTGCCCGCGGACGAGCACCGCGTTCAGCTTGCGGGCCCAGGGCGTGGAGTAGAAGGGCAGGATCAGGGGCGAGAGCACCGCGAAGTTGGGCGTGTCGGGGATCGGGTGCTTCACGAGCTTCAGCGTGCTCTTGAGCTTGCGCCAGATCCGGAACATGAACTTGGTGCTGCGGCCCGGCAGCGGCATCCGCATGCCGATGCTGTTGACGAGCAGCACCTTGCGGGTGCGGGCGAGCCGCGTCATGAGCTGGAGCTCGGAGTGCGCGCGGTTGTGGTACCACCAGTCGACGGCTGCGAAGCAGATGTAGCCGGGCTGGTCGCCGGGGCCGTCGGGCGCACTGCTGGGCTGGGGGGCAACGGCCACGCGTGAACGTTCCTTCGGGTTCGGCCGACCGTGCGCGTGGCGCTCGATGCGGTGGCGAGGAACCCCGATCGTAGGCGAGCGCGGGGTACGGAAATCTGTCGACGCCTCCCCCGGCCAGCTGAAGGAGGAGCTACGTGACCGGGAGGAACAGCTCGACCGGACCGCAGAACTGCTCGATCCAGGCGTCGTCGAGCACCGCCCAGCCCGGCTCGCCGGTGAGATTCGTCGTCTGGCTGGCGTAGGCGCTGATCGCGGCGCGTTTGCAGTCGAGGAAGCCGTCCGTGGCCACGGCCCGCGGTCGCGGGCCGCCGAGCGCCCGGAGCGGGTCACCGACGAGCCGGAGGGCCCGTACGGGTACCGAGGCCCCCGGCGGCCGCATCGGCCAGGGGCCGTCGGCCCACCACCAGATCGGGAACTCCACCAGCTCCGTGCCGAGGCGCAGCGCGGGAAAGATCTCGCGCACGATCTCGCTGGTGACGCGGTGGTCGTCGTGCCAGTCGAGGCCCGAGGTGACGAGCACGTCGTCGGGTGCGAGGTCGAGCAGCCGGTCGGCCAGCTCGTCGCGCACCTGTCGCCGGGACGGGATCAGCTCGCCGTCGCGGACGCCGAGCTGGTGCACGTGCCCGTCGGGCATCCCCAGGGCCCGCGTCGCGGTGTGCAGCTCGCGCGTCCGGATGTCGGCGAGCTCGTCGGGGGCGATGCGGTCGGATCGGTGCGAGGCCCGGCCGTCGGTGACGACGATCACGTCGACGGTCGTCCCGGCGGCGGTCTTGCGGGCGATGGTCGCCCCGCACCCGAAGGTCTCGTCGTCGGGGTGGGGTGCGACGACGACGCACGTCCGCGTCGCGCTGCGCGTGGTGTCGTCGACCGCGCGGCGTCGGACGTGCCCGTGCCACGCCCGCCGGACCGCGGGCTTCACCTGCTGGACGGCCGCGTGCGCGCGCTCGATCACACCGGGGCTTCGACGGGCCGACGCCGTTTCAGCTTGTCGAGGGGAAGCTTGATGAGTGGGTTGCGCGGCAGGAGGATCGCCGCGTAGGCGATCACTCCGGCGGTGCCGCCGATGGCGAGCTGGAAGAACTGATCGATCGACAGCATGGTCGGGAGGTAGGCGACGACGAGCGCCACCGCGCCGGCCACGAGCGGCCGGATGAACGTGCGGACCATCGCGTAGGCGTCGATCCCACCAGTGTGGATCGCCCAGAGGACGAGGGGGAGGACGATGCCGACCGCCACCACGAGGTGGGCGACAGCGACCCCCGCGATGCCGCCCATCTCGGCCCCGATGAACAGGGCGGGGACGACGGCCGCGAGCCAGACGCCGTAGAGGGCGAAGAGGTGGCGCGGCCGGCCGTCGGCCACGATGATGTCGAGCAGCGCGTTGAGCAGCACCCGCATGCCGCCCAGGATCACGAGCAACCGCAGAACCGGGATCGCCTGATCCCACTTGTCGCCGTAGAGGAACTGCACGATGGGCTCGGCGAGCGCGGCGATGAGCACGACCATCGGGACCGTGCCCGCGACGATCAGTGCGGTCGCGCGGCGGACCCCGTTGTCGAAGCGCTCCTTGTCGCCCTGGAGGCGGGCGAACCCGGCGTAGAGCACCCGGGTCAGCGTCGCCCCGATCGTGTTCTGCGGCAGGCTGCCCAGGTTGAACGCGAGCTGGTAGAAGCCGAGCGGGATCGAGCCCAGGACCCCGCCGACGACCAGGCCGTCGACGTTGACCGCGCCCTCGCGCATGAGCGCCCCGCCGGCGATCGGGCTGCCGAACCGCAGCAGTGGACCCACGTGCGGGCGGTGCCAACCGGGGCGGGACCGGTGCTGCACGAGGAGGATCATGAAGATGACGGCGACGCCGTTGCTGGTCACCTGGCCCCAGGCGAGGGCGTACGGACCGGCGCCCCAGAGCGCGAGCCCGATCGTCACCGCGATCTGCACCACCATGCTGGACGATTCGGCCACGGCCATGCGGTCCTGGTGGAACCCGCGGTTGAGGAAGGCGGCCGGCATGCTCGAGCACCCGTCGATGAGCACGGTGAGCCCGAGGACCCGCAGCACGCCGGTCACCTCGCCGTTGCCGAACGCGCTCGCGAGCACCGGCGCGGTGAAGAAGATCGCGACGTACCAGATCAGGCTGCTGACGAGCACGAGCGTGTAGGCGGTGCGCGCCGCGTGCTCCGGGTTGTCTTCCCACCGGATGATGGTGGGGATCAGCCCGAGCTCGTTGACCGCGATGACCAGGGTCACGATGGCCAGCGCAAGCGCGTAGGTGCCGACGTCCCGCACCGAGAGGACGCGCAGGACCACGACCCCCGATCCGAAGGTGAAGATCCGGTTGATGACCTGGTTCAGCGCCGCGAACCGGAGCCCGCGGTTGACGCGCTCGCCGAGCTCGTCGCCAGGGTTGCCCGGTTGAACGTCGACCACGTGCGGGGTGTCCTTCTGGATCGGGCCGGCGGCGGACGCCACCGTGGAGTGGGGGTGGACAGCGTCCGGATCAGGGGTGCCGGTCGAACGGCGACCGGTAGTCTCGCGTGCCGAGGGTCGATCCCCACTCTCGACGCCCAAGTTTCGCAGCGAAAGCGAGCGATCTGCGCGATGCCGACACCGGGTACCCGTATCGAGGTCCGGGCCGGGCTGGGTGATCTCGCCGAGGAGTGGGATGCGTGCGTGGACGCAGGACCGCTCCCCTCGCCGTTCCTGCGCTCGTGGTGGTTGGACGCGGTAGCGGGTCCTGACGCGCGTTTCGTCTGTGTGCACGGACCTGGAACCCTTATCGGCGGCCTCGCGCTCCAGGTGGACCGGGTTTTCGCCACTCCCCGCTTCCGGGTGCTCGGCCGGGAGCTCACACCCGATCATCTCGACCTGGTGGCTCTCCGGGGGGCCGAGGGGCCCGTGGGCGCCGCGTTGGCCGAGTGGTGCGCGCGCCCGGGCCGGCGGGTCTTCGACCTCGAGGGCGTCGCCCAAGAAGCTCGCCTCTTGCAGGTGTTGCCCGGGCCCGTCCGCGTCGACGTCGAGACCGACGCCCGGTTCGAGCCGACCACTGACGGTATCGACGCGTATCTGGCCCGGCGCAGCGCGTCGACGCGCACGAACCTCGGTCAGGCGCAACGGCGTCTGGCGCGTGAGCACGTCGAGACGCGCCCGGTGCCACCGGCGGAGATCGACCGCGCGCTGGATGACCTCTTCCGGTTGCACGGCCTGGCGTTCGGGGACCGCTCGCAGTTCCTCCCGCACTTCGACCGGTTCCGGCTCGCCGCGCGGGCCGGAGCACCCAGCGGGGAGTTCCGCTGCTACGAGGCGCGCTCGGCGAGCGGCGCGGTCGCGATGGATGCGTGGACGCTCGTCGCGGGCAGAGCGAGCATCCTGCAGCGCGGCCGGGCTCCGATGCGGGCGGTGCGGGACGTCGGCTGGGTGCTCTTCGTGGCCGCGCTCGACGACCTGATCGCCGACGGCGCCACCGAGCTCGACGTCCTTCGGGGCACCGACGCGTGGAAGCCGGGCTGGGCCGGCGAGACCCGGGAGCTGCTCCGGCTCCGGGCCGGATCGGGCCTCGCAGCCGACGCGGTGCAGCAGTTGATCCGGCTGCGGGCCCGCCTCGCCCGCACGCTCGAGCGGCGACGCCGGATCGATGTGTCCTGAGGCTGCTTCGGATCGTGTTGAAATGTGGCCCGGCAACGAGGCCGTGAGCTGGGAGAGATCCGCGTGACCAACGTCCCGAGAGTCAGCATCGGACTACCGGTGTACAACGGCGAGAACCTGCTGGCCGCGGCGCTCGACTCGCTGTTGGCACAGGACTTCGAGGACTTCGAGCTCATCCTCTCGGACAACGGCTCGACCGACGGCACCCCCGAGATATGCCGCGAGTACGCGGCGAAGGACGATCGGGTGAAGCTGCTGATGGGTCTGCGCAACGTCGGCGCGGCGCGCAACTACAACCGCACCTTCGACCTCGCGGGTGGCGAGTACTTCAAGTGGGCGGCCCACGACGACCAGTACGCGCCGACGTTCCTCCGGCGCTGCGTCGAGGAGCTCGACGCCGACGACGGGGTGGTGCTCGCATACGCCCGCGCCACCGACATCGATGCCGCGGGCAACGACCTCGGCCCGGTCGATTTCGAGATCGACGCGTTCGGCCCGGATCCGGTCCAGCGTTTCGCGGAGGTCGCCATCAAGCCGCACCCGTGCTTCCAGGTGTTCGGCGTCATGCGCGCCGACGTGCTCGCGCAGACGTGCATGCACGGCTCCTACACCGGTGCCGACCGCGTGCTGCTCGCGGAGCTCGCACTCCGGGGCCGCTTCGCCGAGATCCCCGAGCGGCTGTTCCTGCACGGCGAGCACCCGGACCGCTCCGTGAACGCCTATTACTTCGAGCACCAGCGCTACAGCTGGTTCGACCCCCGCCTCGGCAGCTCGATCGCGTTCCCGAACTGGCGGATGTTCGGCGAGTACCTGCGCGCGGTGAGCCGGGTGCCGCTGGACGAGACCGACAAGCGCCGGGCCTACGCCGCGATGGCGCCCTGGGCCAACCGGTTCAAGATCGAGCTCGCGCGCGACATCGCCCGCCCGATCCGCCGCAAGCTCACGCGGGCGTGATCGCGGCGGCGTTGAGGCCCAGGAGCTCGGCGAGCTGCCGGGCCCGCGCGTCCCACGAGTGCTCGGCCGCGAAGGCCTGACGACGCGCCACGCCGTCGGGATCGACGGGAGCCGCGATCGTGCGGGCCACGGCCTCGGCGAAGGCCACGGGCTCGGTCGCGAGCTCGGTGTCGGGTGCGTTCATCCACCGCAGCGAGGGCAGGTCGGTCGCGACGACCGGTATCCCGGCCGCGAGGTACTCGGGGGTCTTCAGCGGGAAGCTGGCCCGGTTGAACCCCGTGTCGGCGTAGGGCACGAGACCGACGGCGGCTGCGCCGAGATACGCGGGGACCTCGACGTAGGGCTTGATGCCGACCCACTGCACGCCCGGGCGGGCGACGAGCGCGTCGAGGCGCGCCCGATCCTCGACCGAGTAGTCCTCGGGTCCGACGAGCAGCAGGCGGATGCCCCGGTCGACGACGGCTTCGAGCAGGCTCAGGTCGATCCGCGGTGAGAGCCTCCCGGCCGAGACGGCGAACGGTGCCTCGAGGGTGATGTCGGCCGGGCGGGGGAGCTCGGGAGCGGTCGCGAAGTCGGCGGCGTCGCAGCCGTTGGGCATGAGGATGGCTTCGTGGCCGCGGTCGGCCCAGTGCTCGACCAGGGTGGGGGAGACCGCGACGATGAGGTCGGCCGCGTCGGCGAGCTTGGCCACACCGCGCTCGAGGACCGCGGAGCTGATGCCCACCAGCTCGGGCTCGGCGGTGAAGTCGTCCTGGGCCCAGAAGACCCGGAGCCGCTCGTTGCCCACACCGAAGGGATAGCGGTTGGGGGCGATGGCGATGGTGGCGAGGACGTCGCCGCCGAGCTGCTGCACCGCGCGGCGGATGGACCGTCGCAGGAGGAACTCGGTGGCGTGGGTGACGAGGGGGCGATCCTTGCCGGGGAGCACCACCGGGGTGAGCCGCACGATGTTCGGCGCGACGAGCCGGAGGCGGGGGCCCTCGAGCGACTCCTTCAGCGCCGGGCTCTTCATCGCGGTCGCGTGGGAGACGGGCGGATCGACGTAGAGGATCGGCGCGATCCGGCTCAGCGGCAGGGCGAGCGGGCGCGAGCAGATCGGGTTCTCGTTCCACGCCGTGTTCGCGCAGAGCACGATGAGGCCGGACCAGTCGCCGGGGATGGCGGTCTCCGTCTTCGTCATCACCCGAACGGTATCGGCTCGCCCGGCGCCGGCTTGAAGTGGAACCGGCGCCAACCGCGCGCGGAACCCGCGCGAGACCGCACCGATGCGCTACTTCGACAGGTCGTCGACGTGCATCGGCACCGGCTGGTCGGCCGAGTCGACGTTGTCGCGGAACGTCACGCCGGGCGCCAACGTGACCGGGCCGTTGTTGTGGTTCTTGCCGAACACGTTGCCCTGCACGGTCAC
>JAODBH010000156.1 GCA_025463865.1 Actinomycetes bacterium | reverse complement strand
GCGGTGAGCTGGCCGACCCAGAAGTCTCGCTGCCGCGGGCTCGCGGCGAGGAAGAAGTCGCCCCGCCTGAGCTGCTCGTTCACGACGTCGAGACCGTGGCCGACGGCCCCGCGTCGCAAGGCGGGCTCGACACCGCGCGTGCCCTCCAGCACTTCGAGCTGGAACGGTGCGTAGAGATCGACGACCACCGCCGCCGGCGTCGAGCGCAGGGCCGGCGCGCGCCGGAGCGCGTCACCCTGGACGACGAGGACCTCGGCGGTACCGCCGAGCGCGGCGAGCTCGTCACCGTCGGCATACCGACACGCGAACGCGGGATCGCGGAGCTCGCACCGAGCGGTCGTGACGAGCACGACGTCGTGATCGACCGCGAGCGCTCGCGCGATCTCACGCGCCCGGATCGCGGGGCCGGCCATGCGCGGGGCCAGCACCTCTCCGGTGACCACGACGATCCGGCGACGCGGCATGGCGCTGCCGGTCAGCCGGCCCGCTCCCGCATCCCGAGCGCACGCAGTGCCTCGCCCTCCCACGTGCCCCCCAGCGAGACGATGCCGTTCTCCTCGTGCGGATCCCCCTGGTCGACGTCGAACCGCAACACGTGCGGGACGTGGTCGAACGGATGCAAGCCGTCGGCGCTGTACACCGCGGCGGTCACGTCGTAGGTGCCACCGAGCAGCATGAGCCGCGGGATCCGGAAGTCGACGAAGCCCTTGCCGACCACGCGATCGCAGGTGAGCCCGCCGTCACGCGTGTTGGGGCCGGTGACCTCGGCGCCGGCCACCGTCTCGATCGCCATCCCGAACATGACGTTGGCGACCGGTTCCTTGGCGACGTAGTGGAACCGCAGGGTCACGGGATCACCCGTGCGCACCCGGGCTCCCGATCGTCCGTCCGCGTCGATGATCTCCGCCGCTTCGATGCGCACTTCGCCCGAGCCCCAGCGGGGATGGCCACCCTCATCGCTGCGATCGCTGAACGCGTCGGCCAGATAGTGGTCGATGACCGCCGGTGCCGGGCCGAGATCGCGCAGTTCGCCGTGCTCGAGGAGCGCGACCTCGTCGCACAAGGTGCGGACCGAGGGCAGCGAGTGGGACACGATGACGATGGTCTTTCCCTGCGCGCGGAATTCGGCGATCTTCTCCGCGCACTTGCGTTGGAAGTCGGCGTCGCCGACGGCCAGGACCTCGTCGATCAACAACACATCCGGGTCGACGTTGATCGCCACGGAGAAGCCCAGCCGCACGTACATCCCCGAGGAATAGTTCTTCACCGGCGAGTCGATGAACTGCTCGATGCCGGCGAAGTCGACGATCTCGTCGAAGCGCGACATCAGCTGCTTCTTGCTGAGTCCCAGGATCGCACCGTTGAGGTAGACGTTCTCGCGCCCGGACAGCTCAGGGTGGAAGCCCGCGCCCAGTTCGAGCAGCGCCGACATCTTGCCCTCGAGCGAGATGCTCCCCTTGTCGGGGCGCAGGATCCTCGCCATGCACTTGAGCATGGTGCTCTTGCCCGACCCGTTCTCACCGATCAGACCGAACGTCGAGCCCACGGGGATGTCGAAGGTGACGTCTTTCAACGCCCAGAATTCCTCGTAGCGGGCGCGCCGACCGCGCATCACCGATGCCTTCAGCGACTGGTTGCGCTCGTGGTAGAGACGGAACCGCTTCGAGACGTCGGCGACGCGGATCGCGGGCACGCTCATACTTCCTCCGCCAGACGCGGTTCGAGCTTGTTGAACGCCCAGAGCCCGAACAGCAGCGAGCCGGCCGCCCACGCCGTCAGGTAGAGCAGGGTGGAGAGGCTCGGCATGCGGAGGTTGTAGAGCACGTCGCGGAAACCCTCGATGAAGCGAACCAGGGGATTCAAGCGGTAGATGTCGAGCACGGGAACGTCGACCCCGAGGATCGTCTTCTGGACCGGTACGACGGTGATCGGGTAGACGATGGGCGCGGAGTAGAACAGCGCCTGCATCGCGATGTTGATGAAGTGCTTGACGTCACGGAAGTAGACGTTGCACACGCTGAGGATGAGGCCGGCGCCGAGGAGCATCGCCGTGAGCAGGACCATCAGGAACAGCGCGACCGGGATCCACGGCAACACCATGTTGCCGGCGAAGAGCAGGATCACCGCCACCACGCCCAGTTCGATGCAGAACGTGACGAGCAGCGATCCGACGGTGGAGGCCACCAGGAGCTCGCGCGGGAAGTACACCTTCTTGATGAGGTTGGCGTTGCCGACGATCGAGTCGAGCGTGGCCGACAGGCTCGACGACACGAAGTTCCACGGCACCAACCCGCAGAGCAGGAACAGCACGAAGCTCTTCAGGCCGCTTGGGTTGCCCCGAGGGGCTTGGATCTTGAGGAACACGGAGAAGACGACGGTGTAGATCGCCACGCTGGCGACCGGGTTCAGCAACGACCACGTCCAGCCCAGGACCGACTTCTTGTACTTGCTGCGCAGCTCCCGCAGCGTGAGGTTGATGAGGAGCTCGCGGCTCGCGGCGTACTCGCGGAGGGCCGTCACAGGACATCAAGGTAGCAAGGGTGCTTTCCCGAACCGGGGTGGGTCACGAAAGCAACGCGCGTGGCAACAGGTCCATGCCGAAGCCGGTGAGGATGGCGAGGTACATCAATCCGGTCGCCGCCATCACGGCAGAGTAGGACCGCTCCTTCAGGGCGAACCAGGTGGCGACCACCAGGCCGATGGTGGTGATCGAGGCGACGACCCACATCCAGCCGATGAGGCCGCCGTACCCGTCGTCGATGGATCCGTTCAACACCGAGACCATCCCGACCGGGATCAGGTAGAC
>JAODBH010000146.1 GCA_025463865.1 Actinomycetes bacterium | reverse complement strand
CAGCCGATCGCGAACCCGAGCACGAAGCCGCGGCCGCGGCTCTCCATCGCGTACATCACCATCATGAAGGTGACGGCGCAGACGCCGTAGAGGGTGACGGCAAGATGATCCATGCGCGGAGGATAGGGGAGCGCGCCCCCGGATCGTGCTCGAATGGGCCGTTCATGACGGCGTCCCGGAGGAGCCCACCATGACCGACACCTCGGTGCACGCGTGGCCCGCCCTTCCCGTCGACGCGTGGGCCGACACCCGCGACACCGTCCACATGTGGACCCAGATCGTGGGCAAGATCCGCATGGCGCTCATGCCGATGATCAACCACTGGTGGCAGGTCGCGCTCTACGTCACGGCACGCGGGCTCACGACGTCCGTGATGCCGTACGGCACGAACGGGCTCGAGATCGAGTTCGACTTCGTCGCCCACACATTGGAGTTGCGGACCACCGACGGCCGGCAGCGGACGCTGCGACTCGAGCCCCGGTCGGTGGCCGACTTCTACGCCGAGCTCATGGCGACGCTCTCCGAGCTCGGGATGCCGGTGCGCATCGTGGCCCGGCCGGTGGAGGTCCCGGTTGCGATCCCGTTCGCATCCGACCACGAGCACGCGTCGTACGACGCGGCGCGCATGCACGCGTTCTGGCTCTCGCTGGTGCAGGCGGAGCGGCCCTTCGTCGACTTCCGGTCCCGGTTCGTCGGCAAGGCCAGCCCCGTCCACTTCTTCTGGGGCGCCTTCGATCTCGCGGTGACGCGCTTCTCCGGTCGGACCGCTCCGCGGCATCCGGGTGGCGTTCCCAATTGCCCCGACTGGGTGATGGTCCGGGCCTACAGCCACGAGGTGAGCAGTGCGGGCTACTGGCCCGGCTGGGGCGACGAGGGCGCGTTCTACTCGTACGCGTATCCCGAGCCCGCCGGTTACCGCGACCGCCCGTCGGAGCACGGCCGTTACGACGAGCAGCTGGGGGAGTTCCTGCTGCCGTACCGGACCGTCCGCGAGGCCCACGATCCCGACGCGCTGCTGCTCGGCTTCCTCCAGGAGACCTACGAGGCCGCGGCCGACTGCGCCCACTGGGACCGCGAGGCGCTCGAGGCCCGTTAGTTCGTCGGAGCCGAATCGTGGTGCCCGGTGTCGGGCGAATCCACGCCGCAGAAGTAGTGCGATGATCCGTCGGCCGCGTGGGCACGGCTGATGTCGGGTGCTGTGCGGCCGCGCTCGTCCGGGTCCGCGAGGCGTCCGGCCACGTCGCCGCCGTCGTCGCCATCGCGACCGATGGGATCGGCGAGCTCGCCGTCGGGCGTCTGGAGGACGTCGTTGCGGATCGTGAACCAGGCGAGGATGCCGCCCGCGGCCGCGAGCCCGGCGGTGATGAAAGCTGCGGTCCGGAATCCACCCACGAACTTGCTCGGATCGCGATAGGCGCCGCCGGTGATCCCCGCGACCACGGGGAGGATCGCGACCGCGAGCAGCTGCGCCGATCTGGCGACGGCGTTGTTGATGCCCGACGCCACCCCTGAGTGTCGCATCGAGGCCGCGGCGAGCACGGTGGACGTGAGCGGGGCGACCGTGGTCGCGAGGCCGAGGCCGAACACGATCACGGCCGGAAGCGCGGTCGTGACGTAGCGCTGACCCGGCTCGATGCGGGCCATGAGGAGCAGGCCCGCCGCGATGATGATCGGCCCGACGCTCATCTGGATCCGGGGACCGATCCGGGTCGCGATCGCGCCGCTGCGCGCCGACAGCGCCAGCATCAGGATGGTGACGGGGAGCAGCGCGAGGCCGGCCTCGATCGGCGAGTAGTGCAGCGCCGTCTGCAGGTAGACGCCGAGCAGGAAGAGCATGCCGCCGAGCGCGGCATAGACGACGAGGGTCACCAGGTTCGCGGAGGTGAACTGGCGGGAGCGGAACACGTCGAGCGGCACCATGGGCTCGCGGCTGCGCATCTCGACCAGGACGAAGCCGACGAGGGCGAGCAGCCCGATCGCGCCGATCACCGCGTCGAGCGCCGGGGTCGCCGATCCCGAGGCCTCCACCAACGCGTAGGTGACTCCTGCGAGGCCGATGACGGCGAGGATCGCGCCGGCGTAGTCGATGGTGTGCGAGGCGCCCGGATCCGAGGATTCCGGCACGTAACGCCGCGACACGATCACCACCACGACCGCGAGCGGCAGGTTGAGCAGGAACACCGCCCGCCAGGAGACCGCGTCGACGAGATAGCCGCCGACGAGCGGGCCCACCGCGGTGGCGATGCCCGCGAAGGCGGACCACGCGCCGATCGCGCGGGCGCGGTCTTCGGGCACGAAGCTCGCCTGGATGATGGCCAGGCTCCCCGGAGTCAGGAGCGCGCCGCCGACGCCCTGGAGCCCGCGAGCCAGGATGAGGAACGATGCGTTCGGTGCGAGACCACAGAGCGCGGAGGCCAGCGCGAACCACACGACCCCGATCAGGAACACCTTGCGGCGGCCGAACCGGTCGCCCAGGCTGCCCCCGACGAGGATCAGCGCGGCCAGCGTCAGGAGATACGCCGTGAGGATCCACTGGAGCGTCGAGACACCGGCGTTGAAGTCCTTGCCGATCGCGGGCAGCGCGAGGTTGACGACGGTCGCGTCGAGGCCGGCGACCGCGGAGCCGAGGATGGTGGCGAGCAGCACCCACCGGCCGCGGGTCTCGGAGAAGTGCAGGCCTTCTTCGGACGGGAGCGCGGCCTCGGTCACGCCCCCACCATTGCACCCGGGGGCGCGAGGCCAGGTGACCGGCAGGGATACCGTTCCGTGAGCCGCAGATGCGCCCACTTGATCCGGCGCGTCGGGTCAAGACCGGCTTGGTAAAGGGGTACCATCCCGAAACGGAGGTTCCTCCGCTCACGGGCGTCGGGGGCGGTCCGGCGGACCTCGCGGGTCGCGCGAACAGGAGGCGGCGGTGGCGAGCACAGGCGAGGCCGGCGACCCGGAGGCCCGTGTGCTGCGCGCCGACGCCCGCCGCAATCGCGAGAAGCTGCTCGCGGTCGCGGTCGTCGCCCTGTCGCACTCCGGCGGCGACGTGCCGCTCGACGCGATCGCCAAGCAGGCCGGAGTGGGGATCGGCACCCTGTACCGGCACTTCCCGACCCGAGAAGCCCTGGTCGAGGCCGCCTACCGCCACGAGGTCGACCGGCTCTGCGCCGCGGTCGACGAGCTCGGCCCGCCGATGCCGGCCGACGCCGCGCTGCGGGAGTGGATGCAGCGATTCGTCGACTACGTCGCCACGAAGCGGGGGATGGCGGCCGCGCTGCAGTCGGTGGTCACGTCCGACTCACAGCTGTTCGCGCACACGTACCGCCAGATCGTGGACGCGCTCAACACGCTGCTCGGCAACGCCATCGCCGCGGGGACCATCCGGGCCGACGCCGACGCCGACGACGTGCTGCGCGCGATGCGGGGCGTGTGGCTCGTAGCCGACGAGCAACACCGCGCCGACCAGGCGGGCCGCCTGCTCGACCTGCTGATGGACGGCCTCCGCTTCGGTGCCGTCGTGCGCCCCGGGCCGACCGCATAGGTCGTCGGGGAACGCAGCCCGCCCAGGAGACCGCCGAACGAGCAGTCGTCGGCGACGATCGTCCGGGCCCGCCGATTTTGTGCGTCCCACGAGCACACATGTTGTGCTCCAGGGACGCACGAAACCGGGGGGCGGCTCGCGGGTTCGGGGCGCGGATGCGGTTTACCTTTACCGGGCGACGGGCCCACAGGCGTAGCGGGCCGGCAGGCGAAGGGCGGCAGATGTTGGATTCGGTGGCGACGTGGTCGGCGACCGCACTGGCCCGCGCGGTGCGCGACAAGGAGATCTCCAGCGTCGAGCTGCTCGCCACCTACCTCGACCGCATCGACCGGCTCGACGGCCCGATCAACGCGGTCGTCACGCTCGATGCGGAACGGGCGCGCCGCGCGGCCCAGGCGGCCGACGCCGCGACCATGCGCGGTGAGTCGTACGGGCCGCTGCACGGACTGCCCATCACCATCAAGGACGCGATCGCCACCGAGGGCATCCGCTCGACGGGGGGCGCGCCGGAGTTGTCGGAGCACGTGCCGGACGACGACGCGCCCGCGGTCGCGCAGTTGAAGGCGGCCGGAGCGATCGTGTTCGGCAAGACCAACCTGCCGCGGTGGTCCGGCGACATGCAGAGCTTCAACGACGTCTTCGGTACCACCAACAACCCCTGGGACGTCGAGCGGGTGCCGGGGGGCTCCTCCGGTGGCGCTGCAGCCGCGGTGGCATGCGGCTTCACCAGCTTCGAGCTCGGGACCGACATCGGCGGGTCGGTCCGACTCCCGTCGCACTTCTGCGGTGTGTTCGGGCTCAAGCCCAGCTTCGGCCTGGTGCCCCAACGCGGCTACCTCAGCCACGTCGGCGCGGGCACCACCGACGCCGACATCAACGTGTTCGGACCGATCGCCCGCTCCGCCGAGGATCTCGACCTCCTGCTCGGCGTCCTCGCCGGCCCCGCACCCGAGAGCGCGGTCGCCTGGCGCGTCGAGCTGCCACCGAGCGACGCGACCTCGCTGCGCGGGCAACGCGTCGGCGTCTGGTTCGACGACCCTGGCTGCCCGATCGAGGCGGAGTATCTGACGGTGTTGCGGGCGACCGCCGACCGGATGAGCGACGCGGGCGCGCGCGTCGAGGAAGCGCACCCGCCGGTCGAGTTCGCCCAGCAGACCCGCCTCTTCTTCCAGCTGGTGGCCGCGGCGGCCTCGTTGAGCAGCCCCGAGTCGCCCGACGGCCCGGGGACGCAGCTTCACCGGGCATGGTTGCAGGCCCAGGAACAGCGCGCCCACCTGCAGACGATCTGGGCCGAGTGGTTCGAGGACCACGACGCGCTGCTGTGCCCGGTCGCCCCCGGCCCGGCGTTCCGTCACGACCACACCGGCACGGTCATGGACCGCTACCTCGAGATCGACGGGGCCAAGCGCTCGCACGCCGAGCTGGCGCTCTGGAACGGCCTGATCGGCGTGCTCGGTCTGCCGTCGGCGGTGCCGCCCGTTGCCCGCACCGGGGCCGGCCTGCCGCTCGGCGTGCAGGTGGTCACCCCGTATCTGCACGACCGGCGCGCGGTGCGGCTCGCAGGCTTCGTCGGCGACATCTCGGCGGGCTACACACCCCCGCCCGGCTTCGGCCCCTGCTGACCGCGAGCGGCGCGCCCCGGCCGGAATGGTTCCGGTTCGGATTTCGGTGGCCGTTAACATCCCGCGGCGGCAACGGGCCGCCGCGTCGGAGAGGGGCCGGTCCTGGCCGCGTTGCCCGAGTTCGAGGTGCGGAAGCGCTGGACCACCTCGGTGGTCGCGTTCCTCGTCTCGGTCCTCGGCTCCTCCTTGGCGTCGACCGCGCTCGCGACCGTGCTCGGGATCCAGGTCTTCGAGCTGACCCACAGCGAGTTCGACCTGGGCCTCCTCGGCCTGGCCCAGTTCGCGCCGGCAGCCCTGCTCGTGTTCGTCACCGGCACGCTGGCCGACCGGTTCGACCGGCGCCTCCTCTCGGCCGTCGGGTTGGTCGGGCAGGCGGCGGTCGCGGCGGTGCTCGCCTGGTACATCGGGACCGGACCCACGTCGGCCACGCCGATCTTTCTCCTGATGCTCGCCTACGGGACGACCCAGGCGCTGCAGAACCCGGCCACCCGGGCCCTGCCGCCCGACATCGTCACCGGCCCCGCGCTGCCGTGGCTCATGGTTCGGCGGTCGGCGGCGTGGCAGTTGGCGTCGATCGCGGGACCGGTCGTGGGCGCGTTCCTCTACGTCGTCGACGTCCGGCTGCCGTTCGTGGCCATGGCCGTGCTGCTGGTCGCCTCGGCCGCGGCGGTGCTCACGGTGAAGGTGATGCACCAGCCGGTGGTCGTGGTCGACGAGATCGCACCGTCCCTCGCGGCGGTCGAGGCGGCGGCGCTCGACGACGCGGCGGTCGAGGCGACGGCCGGTGGTCAGGTCGTCGAGAAGCCGGTCCGGGCGACCCTGCACGACGCGTTCGAAGGCTTTCGGTTCATCCGGACCGAGCCCGTGCTCCTCGGCGCGATCTCCCTCGACCTGTTCGCGGTGCTCTTCGGCGGCGCGGTCGCGCTGCTGCCCGCGATCGCCGAGGATCGGCTCGGGGTCGGGGCGGTCGGGCTCGGTTGGCTGCGCGCGGCGACGGGGATCGGCGCCGCGGTGGTCACGCTGATCCTGGCCTGGAAGCCCGTCGCCCACCGGGTGGGGACGACCCTGCTGGTCGCGGTCGCGATCTTCGGCGTGGGCACGATCGTCCTCGGCGCGACGAGGAGCTACGCCGTCGCGTTCGTCGCGCTCCTGATCCTGTCGGGTGCCGACGCGATCAGCGTGTTCATCCGTTCGACCCTCGTACCCCTCGTCACCCCGAACGAGACCCGGGGCCGGGTGCTCGCGGTCGAGAACGTCTTCATCGGCGCGTCGAACGAGCTCGGCGCGTTCGAATCGGGGTCTGTGGGCCAGCTGCTCGGCGCCGGGCCCTCGGTGGTGCTCGGCGGCGCGGCGACCCTCGTGGTCGCGCTCGCATGGTGGAAGATCTTCCCGGCCCTCCGCCGAGTGGACAAGTTCCCCGGAACCTGAGCCGGCTCGCATTACCCGGCGACGGGTCGGGGTACACCAGCCACGGCGAGCGACCCGAAGCGAGGTATCCGACGAGGGAGCAGGCCATGACGCAGGCCGATGAACCCCGCGATCCCGGCGAGATCGACTACCACGACGTCGAGCTCGAAGACTTCGATCCTGAAGATCTCGATCCCGACGCCCTCAAGCCCCCCGGCATCCACTCCGACGACATCGACGGCGACCGTCCAGAGGCCGACGTCCTCGAGCAGCACAGTCCGGTCGACCCCCGCGAGGAGCCCGAGGAGATCCCGACGATCCCGCCCGACGTCCCGGAGGCCGACGCGCTCGACCAGGCGCGCAGCGTCTTCGTGGACGACGACTACTGACGGCACGCCGTGTCCGGCTCCGGGAGCCCGGCCCTTCCGTACCGTGACCGGCGGGAGGCCGGTCGAATGCTCGTCCAGCCGCTCCGGGGCCTGGGTCTGACCGAACCGCTTGTTCTCGCGTTGCCGCGCGGAGGTGTGCCCGTCGCGTACGAGATCGCGCGCGGGCTGGGGGCGGAGCTCGACGTCTTCGTCGTGCGCAAGGTGGGCGCGCCCGGCCACCCGGAATTCGGGATCGGAGCCATCTCCGAGGGACACGACGGGGTGTTGCTGTCGACCGAGGCCGACGAGCTCGGGCTCCAGCCATCCGACATCGCGGCGCAGGCACAGCTCGAGCGCGTCGAGTTGCAACGCCGGGTCGAGCGGTATCGGGGAGGGCGCGAGCCTGCCGATGTCGCGGGCCGCGACGTGGTCGTCGTGGACGACGGACTCGCGACGGGCGTGAGCGCGGAAGCGGCACTGCGGGTGTTGCGGGCGCGCGGGCCGCGCCGGTTGGTGCTCGCGGTCCCGGTCTGCGCAGGCGACAGTGCCCGCCGCATCGGGGCGCTCGCCGACGACGTGGTCTGCCTCGCGACTCCGAGCGACTTCCGGGCCGTCGGCCTCTGGTACCGCGACTTCGAGCCCACGAGCGACGACGAGGTCGAACGCCTCCTCGAGCGCGCGCGCGGAACCGCGACGCGTCCGTAGCCGGATCCGCGCCAACACAGCCCGGTGCAGACGGCCCGGCGCGGCCCGGGTACGTTGACGCACCCACGCCGCCCTTCCGTCGGCGCCCGACGCAGGAGACCTTGGATGGGAGCCCGGAAGCACACGGCGAACCGGGTCGTCCTGCTGGGTCCTCCGGGTTCCGGGAAGGGGACGCAGGGCGTCGCGCTGGCCCAGCACCTCGGGGTTCCCTACGTCTCGACCGGCGAGCTGCTGCGCGCCCAGTCGGGCCACGACACCGAACTCGGGCGCGCCGTCGCGGCGCGCATCAACGGCGGCGATCTCGTGCCCGACGAGATGCTGCTGGACGCGGTGCGCGAGCCGCTCGCGGCGGCGTTCGAGGCCGGCGGCTACGTCCTCGACGGCTTCCCCCGCACGGTGAGCCAGGCCCAGTACGCGGATCGCATCGGCGCTCCCGAACGGGTGGTGTACCTCGCGGTCCCCGACGACGTCGCCCGGCAACGCGTCGCCGGCCGCAGCGCCGCCTCCCGCGCCGACGACGCCGACCCCGACGCGGTCGAGCATCGCCTGCAGGCGTTCCACTCCGAGACCGAACCGTTGCTCGACTTCTACGACGACCGCGGTGTCCTCGCCCGCGTCGACGCCGCCCAGCCCCCCGCTCTCGTACGCGCCGCAATCCTCGACGCGCTGGCTGCGGAAGGGCGTCCATAGCCCGAGAATCGGGGTCCATCGACGCGTTCGCGACCTACCCCAACCGCGTCGTTCCGCCGGGCTCGAGGTTCCGGGTGGTTTCGGCGATGCGGCCGAAGAGCTTGGTGAAGAGGCTGTAGAGAGCGGCGCCGTAGGGCCATTGGGTGACGACGCGGCCGGTGGCGGACACGAAGTAGGTGTGGGTGGTGGTCCACGACGTGCCGACCATCTTCTGCTGCAACCATTCGTTGTATCGGCGGCAGACCCACGGCTTCACCTCGATCGCGGTGACGTGCTCGTACTGGAGCCGGCGCACCATCCGGACCGCGTACTCGGCCTGGCGCTCGAGGTGGGTGACGATCTCGCCGCCGTTGGTGTTGGGCCCGTACATGATC
>JAODBH010000134.1 GCA_025463865.1 Actinomycetes bacterium | reverse complement strand
GACGACCAGGGCCAGGCCCGAGAGCCCGCACGAGAAGAAATAGGCGTTCTGCTCGTCGAGGCGCGCGGTACCGGACGCCTGGTACCAGCCGACGGCGATCAGGACGATGCCGGCCACCGCGGCCACGATGCCCGCGATGAGGAGCTGGGCCTCCGGCCTCGAGGCGCCGCCGCGGATGCGGAGCGCGCCGACCTCGGTCTCGAACTCCTCCATGCGCGGAGACCGCGCGGCCGGCAGAGCTGGGTCATTCATCAAACGCTCCTGGAATCGAGGAGTGGTTCAGGTCGTTCGGCTTGCTCGGTCGCTCGGTGGCTCATCGTTTCGTGGCCGGGGCTCACGAGAGACCACCACCGAGGTAGGCGTCGGACAGCTGGTCCATCACGGCACCGGGCGTGCCGACGTGGTGGATCGTTCCGTGGTGCATGACCGCGGCCAGGTCGGCCACCGCGAGCACGGTGCGGGCGAACTGCTCCACGACCAGCACGGAGATGCCCTCGGTCGCGATCTTCGCGACCTGGGCGTAGAGCTCCTCGACGACGATCGGCGCGAGCCCCATCGACAGCTCGTCGAGGAGGAGGACCGCGGGCCGCGTCGCGAGCGCGCGAGCCAGCGCGAGCATCTGCTGCTCGCCTCCCGACAACGTCCCCGCGAGCTGACGTCGACGGGGCTCGAGCTTCGGAAAGCGCGCGAACGTCGCTGCCTCCACCTCGTCGACCGTGATCCCGCAGTACGTGAAGAGCCGGAGGTTCTCGTGCACGGTGAGGTTCGGGAAGACGCCCCGACCCTCGGGCACGGTGCACACGCCGAGCCGGGCGAGCTGGTCGGCCGACGCGCCGTTGACCCGACGGCCCGCGAGCATCACCGAGCCGTGACTGGCGGGGAGCTGGCCGGAGATGACGTTGAGGGTGGTGGTCTTGCCTGCCCCGTTGCGCCCGAGCAACGCGACCACGCTGCCTTCGGGCACCGCGAGGTCGACGCCGCGCAGCACCTCGATGCGTCCGTAGGCCGCGCGCACAGCCCGCAGCTCGAGGATCGGCTCGCGCTCGGGCGCGGACGCGGCGGGCTCGCTCTCGGCGGTGACGAGGTCGAGCTCGGATGGGGTCATCGCCCGCTCCCGTTCGCGCTGAGGGGTGAGCCGAGGTAGGCGGTCTGCACCGCCGCGCTCCGGCGGATCTCGTCCGGTGACCCGGAGGCGATGATCTCGCCGAAGTCGAGCACGTAGATCTGCGAGCAGACGCGCATGACGAGCTCGACATCGTGCTCCACGAGCAGCACCGCGAGGCCACGTTCGGCGAGGCGGAGCAACAGTTCGCCGAAGGCGTCCGTCTCCGCCTCGTCGAGACCGGACGAGGGCTCGTCGAGGAGGAGCACCTTCGGGTCGGTGGCCAGCGCGCGGCCCAGCTCGACCAGGCGGGCGAGGCCGGTCGGGATCGAGTCGACGTGCACGTCGGCGTACTCGGTGAGGCCGACCTCGCTGAGGATCTCCTGGGCGACGGCGTGCGGGTCTCGCCCGTTGCGCTGCATCTCGGCGGCGACGAGGAGGTTCTCGCGCGTCGTCAGCGAGCCGAAGACCTCGAGCCGCTGGAACGTGCGGGCCAGGCCGCGCCGGGCCCGGTTGAAGGTCCGGGCGCCGGTGACGTCGCGGCCGTCGAGCACGACGTGCCCTCGCTTCGCCCGCTGCAACCCGCAGATGACGTTGAACAACGTGGTCTTGCCCGCGCCGTTGGGGCCGATCAGGCCCGTGACCGCGCCGGCTTCGGCGACGACGTCGACCCCGATCAGCGCGGCCAGCCCTCCGAAGGTGACCGAGACGTCATCGACTTCCAGCACGGCCAATCCCGCTCACCTCCTCGAGGTCGAGCAGCGCGTCGAGCTCCTGCAGCTGCGACGGGGTGATGGGCGCACCGAGGGGCACGTCGCGACGGAGAAGGCCTTCGATCGGGGGATCGTGCGTCTCCGATTCGCTCTCGTGCACCGTGCGGTCCATGACGAGGGCCCGGAACCGGGTCGAGATCTCCGCCACCGCGCCACCCGGGTTGCGGCCCAGGCCGATGCCCGCCAGCCCGAACAGCACCTGCGCGTAGGGGGTGAGGTCGGTCTTGAGCTTCGTGCCCAACCAGGTGAAGAACACCGGCGTCATCATGAGGAGCTGACCGCCCAGGAGCGGCCCGCTCACGGTCGCAACCCCTCCGACGACCGCGAGCACGAACACCGACAGGCTGCCCGGCGGGCCGAACAGCGAGAACTGGCCCGCGGTCACGTTCCGGTCGACGCCGCCGTAGAGCGCGCCACCGAGCCCGGCGAGGCCCGCCGACAACGAGAACACGAGCAGCTTCGTGCGGGTGGGGCTCCCGCCGAGGGTGGCGACGGCTGCGGGGCTGTCGCGGAGGGCGAGGAGGCGCCGCCCGAACGGGCCTCGGCGCAACGCGAGGACGCCGACGGCCACGAGCCCGAAGACGAACGTGAGGAACACCAGGTACGCGGCATTGCTGTTGAGCGAGACGAAGCCGAAGTGGGGGCGTTGCACCGCACCGGCGTCGGTGCTGCCCGCGCCGAAGATCGCGCCACCCTCGAAGAACGCCGACGACATGATCACGGCGAACGCCATCGTGGCGAGCGCGAGGTAGAGGCCCTGCAGCCGGATCGCGGGCAGCGCGATCAGCGCGCCGACCGCGGCCGCGAGCACGAACGCCGCGAGCAGGCCGAGGGGATTGCCGTTGCCGATCCCGAGCGAGCCGAACCCGACCGTCGTGCCCGACGACGCGATCCGCGACATCGCGAACGCGCCGACCCCGGCGAACGTCATCTGGCACAACGAGATCTGCCCGGCGTAACCGGTGAGCGGCACCAATGAGAGCATGATGATCCCGATCGCGACACCCTTCGAGACCGCGGTCAAGTTGGTGCCGGTGACCAACTCACTGATGACCCATCCCGCGAGCACGAGCACGCCGCCCCAGAAGATCGACGTCCGCAGCGACGGCACCCGGATCTTGATCGCGTGCACCAGTTGCGCGCCGCGCAGGCGGCCTTCCGGAAGCAGCAGCAGTGCCACGAACAGCATCAGGTACGGGACGACCGGCACCACCTGTGTGTTGAAGAAGGCGTTGTCGGTGAGGTTGTAACCGACGGAGTACTGCTGCACGAGACCGATGACGAGCGCGCCGACGAACGTGAACGCGATGCTCCGCAACCGGCCGAACAGCGCGGCGGCGTAGGCGTTGATCACCACCAGGGTGAGCGCCTCGATCGCGAGGCCGATGCCCGTCGGGCCCGAAGCGAGCAGGATCCCCGCGAGTCCGGCGAGCATCGCACCGAGCGCCCAGCTCAGCGTGCTGAGCATCACGGGACGGCCGCCGTTGAGCGCGACCAGGTCTCGGCTGTCGACCACGGCCCGCATCGCGATGCCGGTCCGGGTCCAGAGGAACAGGCTCCGCAGCCCGATCGCGAGCAGCACCGCCAACCCGATGGTGATGAGCTGTTGGTACGTCACGATCGTGTTGGCGATGGTGACGGTCTTCCCGGTGTAGAAACCGGGCAGGAGTCGCGACCGGTTCGGTGCCCACAGGACCGTCGCCAGGCCCATGAGGCCGACCATGAGCGCCGCGGTCACCACGAGCGTGACGGCAAGCGGGGCGGCTCGCAGGTTCCGGATCAGCACGCGCTCGATCGCCGCCCCGGTGAGGGGCGCGACGAAGCCGAGGATGACCAGCAGCGACAGCCAGGTGGGCCAACCCCACTCGACCCGCACCTGCCAGTAGGCGAACGCCATGAGCATGCCGATGGCGCCGTGTGCGAAGTTGAAGATGCCCGACGTCGTGTACGTGACGACCAGGCCGCTCGCCGCGATCGCGTAGATCGAGGCGAGGGCCACGCCGTAGATCGTCAGCTCGAGGAGCTTGTTCCAGTCCATGCGCAGTCGGCGTCGGGGCGGCTATTTCCGGGCCGCACCCTGGCCGAAGTCACCTTTCAACGTGACGACGTTCTGAGGGTCGCAGGAGAAGCCCTTCTTCGGGTAGTACCGCTGGAACTTGGCGTCCTTCACCACGAGGTACGCGAAGCACGTGGTCGGGATGTTGTCACCCGGGTCCGCGGTCGCGTGGATGCCGTTGCCGTTCCACACCTTGATCTTGTGCAGCGCGTCGAGCAGCCCGTTCTGGGTGACGTTGCTGCCGAGGGACTTCAACGCGGTGGCGAACAGCAGCGACGCAGACCACGCCTGGACCGCGAGAGCCGTCGGCTGGGCCGAGGCGTCGACGTTCTTGAGCCACTTGAGGTAGAGCTGCAGCTCCGGGCTCGAGCTCGCCTCCTCGAACGGCACCGTGGTGTCCTCGATGATCACGCCCTCGGCCGCGGCGCCGGCCCGGTCGATCAGCTCCTGGGTGTAGTCCTGCTGCCCGCCGTACCGGATCGGCAGGTTCATCCCCTGCTGCTGGAAGAGGGACAGGACCCGGGCGAAGTCGGTGACCTCGCCCTGCAGGTTCCACACCTGTCCGCCGGCTCCCTTGATCTGCACCACGTTGGGCGAGAAGTCGGGGTTCACGGGGTTGTACTCGGCGTTGTAGACGTACTTCCAGCCGGCGGCCTCGAACGCGGCCACCTGCCGCTTCACCTGGAAGCGGGTGGTGTCGATGCCGGCGTAGAGGACGGTCGCCTTCTTCACCGCGGCGGGGAACCGCTTGGCGAGGTACTTCGCTCCGCCGACGGCGTAGGAGCCCGGTGGGTTCGGCAGCGGCTGCACCATCAGCTGTGAGCCACCGAACTCCGCGGTCGCGGTGAAGCCCGGGACACTGACGAGGTTGCAGTCGACGAGCGTCTGCGCACCGGTGTTGTCGATGGCGGACGCCTGACCGACCACGGCGAAGTTCCCACCCGAGCAGGCCTGGGTCGCGGCCTTCTGGTCGTCGAACAGGGCCGAGTCGTACTTCTGCAGGACGAGCTTGCGCCCGTTCACGCCGCCGACCGAGTTGCAGTAGTCGACGAAGGCCTGGACCGCCTGTTGCGGGCCGAGCATCAGGCCCGGACGGGCACCGGTGATGTCCTGGATCGTGCCGATCGTGATGCTCGTGTTGGTGACGCCGGGCGCGGTGGCCCCGGTGGCGCTCCCCGGGCCGCACGCGCCCTTGGTCGCCGCCGCCGCGGTGGTGGTCTCGCCGGCCGCGGTCGTGGCGGTCCCGCCCCCGCTCGTAGCAGTCGTGGCGGCCGGCCCGCCGCCCCCGTTGACCTGGGCGGCCTCCTTGTCGCTCAGTCGCGAGCCGCAGCCTGCGGCCACCATGGCGATGACGGCCACTACGGCCAGAATCCGAAACCTCACGCATGCCCCCCGGCCGTTGGTCTCGCCTCAGCAAATCTGACGCTACATCAGGTTTCGCGGAGTCGGTAGGCCCACCCCCTCCGACCTGGGCCTTCGGGACGGCTCAGGCCGGTATCGACGCGGACCAGGAGCGGACGACCGCGGCCGTGGTGGTGAGCGTGGCGACCAGCGAGAGCGTGTTGTCGATCACGGCGTCGGCGTACTCGGGCGGCACCCCGGCCACCGCGTCGCGCGGCAACACGAACTGGTAGCCGCGGTTCACCGCGTCGAACGCGAAGTTGGTCATGCCGATGTTCACCGACACTCCGACCCCGACGATCGTCCGGACCCCGAGGTTGCGCAGCATCGGGTCCAGCTGGGTGCCGGTCATCGGCCCCAGCCCGTGGTGGCGGGGCAGGACGATGTCGGCGGGGTCGACCCCGATCTCGGCCGGCACCTGCACCGCCGCGGTGCCGGGACTCATCGCGACGGGCGACTTGCGGGCCCCGAGGAACAGGCGCGCGTTGCGGTTGGCGCCCTGCGCGTCGTCGCGGGTCTCGGCCGTGCAATGGAACACGGGGATGCCGGCCGCCCGCGCCGCGCGGGCCAGTTCGCCGCAGTGCCCGACGAGATCCGTCGCGGCCGCGGCTTCGGCCAACGCGGGGAGGGCCGACGGCTCCCCCACGACGCCGTTCTGGACCTCTTGCAGCACGAGAGCGCATCCACCCGGCTCGAGCAGCGCGTCGAGGTCGACGGGCACCCGCTACTCCTCGATGAACGCGACGTCGGCGCTGCCCTCGACGAGCAGGCCCTTCACGACCTTGCCCGACGCGTTGCGCGGCAGCGGCTCGGTGCGCACATCCCAGTGCGCGGGCACCTTGAAGTAGGCGAGCGCCTCGGCGCAGAAGCGGGTCAGGTCGTCGGTGTCGACCGTGGTCCCCGGCTCGACGACGATCACGGCCTTGACCTCCTGTCCGAGGTCCTCGTGGTCGACGCCGACGACCGCAGCCTCGATGACGAGCTCGTGGTCCTCGAGCCGTTGTTCGATCTCGACCGGGTACACGTTCTCGCCGCCGCGCAGGATCATGTCCCGCTTGCGCGAGGCCAGATACAGGCGTCCGCGGTCCATCCACCCGATGTCACCCGACCGGAGCCAGCGCCCGGGCTGGATCGTCTCCGCGGTGGCCTCGGGGTTCCGCCAGTACTCCAACATGATGTTGGGCCCGTGGATGCAGACCTCGCCCTCCTGGCCGTCGGGGAGCACGTTGCCGTCCGGATCGCGGATCTCGACCGCGACGGTCGGTAGCGGGCGACCGCACGAGTCGGGGAACAGCGCGAGCTCGGGACCTGCGTTCAGGGTCGCGAGCGCGGTGCATTCGGTGAGCCCGTAGCCGACACCCATCTTGGAGCGGAGGTTGGGGAACACCTCCTTGCCCTGGTTCTGCAGCTTCAGAGAGAACGGCGATCCGCCGCCTCCCCCGCTGCGCAACGAGGTCAGGTCGTAGTTGCCGCGGTCGGGGTGGGTGACGATGCGGTGCAGCGTCGTCGCGGTGAAGGACCAGTTGGTGATCTTCTCCCGCTCGATGAGGCCCATCACCGTGACCGGGTCGAACTTGCCGACCGTCCACACCGACTTCTGCCCGGTGGCGAGGAACGTGATCACCGCGGTGTGCAGCCCGGAGACGTGGAACAGCGGGCTCGAGACGAGGTTGCAACCGGGCGGGCCACCCGCCTCGGGCGGCATGAGCGTCATCATCCGCACGCCGTGGAAGAACTGGATGCCGAGCAGCGCGAGCGCGTTGCGGTGCGTGTGGACCGCACCCTTCGGACGGCCCGTCGTTCCGCTGGTGAAGAGGATGATCGCGGGATCGTCCTCGTCGATCGGCTGGTCGGGCAGCGGCGCGTCGGGCGCCACCCGGGTCAGGGCCTCGAAGTCGTCCTCCATGACGATCGTCGGGACGCCGGGATCCTCGCCGTCGAGGCGGGCGAGCCGCTTCCGGTCGACCACGAGCACCCGCGGGTCCGCGAGCTCGATGCCGTAACGGATCTCGGGCCCGCTCCACCACCCGTTGAGGCCGACGGCCACCGCGCCGAGAGCGATCGTGGCCCAGAACGTGATGATCCACTCGGGTGAGTTGGCGCCGAGGATCGCGACCCGGTCGCCGGGCTGCACGCCGTAGCGGTCGCGCAGGACGACCGCGACCGACGCGACGGCGCGGCCGTGCTCGCGGAAGGAGTAGCGGCGCTCGGTGACGCCGTCGGTGAAGACGAGGTAGTCGTTGTCACCGAAGCCGAGCGAGTTGACGAGCAGCTCGCGCAGGGAGCCCATCCGCTGGGCGAAGACGGGCATCGGCTCACCGAGGACGATCTCCTCGTGGATCTCGAACATGCCGCCCGGCGCGGCCAATGCGGCCTCGATCTCGAGGAGGCGCGGGGTGGGATCCTCGATCTGGTCGTCGGAACCCGTTCCGGTGGCGACATCGGTCATAGGCCGAAAAGGTAACCGCACGTGAGCCGGGGCGTACCGACCACCACCGCGGGGAAGAATGGCCGCATGCGGAAGATCTTGGGACGGGTGATACCGGTGAGCACCACGGCGCTCGCGCTCTTCGCCTGGCAGCACCGCGAGGAGCTCGTCGACTGGAGCGCGTTCGGCGTACGGGCGGCCGCGGGCCTGGCCGGCGGGCGCCACGAGGACGTCGTCGCCGAAGCCCGTCTGCGGGCGAAGCTGAGCACCGACAAGCGCACCCGCGACTCGTCGGGCGTCTCGGTCGTCGTCCGGGACGGCACCGCCAAGCTCACCGGGATCGTCGACGAGGCCACCCGCACCCTCGCGCTGGCCTTCGCGCGCCGCACCCCCGGCGTCACCGCGGTCGACGACCAGTTCGACGTCCTGCCGTAGGCGGGGTTCCGGTGCGTAGGCGAGGCCCGGTGCGTCACGCGGTGGGGGTGAACTCCACGTGCATGTGGTGGACGCCGCGGATGAAGCTCGAGTGGGAGCGGGCGATCGGGGCGTCGGTAGCGAGGCGCATGTCGGGCAGACGGCGCAGAACCTCTTCGAGCATCACCCGCAGCTCGAGCCGGGCCAGCTGGGCCCCGAGGCAGAAGTGCGGGCCGAAACCGAAGGCCAGGTGCGGGTTCGGGTTGCGGCCGACGTCGAACCGCTCGGGCTCGTCGAACACCGCGGGGTCGCGGTTGGCCGACGCGTACATGTTGAGCACCTGGTCGCCGCCCCGGATCGTCTGACCCCGCATCTCGACGTCGGCGGTCGCGGTGCGGCGGAAGCTGAGGATCGGCGTCACCCACCGCAGGCACTCCTCGACCGCGACGGGGATGAGCGCCGGGTCGTCGATCAGCCGTTGGCGTTGCTCCGGGTTGCGGATCAGCGCCTCGAGGCCGCCGGAGATCACGTTGCGGGTGGTCTCGTTGCCGCCGACGAGGAGCAGCAACGCCTCGCTCACGATGGCGTCCTCCGAGAGCCGCTCACCATCGATCTCCTCGTGCACGAGGAGGCTGAGGAGGTCGGTGCCGGGCTCGGCCTGGCGCTTCGCCATGAGGTCGAGCGCGTAGACGACGAAGCTCATGTGGGCGTTGGCCACGTCGTCGGTCACGTGCTCCGGGCCGTCGGCCCCGCTGATCACGGTGTCGGACCAGCTCTGCAGCGTGTCGCAGTCCTCGAGCGGCGCGCCGAGGTACTCGGCGATCAGGATCATCGGAAGCGGCGCAGCCAGCTGGGTCACGAGGTCGCAGTGCCCGGCCGGCGCGACGGCATCGATGAGGGTCGTCACGATCGACCGGACGTGATCCTCCTTCGCGGCGACGGCCTTGGGCGTGAACCCCTTCATCACGTAGCGCTTCTGCGCCTTGTGCTGCGGGTCGTCCTGGCTGATCATCGAGCCGTCGGCGGGCGTGTTCGGCCGGTACCCCAGCGCGTTGCAGAACAGCTCGGGCTGCTTCTCGACGGTCAGGACGTCGTCGTAGAGCATCACCGCCCACAGCTGGCGGCCCTCGTCCCAATAGACCGGCGCGTGCTCACGCATCCAGGCGTAGGTGGGATACGGATCGCCGGCGTAGAGGTCGCGGTCCAGCATGTCGATCGGCAGGGACGGCGTGAAGGCGTCGATCACGGCCGGAACAGTACGCGCCCCGCCCCCGAATCACAGGGTGGCTCCACTTTTGCGCCGGTTTGGCCGACACTCCCTTCCATGCATCGCCTGAGCGCCGGACTCCTGATGACCCTGGGCCTGATCGCCGCGACCATCGCGCTGGTCAGCTTCTCCGTCTCGCACACGCTGCTCGAGCGGGACCGGATCCACGCGGCCTCGGCCGAGATCCTCAAGTCCGGGCCGGTCGAGTCGCTGCTCAGCGACAAGATCGCCGACACCGTGACGTCGACCCTGCCGTCGGGTCCCGCGATCGCGTTCCAACCTGCGGCCCGGGTCGCGGCCCGCGCCGCGCTCGACGACCCCGCTTTCCGCGACGCCTTCGCGGCCGGCGTGCTCGGGATCTACGACCGGGTCGTCGACGGCAAGCCGGGACCCGTCGTGTTCGACGCGACCGCGGTGAACGCGTCGGTGCGCAGCGCCTTGACCCGCACCGAGCCGCAGCTCGCGCAGGCGGTCCCTCCCGCGGCGACGTTCGACGTCACCATCGATCCCTCGGCGATCCCCGACCTCTCGATGTGGACGGGCCTGGTGCGCAACCTCCCGATCCAGGCCGGGCTGGTCGCGGTGCTCCTCGTCGGCGCGAGCATCGCGATCGACGAGCACAAGCGGGCCGCGTTCTCGCGGGTCGGTTGGTGGCTCGTGGTGGCCGGCGCGTTCGAGCTCCTCGGCGCGTGGGCGCTCCCCTTCGCGCTCCAGCAGATCGGTGGCGGTGCAGGTGCCGCGGGCTCGGTGATCGGGAGCACGAGCAGCGCGCTCGTCGTGCCCGGCGTGCTGATGATCGCCGCCGGAGCCGCGACCCTGCTGGGCACGTACGCGCACCGGCAGTCGCATCGGCAGACGGATGCGGTGTCGCCGCTCGGTCAGTTCACCAGCACCCGGACCGGCGCGACCTGGAAGGTCTGAGCGGCCGGCCCGGCCACTCAGCCGGACGAGCCCTTGGCGGGCGCGCGGCCGAACGCGTAGACGCCCCCGTCGAGCGAGGTGAGCCAGTAGCCGTCACCGTTGGGCCTCGGGCTCATCGCGGTGATGAAGCCCGACACCGTCCGATTCCCGCCCGAGCCGTAGAAGCCGGCGTCGCCGAAGGTGAAGATCCCGCCGTCGAGCGCGACCATCCAGTAGCCGTTGCCGCTCGGGCTCGGGGCCACGCCGGTGATCGGTAGGCGCAGCCGAACCCCACCCATCGAGCCGCGGAACGGCGCATCGCCGAAGGTGAAGATGCCGCCGTCCGCCGCGACCAGCAAATAGCCGTTGCCGCTACGTGTCGGCGCCATGCCCATCACCGGCTGGGCGAGGTTCAACGCACCGGTCGAGCCCCGGAACACGGCGTCGCCGAACGTGAAGATGCCGCCGTCCTTCGCCACGAGCCAGTAGCCCTGGCCGCTGCTCGTCGCCGCCATCCCCGTGATCGGTGCCTTGAGCCGGAGCGCGCCGGTCGAGCCGAAGAAGCGGGCGTCGCCGAAGGTGAAGATCCCGCCGTCGGCCGCGACCAACCAGTAGCCGTTGCCCGTGGGGGTGACCGCCATACCGACGATGGGCGCCGCGAGCGGCGCGCCACGCCTCGAGCCGTAGAAGCGCGCGTCGCCAAGTGCCGCGACCGCGCCGGTGGTGGTCGCGATGTAGTAGCCCTCGCCGGTGCGCGAGCCCTGGATCGAGATCGCGAAGCCGCCCGACGTGGAGTCGCCGTGGTCGGGGTCGTCGGCCAGCTGCAGACGGTCGCCGATCACCGTCACCTGCGACGTGTGCAGCGCGCGGTAGCCCGCGGGATACGACGTGGTCGGCGTCGCCCAGGCGTGGTAGCCGAGCTGGAGATGACCGCCCGGGTCGACGAACGGGGTCGGTCCACCCGGGCCGAGGATGGTGTCGTACGCCGCGAGCAACGGGCGGTCGGTCGGCTTGGTGCACGGTCCCGCGGGACCGGCGCAGATCGCGTAGCCGATGGCGTACTCGGCGCTCTGCCAGTCGCCGCCGGAGTAGAAGAGCCAGTAGCTCCCGCCGTAGACGATCATCGACGGGTTCTCGGTGACCGTCACCTCCCACGGCTGCGAGGTCTGGGCGAGCATCGACGGGCTGCCCACCACCGCGCCCCCGTCGGCCGTGAGCCGCTGCGACCAGAAGCGCGTCGGCTCCGAGCCGGGCACGCCTTCGCTCTTGTACAGGAGCCAGGGCGTGCCGTCGACGTCGATGAACGGGCTAGGGTCGATCGAGCCGCCGCTCGGGAGCTGGCAGACCATCGGGCTCGACGACGAGTCGACGAACGGACCCGACGGTGAGCTCGAGGTCGCGCGGCTGATGCAGTGCGTGCCACCCGCACCTCGGAACG
>JAODBH010000125.1 GCA_025463865.1 Actinomycetes bacterium | reverse complement strand
CGGCGAGACGACGGAACGCGACCGCCTGCGACGCGGTGAGGTTCAACATGTCGACCGCGCCCCGGCCCCAGACGAACCCGTCGACCACCTCGGCCGCGAACGGATCCCGGCTCCAACCGTCGGGATTCACGGGGACGACGTCGGTGTGGCCCATCAACATGAGCGTCGGCGCGTTCGGGTCCGAACCCTCGATCTTCACCACCAGGCTCTGGCGGCCGGGCTGCGGCTCGTAGATCTCGTGGTCGCCGACGCCGGCGAGATAGCCGGCCAGGAGATCGACGCTGCGGTTCTCCTCACCCGAGGCGACGGTGCCGTCGTTGACGCACCGGTTGCGGATCAACAGCTGGAGGAGGTCGGTGACCTCGGCGGTGGGATCCTCGGATCGACTCACGGTGGCTCCCCCGAACGTCTTGGCGTCAGGAGGACAACGCTATAGCGCCCGTCTCTCAGTTGACGCCGAACCGAGGAGCTCGGCGAACGAGTCCTCGATCCCACCGGCGAGCAGCTCGAGGTCGCGGCCGGACGCGCCGTCGCCGATGATCCCGAAGTGCAATTGGCCGCAGTACGACAGGATCGCCACGTTGAGGGTGAGGTTCCGCGAGAGCGGGACGATCGGATACACCTCCAGCATCCGCGCCCCCAGGCAGAAGAGCGGTACCTGCGGTCCGGGCAGGTTGGTGACGATCAGGTTGGCGAAGCGCTGCGCGTGCGCGGCGCGCGCCGCGAGCCCGAGCAGCGTCGGCGCGGCGTATTCGGAGAGTCCGATCAGCGCGGCCGCGCCCACCGCCTGCCGGCGTTCCTTCAGATCTGCGGTGCTGGCGCGGATGGCGTCGAGGCGCGCCCGGGGGTCGGGCTCGCCGACCGGGAGCGGGACGAGCATCGCCGAGATGCGGTTGCCGAGTTGCATGCGTTGGTCGTCGTCGCGCACCGACACCGGGCAGAAGACCTTCAGCACGAGCTCGGGGTGCAACTCGTCGCGCGCGCCGAGCAGCCGTGCGACCGCGCCGCCGACACTGGCGAGGATGACGTCGTTCACCGTGCACCCGAACGCCTCGCGGATGGTCTTGGCGTCTTCCAGGGGGATCTTCACCGTCTCGAACCGGCGGCCCCGGCCGACCGGCGCGTTCAACGAGAGAGGAGGTGCGACGACCTGGCCGTCGACGAGCGAGCCGATGGAACGACCGAGGTCGGCGGTGCGGGCCAGCGCGTCGCGGGGGCCGGCCGCGAGTCGCCGCGCCGCGCCGGCGAGCTCGGCGGGGCGCGTCAGGTGTTCGCGCACGCTGTCGATCACCAACCGGCTCGGATCGGGGGGCGGTGCCGGCACCCACCCGTCGGGCGCGAGCACGGTCGGCTCGGCGCTGAAGTCCAGCAACACGGTGGCGATGTCGATGCCGGAGATGCCGTCGGTCAGCGTGTGGTGCGACTTGTGGATCAGCCCGACGTGCCGGCCGCGGTCCACGCCCTCGACGAACCAGAGCTCCCACAGGGGCTGGGCGCGGTCGAGCACCTGGACGGTGAGCCGTTCGGCCAGCTCCAGCAGCTGACGGCGGGTGCCGGGGGCCGGCAGCGCGGTGAGGCGCACGTGGTCGGCGATGTCGAACCCCTGGTGGTCCACCCAGATCGGCCGGCCCTGCCCGAACGGGACCGGCATCACCCGCTTGCGGAAGCGCGGGATCAGCTGGAGCCGGGACGCGACCAGCCCCCGTACGGCTTCGAGCCGGAATCGCCCGCTCGCGTCGAAGAACGGCTCGCGTTCGAGCACGGCGATTGCCCCGACGTGCATCGGCGTCTCCGCCCGCTCGAGGTGGAGGAAGCTCTCGTCGAGCGCGCTCAGGCGGTCGTAGCCGCCGTCGGTTCCCATTGCAGACGAGCGTAGGGTCGGTCGAGCTCGAGCGCCGGGCCGCCACACGACGTCACCCCGTGCGCCGACGCGAGGGCGTGCGCCCGTTCCATGAGGATCGAGACCTTGTGCTCGTATGCCGTCGCGCGATGGCCCTCGCCCTTCGCCAGCGAGGCGCGCAGGTGCTCGAGTTCGTCGGTGCCCTGGTCGAGGAGCGCGATCCACCGCTGGTTGAGACTCCCCAGGCGTTCGGGCGGCTTCAACCCGCGCAAGCCGTCGATGGAATCCCGCTGGATCACCACGACGCGGGCCAGGGCCCGGGCCGCTGATCGCGTGTCGCCGAGGGGCGGGATCACGACCCGTCCGATGGCCCGATTCGCGGCCGAACAGATGCCGCTCGCCTCGCGCAGGTAACGCGGCGCGGAGAGCCGACCGCCGCCGCCCCCGCATCCGCCCAATCCCGCGCCGGCCAGCGCGATCACTCCGCACCACGCCGCGCCGACCCTGAACCTCGTACGCACGTGTCCCCTCCGAGGGCGGCAGGGTAGCGCGACCGGCCCGGTACTCTGCGCGCATGTCCCGCACCGCCACCTGCGTCTGGCGGGTCGACGCCGCGCTCGTCCTCGCGCTCGACGAGCACCTCGGCCCGCCCGTCGACAGCTACCTCAACGGTTCCCAGACCTGGCTCACCGACGACGGTCCCGGGGGCGTGGGCCTCGAATGGCGGCTACACCCGGTGGCCGGGTACCGGCTGCCTCGCGATCTCTCGCACTACGACCTCTGGGAGCAGGTGGTCGGCGCACTCTCGGCGGGCGCGGATCCCGATGCACTGACCCTGGGGTCCGAGCCCCGGACTCTGCGGTCGGTGTGGGACGGGCTGGAGTGCTACGCCGCGTACGGCGACGACCTCGAGCCGGCACCGCTCGCCCAGGCCGCCACCGCGGCACTCGAGCGCGCACCCGATGCCGTCGGTCTGGTCGATCACGAGCAGATCGGGCAGGCGTGGGAGAACGCGCGCGGTGCGACCTCGATCGTCGAGATGCTCTTCGCCGAGCTCAAGTCCACCGCGTGAGAGGCTGCCACCGATGACGACCCCGCAACGCGACGAGCTCGCTCGTTCCATCTACGCGAGCTCGCACATCACCGGCGAGTTCGTGCTGCGATCGGGCGCGGTGAGCACCGAGTACTTCGACAAGTACCTCTTCGAGGCCGACCCCGCGCTGCTGCGCGACATCGCGGCCGCGCTGGTGCCGCTCGTGCCCCCCGGCACCGACGCGCTCGCCGGGCTGGAGCTCGGTGGAGTCCCCATCGCCACGATGCTCTCGCAGCTGAGCGGCATCCCTGCGTACTTCGTGCGCAAGGAGGCCAAGACCTACGGGACCTGCCGGCTGGCCGAGGGCGGCGACGTGGAGGGTCGGCACCTCACCGTGGTGGAAGACGTCGTGACGTCGGGCGGGCAGGTCATCACCTCCTGCGGTGACCTGCGCGACCGGGGCGCGGTCGTCGAGCACGCGCTCTGCGTGATCGACCGCGAGTCGGGCGGTCCCGCGGGCCTGGCCGAGATCGGCGTCGAGCTGCACCCGCTCTTCACCATGACCGAGTTGAAGCAGATGGACGAAGCGGAATCGACCCGTTGAACCGGAGATGAGCGGAGCCGTGCCCGGAGGGCGGGACGGCGAAGCGGAATCGACCAGCTGAACAGGCAGCAGGAGAACGTTGAGCGCCTACTCGTCGCCGCGCCACGTGGGGGTGCGCGGTCGGTCGAAGTCACACGGGCGGACCTCACCGTCGATGGCTGCGAACGCGAGCTCGCCCCAACGGTCGATGCCCGCCACCGGCCACGGCAGGCGGTCGCGGGCGTAGAAGCCGACCGCCCGGGTCTCGAGCGGGTGGCCCTTCAGCTCGCCCCCGACCATGCGGCAGTGGAACAGCAGCGAGTAGAGCGGGAGGCGGGCGAACCCGAGTCGCAGACCGTCGAGCACCGCGATCACCGACACCGGCTCGACCTCGATGCCGGTCTCCTCGAAGACCTCCTTCATCGCGATCTCGCTCGGCGAGTAGCCCACGTCGGCGTATCCCACCGGGTACAGCCAGACTCCCGAATCGGCTCGCTGGGTCAGCAGCATCTCGCCCCGCTCGTTGCCGACGATGGCGGCGACCGCCACCTTCGGCGTCACGTAGCCCTGGACGCCCTCGCCCACGCTCGACAACCACTCGTCGTAGAGCGCTTCGCCCTCGGCCTCCTCCACCGCGACGTGGCGGATGTCGGCGGCCACCTTGAGCACCTCCTCGAACCGTTCCTTCTCGTAGAGGCTCTGGGTGAACCCGAGGCCGGTCCGGGCGATGGCGGAGAGGGTCTCCGCCCAGCGGAGGAGATCGACGGCGGAAGGACTGAACGGCTCGGTCACGGCGGTGAGACTAACCCTCCGATCGTGACCGGTCATCGAGGGTGACCACCGTGGTCAGGCGCGTGAAGAGCGTCGCGCGCAACGCGTCGACCGAGTGGCGATCCGCGAACCGGGTACCTCCCGGGTCACGCAGGTAGAAGACATCGACCACCCGGTCGCCGATGGTCGAGACGATCGCCTGGGCCACGTCCAGGCCGAGATCGACGAACACCGACGC
>JAODBH010000122.1 GCA_025463865.1 Actinomycetes bacterium | reverse complement strand
TGCGGAGCACCACGATCCCGGCGGGCTCGGCCGTGATCTCGCCGATGACGGCCGCCGCGCTCCCGAGCGGGTGGGCCCGCAGCGCGGCGAGGGCCGCATCGGCCTCCTCGGGCGCAACGACCGCGACCATCTTGCCTTCGTTCGCCACGTACAACGGATCGATCCCGAGCATGTCGCACGCGCCGACGACGGCCGGCAGCACCGGCAGCGACGATTCATCGAGCACGACCGCGTAGCCGCAGTCGCGTGCGAGCTCGTTGGCGATGGTGCCGACACCGCCACGCGTCGGGTCGCGGAGCCACCGCGTGCTCGGCGCGGCGACGAGCAGGTCGCGCACCAGCGCCCCGAGCGGCGCGGTGTCGGACCGGATGTCGGCCTCCAGCGCGAGATCGCCGCGTGCGAGCATCACGGCCATCCCGTGGTCGGCGATGGTCCCGGAGACGAGGACGACGTCGCCCGGGCGCACCTTCTCCGGCGTCAGCTCCCGCCCCGCGGGAATCACCCCGACGCCCGCGGTGGTGATGTACACGCCATCGGCTGCGCCGCGGCCGACGACCTTGGTGTCGCCGGTCACGATCTGCACGTCCGCGGCGTTCGCCGCGGCCGCCATGTCGGTGACGAGCTCGCGCAGCGTGTCGACCGCGAACCCTTCCTCGATGACGAAGGCCGCCGACAACCAGGCCGCCTCCGCGCCTTGCGCGGCGAGGTCGTTCACCGTCCCGTGGACCGCGAGGTGGCCGATGGACCCGCCGGGAAAGCGCAGCGGCTGCACGACGAACGAATCGGTGCTGAACGCGAGTCGCTCCCCCGAAGGTAGCGACAACGTCGCCGCGTCGGGCAATGCTCCCGCGTCGCCTTCCGTGAACGCCTCGACGAACACCGTCTCGACGAGCGCAGCCGACGCCTTTCCACCCGCGCCGTGCGCGAGCGTGACGAACTCGTCCCGGAGCCGCGGCCGGCGACGGCGGAACGCAGTGATCCGGTCGAGGACCACCGCCTCGCGGTCGTCCGGTTCCGGGGTCACGGCCATCGAGGCGTCGCTCACGACAGTCGGTCCTGGACTGCACGCCAGAGCGCGAACCCCAGCGCCGCCTGCGTCTCCTGCACCCGGTGGACGCTCTCGGAGCGCACCACGAAGCAGATCGACACGCTCGGGCTCTGGCTCATGTCGCCTCCCTCGTACCCGGCGAAGCCGACCGTCAGCAACCCGCGATCGGTGGCTTCGTCGAAGGCGGCGAGGAGGTTGCGGGAATTCCCACTCGTGGAGATGCCGAGCGCGACGTCGCCACCGTCGGCGTGGGCGATGAGCTGGCGGGAGAAGACGAGTTCGAAGCCGATGTCGTTGGCCAGGGCGGTCAGGACCGCGGTGTCGTCGGACAGGCAGCGGGCCGCCAACGGTCGCCCCGAGGGTGGGCGCGAGAACAGGGCCGCCAGCGCCGACGCGTCGGTCGAGCTCCCACCGTTGCCGAACGTGAACAGCCGCCCTCCCGCAACGAGCCGGGCCGCCATGCCGGTGGCGGCACGTTCGAGCTGGTCGCGGTCGCGCTCGAGCGTCGTCGCCCTGAGCGCGGCACTGACCGCGCCCTTGCTCACCGCCGAGGCGCCCAGATCCTCCAGGAGGCTCCCCGCGGCGCGCTCGTCGCCCTCGATGAACGGATACAGGAAGTCGGTGCGGTCGGTCACGCCACCGCCTCCACCCGCGCGATCGCGGTGCCGGCGTGCACCAGCACCAGATCCCCGGCCGCCACCGGGGCCACCAGCTCGACGGCGACCGTCTCCAGGCCGCGGGCGCTGCGTACCACTGCGCCGCCCAACCGCTCGACCGCCAGCACCTCGGCCGTGATCCCTTCGTCGGCGCACGTCACGCACGTCGGGGAGGACTCGTCGGGTCCGACGGTGTCCACGAGGAGGCCCGCGTGCTCGAAGCACACGTGGGTGAGCTCCCACAGGACGTGGTAGCGGAGCACCAAGGTGCCGTCGTACGCGGCGATCGCCGCCGGGGCGTCGACCCAGAGGACATGATCAGCCTCACCGGGAACCGGGCCCGGGTCCCCCGCGCCCAGCCACACCGTCTCCAGACCCCAGACCCGCGCCCGTTGCAACGCGGCGCGCACGGGTCGACGAGCCGCGCTGCTCACCACGCAGAGGACGTCACCCGCGCGGGCACCCGCCCGGAGCTCTGCCACCGGATCCTCGTCGGTCAGGGCGACCGCGGGAAGGGCCCGCTTGCCGACGACGACGGGATGGACGAACTCCACCGCGACGTGGCGGGCGTGCTCGGGCCACTCCGGGGCCAGGCACCACATGGTGGCACCGGCCGAGAAGCGCCGGGCCAGCGCCAGCGCGGTGCGCGCCAGGTCGGCGCCCGCCTCGGGGCCGAGGTCTGCGGCAGCCGGCGGCTGGGTAACTAGTGACACGTCCATCCCCTTCGCGCGCCGCGGAGCCGGGCTGACGAACTCCGGGTCGCGAGACGTCGACCCGGCAACGAGGAAGGAGCGACGTGGCACTGACGCGGTCTGCACCTGACGATCGACCTGACCCTCCGGCACCCACGACCGCGGCTGCGATCCGCCTGGCAGTGCTCGAGGCGCTCGTCGCGACCGCGGACGTCGCCATGCTCAGCACGGACACCGACGCCCGGATCGTCACGTGGAACCGGGCGGCGGCGCGGGCGTTCGGGTACGACGAGGAAGCGATCGTGGGCACGCGATGGACCACGCTGTTCCCCGAACACCTGGGTGACGGGATCGAGCTGCTGTTCGACGCGGTCGCCGCCGGTGACCGGGTCGACCACCACGAGATCGAGGGCGCACGGCGAGACGGGAGGTCGATGCTCGTGTCCCTCTCGT
>JAODBH010000121.1 GCA_025463865.1 Actinomycetes bacterium | reverse complement strand
TGCGGAGCACGGCGAGGGCCGCGTCGGCTGCCGCGGCGTCGGCCGGCGTCGACGCGGTGGTGAAGATGTAGCTGCGCGCCCGGTTCACCAAGAGGTCCACCAGCGGAGCCGGACCGGCGACGAAGCCACCGAGCGATCCGAGCGTCTTCGACAGCGTCCCGACCCGCAGGATGGGCGCGGACGTGGAAGCGGACGCGCTCGCCGCGACCTCGGGGCCGAGCACGGCGTGGGCCTCGTCGAGCACGAGCAGGGCGTCGGACCGGGCGCACGCCGCGACGAGCTCGTCGAGCGGTGCGACGTCGCCGTCCATCGAGAACACGAGGTCGGTGACCACGATCGCGGGCCCGGCGTGCGCGGCCAGCAGGGCGTCGAGGTGCGCGACGTCGCGGTGGCGGTAGACGGTGACCGGCGCGGCGGCCAGCCTGGCGCCGTCGATGATCGACGCGTGGTTCAACCGGTCCGAGAAGATCCGGGCCTCGGGGCGGCCGAAGGTGCTGAGCACACCGAGGTTGGCTGCGAAACCGGTGGGGAAGAGCACGGCGCGCTCGCAGTGCTTCCAGTCGGCGAGCGCGGCCTCGAGCTCGGAGTGCACGGGCCGGGACCCGACGATGAGACGGGCGGATCCCGCGCCGGTTCCCCAACGTTCGATCGCGGCGTGCGCGGCGGCGATGACCCGGGGGTGCTGGCTCAGACCGAGGTAGTCGTTCGACGCGAACGAGACGACAGCCCGGCCGTCGGGCGCGAGCTTTCCTTCGGGGCCCGCGGCGTCGAGGTCACGCGGGCTCCGCCAACGCCCGAGGCGACGGGTCTCCGCACCCGCGGCCTCGGCCCAGTCGATCCAGCCCGGACCGGCCGCGTTCACGGACCGCACACCTCGTCGATGGCGGCGCGGAGCACCGTCGTGATGCGCTCGAGCTCCGGGCTGGTGATCGTGAGCGGCGGCATCACGACGACCACGTCGCCGAGGGGCCGGAGCAGCACGCCGCGCGCGACGGCCGCGGCGCACACGCGCCGACCCCAGCGCAGGCCGTCGACGGGTGGCGCGAGCTCCACGCCCACCATGAGCCCGCGCTGCCGGATCTCCCCGACCGCGGGGAGGCCGGCGACGTCGCGCGTGAGCAGTGTGGCGAGCTCGGCCGCGCGCTCGCGGACGTTTGCGAGCACATCGCGCTCGTCGAGGAGACGGAGATGGCGCAGCGCGACCGCGGCGGCCAACGCGTTCCCGCTGTAGGAGTGCCCGTGGTACAGCGTCTTCTCGGAGAGGTCGGCGCCGAGAAACGCGTCGAAGACGCGTTGACTCGCGACCGTCGCCGCCATCGGCAGGTAGCCGCCGGTGATGCCCTTGCCGATGCAGAGCAGGTCGGGGCGCACGTCGCATTGCTCGCTCGCGAAGAGGGTGCCGGTGCGGCCGAAGCCGGTGGCAACCTCGTCGACGATCAGGAGCACGTCGTGGGCGCGGCACGTCGCTGCGAGCGCGTGCACCTGCTCCGGCTCGGCGAGGACCATGCCCGCCGCGCCCTGCACCAATGGCTCGACGACGACCGCGGCGAGGGTCCCCGCGTGCTGGGCGATGAGAGCCGCGGCCCGCGTGAAGCACTCCGGATCGGAGAAGCCGGGTGCCCGCAGCACCGGGAACCGCAGCGGATCGAAGACGTCGGTGCCGAAGCCGCCCGCGCCGACCGAGAGCGCGCCGATGGTGTCGCCGTGGTACGCCCCGCCGAACGCCAGGTACTTCGCGCGGCCGGCGACCCCACGGTTCGTCCAGAACTGGAACGCGATCTTCAGCGCCTGCTCCACGGCCGACGCCCCGTCGGAGCAGAAGAGGAAGTGCGGGCCGTCGACCGGGACCACCTCGGCCAGCGCTTCGGCGAGCTCGACGACGACCCGGTTGCCGTTGCCCAGCATCGTGCTGTGCGCGACGAGGTCGAGCTGGTCGCGGATCGCCTGGTCGAGCTCCGGGACGCGGTGACCCATGGTGTTGACCCAGAGCGACGAGATCGCGTCGAGGTAGCGGTTGCCGTCGCCGTCGATGAGCTCGTGCCCCTCCGCCCGCTCGACGACCACCGGGGCGCTTTCACTCGACGCGTACGTGCTCATCTGCGTGAAGCCGTGCCAGACCACGTCTCGGTCGCGCTTCACCCAGGCGTCGTCCATGGCGACGATCGTAAAGCCCCGGGCACGCGACGCTCCCGCTCGGCCGGCCCTGGGCGATGATGGGGCCCCGCCAGGCGAGGAGCCGAGGTGAAGCTGTTCTCCCGCAAGCCCAGCATTGCTGCGAGCCCCTACCGCGTGGACGACCCGTCATCCCTCGACTTCCCCGTCTCCGGCCGCCGGTTCCTGGCGAACGGGCACCAGGTCGCGTGGGGCAGCGAGCGATTCGACCTCGCCGATGTCACCGAATGGACCATGGACATGAGCGGCCGGAGCCGGCAGGGCCGCATGTCGGGGTTCGACGCCGAGTTCCGGCTCGAGGGGCCGGAGTCGTCGCTCTCGGTGCCATTCGGTAACACGCTGACAACCGAGGAGGGCGGGGCGGGATCGCTCCGGGACGCCTGGGCGCTCTACGCGACCCTGCGCGACTTCGGCTACCTCCAGGTTGCGCCCCGCATCGTGCCCGAGCTCGCCGAGCTGGTGCGGGCCGGTGGCGCGGTCACGTGGCCGGAGCTGAGCGTCACGGGCGAGGGCATCGAACGCGACACCAAGAAGGGTGCCGAGACGTTGCCGTGGGCCGACTACGCCGATTGTTGGCAGCCGAAGAAGCACCTCGGGTTGCCCGAGCTCTCCATCCGCTACCGGCGGTCGAGCGGTCCGAAGCGCACCTGGGCGATGATCCCGGCCGAGCTGCCGAACGTCTACGTGCTCCCCGCGCTGCTCGCCGAGCTCAGCGGGACGACGACCCCCGACGCGGACCCTGGGCGCGCATAGAGCCCTCAGAGCAGGCTCCACGCAGCCCCGTCAGTGCGCCACCGCGGCGCAGAACTCGGCGAACTGGTCGATGTAGCGGTCGATGTCGGCGTCGGTGTGCTGGACCGAGATGGTCCACTGCTCCTCGTCGCCCGGGGTCATGTACACGCCGCGGTTCATGGCCCACGGGTAGGACGCGAGGTACAGATCGGGACGGGTGTCGAGGAAGTCGCGGTAGTTCTGCAGCGGTTCCGGCCGGTACGAGACGCAGCCCTTCGCCCCGAGGTCGACCGCGTGACCGGGGATGCCGTGCTCCGCCATCGCCTTGGAGCAACCGTCCGCGAGCCGGGTGCCGAGACCCTCGAGGTAGGTGTACGCGTCGGGCGTGAGCACCTCGGTCAGCGTGGCCAGGCCGGCGGCGGCGATCAGTGGATTGCCGTTGAAGGTGCCCTGTTGCGCAGCGCCGGTCGCGATGGTCGCCATGACGTCGGCCCGTCCACCGAACGCCGCGCCAGGTGTGCCGCCGCAGATGGCCTTGGCCCAGCATGCGAGGTCGGGCGTGACGCCGTAGCGCTCGACCGCGCCGCCGGCCGCGATCGTGGCGCCCGACTTCACCTCGTCGAACACGAGAAGGGCGCCGTGCTCGTGCAACAGGTCCTTGAGCCCCTGGAGGTAGCCCGGCTGGGGCTGGACGATGCCGATGTTCATCATCACCGGCTCGAGGATCAGGCAGGCGATCTGTTCGCCCATCTCGTCGAGCAGCGCGCCCAGCATGGTGAGGTCGTTGAACGGCACCACGTGGGTGTAGTCGGCGACGGCCTTCGGGATGCCCGTCGACATCGGGTGGGTGGCGGGCGAGTCGCGGCCGCCCATGAGGTCGGAGCCCGGGACGACGGAGAACATCACCTGATCGTGGTGGCCGTGGTACGACCCCTCGACCTTCACGATGTGCTCGCGACCGGTGGCGGCGCGCGCGATGCGGATCGCATTCATCGTCGCCTCGGTGCCGGAGTTCGCGAAGCGCACCTGCTCGGCCCCGAACCGCCGGCACAGCTCCTCCGCGAACGCGACCGTCACGTCGGTCGGCGCGGCGAAGTGCGTGCCGGTGCGCGCCGCCCTCTCGATCGCCTCGGCCACCTTCGGATGCGCGTGCCCGACGACCATGCAGCCGAAGCCGTTGTGGAAGTCGGTCCGCTCGATGCCGTCGACGTCCCACACCGACGAGCCCTTCCCCTCCCGGAGGTAGATCGGGTACGGGTCCCACGCCTGGAACGACGACGGCACCCCCAACGGCATGCTGTGCAGCGCGCGCTCGTACAGCGCCTTCGACCCCGGGGTGTTGGCCCAGAGCTCGGCGTTCTCGTCGGCGGCGATCCGTTCGGCCCGGGTCCCGAGTGCGTCCATGGGGCGCCTTTCTGGTGGATGTACCGCTCAGGTGTGCTTGATCATCACGTGCTTGAGCTCGGTGTAAGCCTCGATCGCGTACACCGACATGTCCTTGCCGTATCCGCTCTGCTTGAACCCGCCGTGTGGCATCTCCGACACGATCGGGATGTGGTCGTTGACCCACACGGTGCCGAACTGGAGGTCGCGGGCCATGCGCATCGCTCGACCGGTGTCGCGGGTCCACACGCTCGACGCGAGCCCGTACTCGACGTCGTTGGCCCAGCGCAGCGCCTCGGCCTCGTCGGTGAAGCGCTGCACCGTGACCACCGGCCCGAACACCTCGCGCTGCACGATCTCGCTGCGCTGGTCGGGTTGGACGACGACCGCGGGGTCGTAGAAGAAGCCGGGTCCACCCGGCGCGCTCCCACCCACGGTGACCTCGGCGCCCGCGTCGCGTGCACGGTCCACCATGCCGACGACCCGCTCGAGCTGCGCGGCAGAGACGACCGGACCCATACCGGTCTCGGGGTCCTGGGGGTCGCCGACCTTGATCGCGCGCACCGCGTCCGTGATGCCGCTCACGAAGTCGTCGAAGATCCCGGGACCCGCGAGCACGCGGCAGGGCGCGGTGCAGTCCTGGCCCGAGTTGTAATAGGCGGCTTCCGCGAGGGTCGACACGACCGCGTCGAGATCAGCGTCGTCGAACACCACGACCGGTGCCTTCCCGCCCAGCTCGAGGTGCACCCGCTTGAGCGAATCGGCGGCCGCGCGGGCGATCGCCTTGCCGGTGGCGACGTCACCCGTGAGCGACACCATCGCGACGTCGGGGTGGGTGACGAGTGACGCGCCGGCATGCTCGCCGTCACCGAGCACCACGTTGAACACGCCCGGCGGAAGGATGTCTGCCGCGAGCTCGGCGAGGCGCAGCGCGGTCATCGGGGTGAGCTCGCTCGGCTTGAGGACGACGGTGTTGCCCGCGGTCAGCGCGGGAGCGACCTTCCAGGTGGCCATGTTGAGCGGGTAGTTCCAGGGCGCGATCGACGCGATCACGCCGAGCGGATCGCGCCGCAGCATCGACGTGTGGTCCTCGAGGTACTCGCCCGCGGCGCGACCTTCGAGGAACCGGGCCCCCGCGGCGAAGAAGCGCCAGTTGTCGAGCGTGAGGTCCATCTCGAACTCCATGATCGAGACCGGTTTCCCGACGTTGCGGGACTCGATCGCGGAGAGGTTGGCGAGATCGGCTTCGATCGCGTCGGCCAGCTTCATCAGGTACTCGCTGCGCTGGCGGGGGGTGAGGTGGGACCAGGCCGGGAAGGCCGCCGCCGCGGCCTGGACCGCGGCGTCGATGTCGCCGGAGTCGCTCGACGCGACCTCGGCGATGGCCTCGCCGGTTGCGGGGTCGAGGACGGGATCCGTCTTGCCGCTCCGGGCCGGCGCCCACGCTCCGCCGATGAAGTTGTCCAGGGCCATGGTTCGTCCTCTCGGGCGCGCGACGTCGGTCGAATCCTCGGTGCGCGAATGGTCGCCCGCCGACGCGCTCGAGGCAAGGGATTCCGTCGAGCTGCGAGCTCATGACGACGGATTCCGCCGGTGTCGCCGCCATCGGGTTGCGCTTCGCGGCGACCGCGGGCGGTTCCGGGGTCAGGCGGCGGGGGAGGCCCCGGCGGCGACCGGCGCGACCTCGGCCATGAAACGCGCCAGCGTCTCGGGCTGGCCGAAATCGGTGAACTGGAGCACGAAGCCTTCGACCCCCGCGGCCACCTCGGCCGCGAGCGCGTCGGCGACCTCGTTCGACGTGCCCGCGATCAGGCCGCCCCAGGTCCCGAACCGGCGCTGCGCCTTGTCCATGACGTCGGCCCGGCTGGCTTCGTCGGGAGCCAGGGCGATCGGGTGCTGGACGCTGCAGCGCGCGCCGCCGGCGAGCTCGCGCAGCTCGGCGAGGTTGGCCACGCCGTAGGTCGGGCAGTTCCACCAGTCGGCGTACTCGCGCACGAGCGGCATCGTGAGCTTCTCGCCCGTGCCGCCGATGTGGACCGGCACGTGGGCCTGCGCCGGCCGCGGGAGGCCGATGGCCTGGTCGAGGGTGAAGTGCTCGCCGGAGTAGTCGAAGCGCTCACCCGAGAACATCAACTGCATGACCTCGAGCGACTCGCGCAGGCGTGACGCCCTCGCGGCGGCGGGACCGGCGTACATGCCGTAGGTCTTGAGCTCGGCGGGCACCGAGCCCCAGCCGATGCCGAGGTCGAGCCGGCCGTCGGAGATCAGGTCGATCGTCGCCACCATCTTGGCGAGCACCGCGGGGTGGCGGAATGCGTCGCACGTCACCAGGTGGCCCAGCCGGATGCTCGACGTGCGCGCGGCCAACGCCGCGGCGAGTGCCCAGCCGTCGAACGTGGGGTGGTCGGGAGCGCCCGGGGGACACATGTGGTCCATGAGCCAGGCCGAGTCGAACCCGACGGACTCCGCGTCGACGACGCGGTCGAGCATCGTCGTCCACGACATGCGCATCTGGGGCAGGAAGACGCCGAACCAGGGTCCGGTGGGCTGTGTCACCGGATCGTGACCGTCACTGGATCGTGGTCCCTCCGTCGACCGCCAGGGTCTGGCCGGTGACGTTGCTCGCGCCGCTCGAGAGCAGGAAGGCGGCCACCGAGGCGACCTCCTCCGGCTGGCCGAAACGCCGGAGCGGCACGGTCTTCGCGCGCTCCTGGGTGTCGGGTCCGGAGAACGTGCCCGCGGTCATCGGGGTGTCGGTGCCGCCCGGGCAGATGCAGTTGGCCCGCACGCCCTTGGGCCCGTACTGGACGGCCATGAGACGCGTGAGCGCCGCGACCCCGCCTTTGCTCGCGGTGTAGCCGGAGCCGAAGCCGTGACCCTTCAGCGCCGCCGTCGACGCGATCGTGACGATCGCGCCCTTGGTCTCGACCAGGTCGCCCAGGCTGTGCTTCACCGCCAGAAACGTGCCCGCGAGGTTGACCTTGAGCACGTACATGAAGTCGTCGAACGACACGTCGGCCAGCGGCTGCATGTCGGGGCCGTGGAAGATGCCCGCGCACGTCACCACGCCCGAGACGGGACCGAACGTTGCGCGCAGCTTGGCGACCGAGGCCTCCATCACCGCGTCCTCGCTGACGTCGCCCGGCAGCGCGACCGCGCGACCGCCGGCCGCCTCGACGAGACGCACGGTCTCGTCGACGCCCTCGGCGTTGCGGTCCATCACGCCGACCGCTGAGCCCTCGGCCGCGACGGCCTGCGCCGTCGACCGCCCGATGCCGCTGCCGCCGCCCGTGACGAAGATGACCTGCCCCTCGAGTGTCTGCACGGCGGCGAGGTTATCCCCCGCCGATAAGCTGACGTCAACGTCAGTTTTCCGAGGGGGGAGCGTTCGATGGTGGATCCGACGGTCGCGGCCGAGGTCCGGGACATGCACGGCGTCGATGGTCGGGTGATCATCGTGACCGGGTCGGGCCAAGGCGTCGGGCGCGGCATCGCCCACCACCTCGGCAAGGGTGGCGCGAGCGTCGTCGTCGCCGAGTGGAAGCCCGACACGATGCAACGGACGGTCGACGAGCTCACCGAGCTCGGGATCCCGAGCCTGGGCGTGGTCTGCGACATCAACAGCCACGAGCAGATCGACGCGATGGTCGCGGCCACGGTGGAGCGGTTCGGCCGGGTCGACGGCATCGTCAACAACGCGCAGACGTTCCGGCCGATGCGGCCCGTCGCCACCGTTCCCGACTCCGACTTCGACGTCTTCTACGACTCCGGCGTCAAGGGCACGCTGTGGGCGATGCAGGCGGTGTACCCGCACATGCAAAAGCAGCAATGGGGCCGGATCGTCAACTTCGCGTCGTCGATGGGCATCACCGGTGGCCGGGGCTTCGCCGCCTACAACGCGAGCAAGGAGGCGATCCGCGGGCTCACCCGCACCGCGGCGCGGGAGTGGGGCGCCGACAACATCTGCGTCAACGCCATCGCGCCCGCCGCGGCCACGCACCACGGCGAGGCGGGCAAGCAGAGCGAGGGCTACCGCCAGTTCATCGAGAACTGCCCGATGGGCCGCCAGGGCGACCCGGAGCTCGACATCGCCCCCATCGCGCTCTACCTGTGCAGCGACGCGGCGCGCTACGTCACCGGCCACACGATGATGGCCGACGGCGGCGCGTTCATGTGGGCCTGAGTTGACCGACCCCGAGCTGCTCGAACCGCCCGACGGCTACCGGTTCGTGACGCGCGCGCCGGTGCAGCCCGACGACTTCGACGCCCAGGGGCACCTGAACAACGCAGCCATCGTGCGGATCTTCAACGACACCCGGATGATCTACGTGCCGACCCAGATCGGGCCCCGCTGGACGAATTGGCTCCGGCCCTCCGGTGTGGTCGTCGTCGCCAAGGAGCTCCACGTCCGGTACGAGTCGGAGGGCATGCCCGGCGACGAGCTCCTCGCCGCGGTGCGGATGGTCGAGCGCAGGGGACGGGCCACCATCGTGGAACAGCAGCTGCTCACCCGCGCGGACCGCCGGGTGATCGCGAGCGCGTGGATCGTGCAGCTCCTCGCGAAGGACGGCGCCGCGATCGAGTGGCCGGACTGGTACTGGCCGCTGCTCGAGGCGGTGGAAGGCCACCCCTTCCCGCCGGGCCCGTCGTTGCCGCGTGTGAAATGGGGAGCACCACCGCTCGCGGCGGACGTCGAGTGACGGGTCAGGCGCCGAGCTTCTCGAGCAGCGCGCCCAGGTTGTCGACGCTGCGACGCACCGCACCCGCGTAGCCCTCTTCCTCGATCTTGGGTCCGATGAGCTCGAGGTCGAAGCATCCGGGGTAGCCCGCGGCGAGCACCTGTCCGAGGATGCGCTCGAGCGGGATGTCGCCGTCGCCGGGGACGAGGCGGTCGGGGGTGCAGGTCGTGCCGATCTTGTAGTCGCTCGCCTGGACGAGCGCGAGCCGGTCGACGCCGTTGGTGATCGTGCCGTTCAGGTCGCGTTCGGCCCAGCACGCGTTGATCTCCATGCACACGCCCGTGTCGAGCCGTCGGGCGAGGTCGATGTCGTCGCGCAGTGAGTGCAGGAAGCCGACGTCGACCCGCAGGTTGTTGGTGTGCTCCAGCGCGAACGGGATGTTGCGCTTGCGGGCGTCGGTGAGCACCGGGGTGAGGGCAGCCTCGAGCGCGTCGGCCGCGTCCTCCCACGTCATCTGGCCCGCGGGACCGGTGGTGAAGATGATGCATTCCGCGCCCATCGTGCTCCCGGCCTCGAGCGCGCTCCACAGTCGGTCGCGTTGCCGGTCCCATTGGCTCGGGTCCTGCAGGTCGAACGGGCCGAGTCCGATGAGGTTCGAGACCCGGATCCCCGACTCCACGACGCGGCGCGCGCCCTCCTCCCAACCCGCTTCCTGGAGCTTCACGACGGAGACGCCGATGTTGTCGATCCCGGCCTCCGCGTAGAACTTCAGATCCTCTTCCAGCGACCACTTGAAGGTCGAGATCGCGCTCACCGAGACCCGAGAGTGCACGTCAGCTCCGTTCATCCAGCCACGCGGCGACGCGTGGGAACACCTCTGCCGGTGCGTGATACCCGGCGACGACGTCGTCGTGCCCGTAGTCGACCGCAAATCCCGCGTCGACGCCGAGGCGCACGAAGGTCTTGTCCTCGCTGCCGATCCGGCCGAATGCATCTTCCACCGCGGCGGGTGGGCGCTGACGGTCGGAGGCACCGGCGAGCATGAGCACGGGCAGCGTGAACTCGGCGAGCCGGTCCGAGTAGACGAGGGAACGGTCGACGCTGTGCATCGAGCCCGCGGCCATCCAGTCGCGGAACTGCTCGACGATCCCGGTTGCCTCGTCGGGCACGCCGTAGCGGAAGTAGCGCGCGGTCACGGTCCAGTCGGTGTTGACCGGGCGGAAGCTGCTCTCGAGCATGTCGCTGCCGGCCGCGGCCATGGCGGGTCCGAAGGCGCTGGCCATCGAGAACGGGTAGCGGGACCCGACGGCCTCGGGGAACGCGGTCGTCACCCCCGGCACCTCGCCGGTCGGCGGCGTGACCACGGGTGAGCCCATCGTCACCCCGGCGCGGATGCGGGGCGCGGTCCCGGCGATGGCCACCGCGTAGAGCGCGATGCCGCTCATCTCGGTGCCGATCCAGAAGCAGGTGTCGCTCCCCGCGGCCGCGCAGACGGCCTCGGTCGCGGCCGGGATGTCGTGCTCGACGAAGTCGTCGAAGGTCCACTGCAGCGCGGGGTCGGGACCGCCGTCGGGCCAGCTCTCGTTGCGACCGCGCAGGTCGAGGAGCCACACGTCGAAGCCCTCGGCCGCGAGAAACCGCGCGAGCGAGTAGTCGGGATGCACGTCGAAGATGTAGCGGCTGCCGCAGAGACCGTGACCGAGGACCACCGGCGGGCGCGTGGGCGCGTCGGCATCGGAGACATGCGGCAGGTAGCGGTAGAGGTGGAGGTTCCAGCCGTCGACCGTGCGGGCGACGTGGACCTCGTCCTCGCCCGTCTCCCACTCGAGCAGCGCTGCGAACTCCGGTGAGTCGGCGGGCGGTGGGAACGGGCCGAGGACCGCGG
>JAODBH010000114.1 GCA_025463865.1 Actinomycetes bacterium | reverse complement strand
GACGACCCGGTCGCGTTGGTCGCCGGAATGATCCGGCGCTCGGCCCGCCGGGTTGCGATCGGCGACCATACCTGGGCGCGTTTTCTGCTTGACCTGCAGCGCGCGGTTCCGTCGTGCGTGTTCTCGCGCGCGTCCGAAGTGGTCGCACCGATCCGGATGGTCAAGGACGACGACGAGGTCGCGGCTCTCACCCGGGCCGCACACGCCGTCGACGCGGTCGCGCGCGACATGCGCGCCGTAGCGTTCGGGGGCCGGACCGAATTGGAAGTTCACCGCGAGCTCGTCGACCGCATGCTCGCGGCCGGACACGAGCGCTCCAACTTCGCCATCGTCGCGGCCGGTGCGAATGCCGCAAGCGCGCACCACGAGCCGACTGCGACGCGCATGATCGCCGACGGCGATCTCGTCCTCTGCGACTTCGGCGGCACGATGGACGGCTACTGCTCCGACATCACGCGCATGTTCCACGTCGGTGCGGCGCCGAGCGAGGTACGTGACGTCTACGCGGTGCTCGTCGCGGCGCAGGAAGCCGGTGTGCGCGCGGCGACGGTCGGCACTCCTTGCGAGGACGTCGACGCGGCCGCGCGGTACGTCATTGCCGACGCCGGTTTCGGCGACAACTTCGTGCACCGGGTCGGGCACGGGATCGGCGCCGAGGCGCACGAGGACCCGTACATGGTCGCGGGCAACACCCGCACCCTGGAGCCCGGCTTCGCGTTCAGTGTCGAGCCGGGCATCTACTTCCCCGAACGGTTCGGGATGCGGCTCGAGGACATCGTCGTCACGACCGCCGACGGACCGGTACGCCTCAATGTCGCGCCGCGCGATATCGCGACCGTTGCGTGAAGCTCGACGCCGCGACCTTCCTCCTGCAGTGGGCCACGGGCGGGCTCCTGTTCGGCTGGGTGACGACGCGCCGCCGCGAGGTGAGCCTCGGCTACGGGTGGCTGATCCGTCTCGTCTTCGGGACGTTCGCAGCCGGCGCGGCCGCGGTGTTCCTCACCGGCGATCTCGGGCCGGCGCGCGTGGTCGCCGCGCTCGCGGCAATCGCCTGCGTCGCGGGAACGCTCGTCGCGTTGGTGGCTTCGGTGCAACGCCGCGGCGCGGGAGTGCGCGGTCGCGAAGAGGTGCGCGCCGCGCGCCGCGCCCGCGTTTCGGCCATGATCGGCCGCGCGGGCGAGGAAGACGAAGCCCCCGAGCGCGGGCCGGAGTTCGCGCCCGTCCTCGACCTGATCGCACCCATCGCCGGCTTCATCGGGCTCTTCGCGGCCGCGCAGTTCGCGGGCGGTCCGTACCTGCTCGCGGTCGCGCGGCTCGTCGTCGGCGCGGTCTTCCTCGGCAGTGTCAGCGACGCCATGCTGCTCGGGCACTGGTATCTCGTGCAGCCCGGACTGCCCCGCGGACCGGTCAAGGAGCTCGTCGCGTGGACCGCGCGGGCGTGGCCGTTCGAGATCGCGGTGTTCCTCTGGCCGACCGGCATGGTGCAGGTGATCAACGGCGTCGTTGCCGACGGCTACCACGGGGTGCTCGGTTGGATCTGGATCGGTTGCGCGGTGCTGACGATCGGGCTCGTCGGCCTCACCTGGGCCGCGTTGCGAGAGCGGTATTACTCGGCGGTCATGGCCGCGACCGGGCTCCTCTATCTCGCGATCCTCACGGCGTTCGGCACGGATCTCGTCGCTCGCGCCGTACTGCGCCCATAGGCGCGCCCTCAGTGGCCGGAGTCGGGATTCTCCGCGTACGATCCTCCGATGGACATCGCATCCCTGCTCGGCGACGACGCCGATTCGCTGCTCACCCACGTCTCCAAGGGCATCCCGAAAGAGGACCTGCACCTGCCCGGACCCGACTTCGTAGACCGGATCTGGTCGATCAGCGACCGGCCGGTCCAGGTGTTGCGCAATCTGCAGCAGCTCTACGGCACCGGCCGGCTGGCGGGCACGGGCCACGTGTCGATCCTCCCCGTCGACCAGGGCATCGAGCACTCGGCGGCCGCGTCATTCGCGCCCAACCCGAAGTACTTCGACCCCGCGAACATCATCGAGCTCGCCATCGACGGTGGCTGCAACGCGGTGGCCACGACCTTCGGCGTGCTGGGCGCGATGTCGAGGAAGTACGCGCACCGCATCCCGTTCATCGTGAAGATGAACCACAACGAGTTGATGACGCTGCCGAACAAGTTCGACCAGATCATGTTCGGTTCCGTGCAGCAGGCGTACGACCTGGGCGCGGCAGGCGTCGGTGCGACGATCTACTTCGGTTCCGAGGAAGCGACCCGCCAGATCCAAGAGGTCGCGGTCGCGTTCGCCGAGGCGCACCGGCTCGGGATGTTCACCGTGTTGTGGTGCTACCTACGCAATGCCGACTTCAAGCAGGCCGACATCGACTACCACGTCGCTGCCGACCTCACCGGCCAGGCCAACCACATCGGTGTGACGATCGAGGCCGACATCATCAAGCAGAAGTTGCCGGAGAACAACGGCGGTTACAACGCGTTCTCGGGTTACGGCAAGACGTCGAAGCTCGTCTACGACTCGCTGACCACCGATCATCCGATCGACCTCACGCGCTGGCAGTTGGCGAACTGCTACATGGGCCGTGCGGGTCTGATCAACAGCGGTGGCGCGTCGTCGGGCGAGTCCGACCTCGCCGAAGCTGTTCGCACCGCAGTGATCAACAAGCGTGCCGGCGGCACCGGCCTCATCTCCGGCCGCAAAGCCTTCCAACGCCCGACGGCAGAGGGAATCGCGCTCCTGAACGCGATTCAAGACGTCTACCTGGACAAGTCGATCACGATCGCCTGAGGCATCGATCGACGGTGTCGAGCACTTCCGGCCGGCGCTTGCCGCGCCGGCCACCGGCCCCTAGACCACGAAATATTTCGCCTCGGGGTGGGGGACGATGATCGCGCTCGTCGACTGCTCGGGGACGAGGTGGAACTCTTCGGTGAGCGACACACCGATGCGTTCGATCTCGAGGAGCTCGGCGACCTTCGTCTGGTCGTCGAGGTCGGGGCAGGCGGGGTAGCCCCACGAGTAGCGCGACCCGCGGTACTGCTGCTTGAACAGGCCGGTGAGCGTCGGGCCGTCCTCGTCGGCGAAGCCCCATTCCTCGCGGATGCGACGGTGCCAGAGCTCGGCGAGCGCCTCGGTCATCTCGACCGACAGGCCGTGCAGCAACAGGTAGTCCTGGTACTTGTCGGCCGCGAAGAGCTCCTTCTCGCGTGCGCTGGCCGCGGTTCCCATCGTGACGACGTGGAACGCGGCGTAGTCGGTCTCGCCCGAATCGATCGGCCGGAAGAAATCGGCGATCGAGAGGAACGGCGCCTTCCGCTGGCGCGGGTAGTGGAAGCGGAGCCACTCCTGCGTGCGGGTGTCGTCCTTCCACACCACGAGGTTCTCGCCCTCGCTATTGACCGCGAAGTACCCCCAGGCCGCGGCGGGCACGAGCAGTTGCTCCTGCTTGGCCGTGCCCAGCTGGGCGCGGAAGACCGGCCGGATGCGGGCCTTGAAGTCCTGGTCGTTCTCGCCGGACTCGGGCCGGAACTGCCACTGGTTGCGGAAGAGCGCGGTCTCGTTCACGTAGCCCGCGATGTCGTCGAGCGAGATGCCCTTGGCGACGCGGGAGCCGACGAACGGCGGGGTGAAGATCTTGGCGTCGGTCGCGACGCCGGAACGGGCCGGGATGTCGACGTCCTCGACAGGTTGCTGCGACTTGCGGGGCGGCAGGTTGCGGCCGCCCGGCTCGCGCCCGAACTTCTCGTCGAGCGTGCCGTTCTTGCGGCCCTGGACGAGCGCGTCCATCGTGCGCAGTCCTTCGAATGCGTCCTTGCCGTAGAAGACGCGACCGTCGTAGACCTCGCGCAGATCGCGCTCGACGTAGGTACGCGTCAGTGCGGCGCCGCCGAGGATCACGGGAGTCGTGTCGGAGAGCCCACGCGTGTTCAGCTCCTGCAGGTTCTCGCGCATGATGATCGTCGACTTCACGAGGAGGCCGCTCATACCGATCGCGTCGGCCTTGACTTCGAGGGCCTTCTCGATCATCTCGTTGATCGCGATCTTGATGCCGAGGTTGTAAACGATGTAGCCGTTGTTCGTCAGGATGATGTCGACGAGGTTCTTGCCGATGTCGTGCACGTCGCCCTTCACGGTGGCGAGCACGACGACACCTTTGCCGCCGGCGTCGGCCTTCTCCATGAGCGGCTCGAGGTAGGCGACCGCAGCCTTCATCGTCTCCGCCGACTGCAGCACGAACGGGAGCTGCATCTGGCCGCTGCCGAAGAGCTCGCCCACGACCTTCATGCCGTCGAGCAGGACGTCGTTGACGACCTCGAGCGGCGTGAGCTCTGTCAACTGCTCCTGGAGGTCGACTTCGAGCCCGTCGCGCTCGCCATCGATGATGCGGTGCTTCAGGCGTTCCGACACCGGCCAGCCCGACCGGTCTTCCTTCTCGATCGCGCCCGCTTCGACGTTCTCGAACAGCCCCATGAACTCGGTGAGCGGGTCGTAGTTCTCACGCCGGCGGTCGTAGATGAGATCGAGCGCGGCAACCTTTTGCGCATCGTCGATGCGGTGCAGGGGCACGATGCGCGCCGCGTGCACGATCGCGGCGTCGAGGCCGGCCTCGCGACACTCGTGCAGGAAGACGCTGTTCAGCACATGACGGGCGACGGGCTTCAGGCCGAACGACACGTTCGAGAGGCCGAGCACGGTGTGCGCGCCCGGGAGCTCGGCCTTGATGCGACGGATCGCCTCGATGGTCTCCATCGCATCGCGGCGCAGATCGTCGTCGCCGGTGGAGAGCGGGAAGGTGAGCGCGTCGAAGATCAGGTCGGACGGCTCGAGGCCGTAGCGCTCGATCGCGATGTCGTAGATGCGCTTCGCGACCCGCATCTTCCACTCGGCGGTGCGCGCCTGGCCTTCCTCGTCGATCGTGAGACAGATGACGGCTGCCCCGTACTCGCGCGCGAGCCGGAACACGCGGTCCATCCGCTTGCCCTCTTCCTCGCCCTCTTCGAGGTTGGCCGAGTTGAGGAGTGCCTTGCCACCGTGGTGTTGCAGACCGGCTTCCAAGACGAGCGGCTCGGTCGAGTCGAAGACGAGCGGCAACGATGCCTGGGTGGCGAAGCGCCCCGCGATCTCGTCCATGTCGATCGCGCCGTCGCGGCCCACGTAGTCGACGCACACGTCGAGTACGTGCGCGCCTTCCTTCACCTGTTCGCGCGCCATCTGGACGCACGAGTCCCAGTCGGCCTCGAGCATCGCGTCGCGGAACTTGCGCGAGCCGTTCGCGTTGGTCCGCTCGCCGATGGCGAGATACGCGAGCTCCTGTTCGAACGGCACGTGCGAATAGATCGACGAGCAGCCGGGCTCGAACTCCGGGTTGCGCAACACCGGCGCGCGCTGGTCGAGCCGCTCGACGACCTGGCGGAGGTGCTCGGGAGTCGTGCCGCAGCAACCGCCGACGACGTTCAGCCCGAACTCGGTGGTGAAGCGTTCGTGCGCCTCCGCGAGCAGCGGTGGTGTGAGGTCGTAGTGCGTGTGCCCGTCGACGACACTCGGCAGTCCGGCGTTCGGGAGGGCCGACAAGAACGTGCGGGCATGCTGCGCGAGGTAGCGGAGATGTTCGGTCATCTCGGCCGGACCGGTCGCGCAGTTCATGCCGATGATGTCGGGCCGCATCGCCTCGAGCGCGGTGAGCGCGGCGCCGATCTCGGTGCCGACCAGCATGCGACCGGTCGTCTCGACGGTGACCTGCACCATGATCGGGATCGGGTTCGAGAGATCGGCCCGCTTCATGGCCCGCCGCGCGCCGTTGATCGCGGCCTTGGCCTGGAGCAGGTCGTACACCGTCTCGATCAGCAGCACGTCGACGCCGCCTGCGATCAACCCGTCGACCTGGAGCTCGTAGTCGTCGCGCAGAGTCGTGTACTTGATCTGACCGAGCGAAGGGAGCCGGGTGCCGGGCCCGATCGAACCGATCACGAAGCGGGGGCGCCCGTCGGCGGCATGGCCGGACGCGACCTCCCGCGCGAGCTGCGCGGCATGGCGGTTGAGCTCGAAGGTCTGGTCGGCGAGTCCGTACTCGTTCAGGACGAGCGGGAAGGCGCCGAAGGTCGCGGTCTCGACGCCGTCGACGCCGGCCGCGAAGAACTCGTCGTGCATCTGCGAGACGAGGTCGGGCCGGGTGGCGACGAGGTTCTCGTTGCAGCCCTCCAGCACCTCGCCGCCGAAGTCGTCGGGGCCGAGGTCGTGGCCCTGCATCCACGTGCCGAACGCGCCGTCCAGCACGAGCACGCGCTCGTGGAGAGCGTCGAGAAATGGGTGCACCGCACCGCTGCCGATGGGCAACGCGGTTCCCCGGGGGTCCTGCATCGCTCCAGGTTACGTGGCCCCTACGCGGGTTCTCTACACGAATACGGCCCGGTCCGTACCCGGAGAACACCAGGTCCGTACCCGGAGATCAAAAGCCGGGCGCCGTAGGCTCTCCTTTCGGCATGAAGGTCTACACACGCAAGGGCGACGACGGCACGACCGGGCTCCTGTACGGGGGTCGCGTCGGCAAGGACGAGGTCGGGCCGGAGGCCTACGGAGCTGTCGACGAGGCGGTGAGCGCGCTCGGGCTGGCCCGGGCAGAGATCGATCCCGACTCCGAGCTGCACGAGCTTCTCGTCCGGCTGCAGCGCGAGCTCTTCGTCGTCGGCGCCGAGCTTGCGACCGCGCCGGGCAATCGCGGAAAGCTGAAACCGGAAGTCTCGCTCGTTACGGCCGACATGGTGAGCCGGCTCGAGCCGATCATCGACGACGTGACCGCGCGTTTCGACGCGCCGCAGGAGTTCGTGCTGCCGGGTCAGAACTCGGTTGCGGCCGCGCTCGACTTCGCCCGCACGGTGATCCGCCGTGCCGAACGCATCACGGTCGCGGCGACCCGCGTCTCCTGGCTCGGTTCCGAGAGCCAGGTCGTGCCCTACCTCAACCGTGTCGCCGACCTCGTGTACACCCTCTCCCGTTGGCAAGAAGGCGAATTCCGTCCGTCGCGCAAACCGTAAGGAAACCATGGCCCCCTCGTTCAGGATCGTTGCCGACGCGCCCAAAGTCGATCTGTTCGTCGTCCCCGTGTTCACGGGTGCGCAGCCCGGGCCGGGTACCGAGCTCGTCGACGGCGCGATCGGCGGCACGCTGGCCGAGTTCATGCGGGAGACCGAGTTCGACGGCAAACGGGGCGAGGTGCTCGCGGTCCCGACCGGCGGTCGCCTGCGCGCCCGTTCGGTGCTCCTGCTCGGGGTCGGCGACACGGACACGTTCGACGCCGCCGCGCTCCGCCGAGCCGGTGCCGTGCTCGCCAAGCGCGCCGCGCACGTCGCGACAGTCGCGACGACGTTGCTCGACGCGGTTGCACCCGACGTCGATCGCGGGTTCGCAGCGCAGGCGTTCGCGGAGGGCGTGAGTCTCGGCCAGTACCAATTCCTGCGCTACAAGTCCGATGCCAAGGCGTCGAAGCTCGCGCGCGTTCTCGTCGTCACGAAGGCCGACGCCAAAGTGCGGGCCGGGCTCGCACGCGGAGCGCGGATCGCCGAAGCGGTGCTGTGGGCACGTGATCTCATCAACGAGCCCGCGGCGGCGAAGTCACCGGCCGACGTCGCGGAGCTCGCCAAGGGAATCGCGCGCACGTCCGGGTTGAAGGCCAAGGTCTACGCGGGCGAGCAACTCGTGCGCGCCCGCATGGGTGGAGTGCTCGGCGTCGGGAAGGGCTCCGACCGTCCGCCGCGCTTCCTGCGCCTCGAGTACGCGCCCCCGAACGCGAAGGCCACGCTCGCGCTGGTCGGCAAGGGGGTTGTCTTCGACTCCGGCGGCCTGTCGCTCAAGACCGCGGGTGGCATGGAGACGATGAAGACCGACATGTCGGGTGCGGCGGCGGTCATCGCGGCGATGTCGACGCTGCGCGACCTCGGGGTGAAGGCCCGCGTCATCGCCTACGTACCGCTCGTCGAGAACATGCCGAGCGGCGCCGCGATGCGACCGGGCGACGTGCTGACGATGCGCAACGGCAAGACGGTCGAGGTGCTCAACACCGACGCGGAAGGCCGCCTCATCCTCGCCGACGCACTCTCACTCGCGAGCGAAGAGGGCGCCGACGCGATCATCGATCTCGCGACGCTCACGGGCGCGGTGACGATGGCTCTGGGCGACAAGATCGCCGGCTTGATGGGCACCGATGACGCGTGGGTTACGCAGGTGAGCGAGGCCGCGGAGCGGGCGGGCGAGCGCATGTGGCACCTCCCGTTGCCTGAGGACTACCGGCGCAACCTCGACTCCGAGATCGCCGATCTCCGCAACATCTCGTCCGGTGGCGGCGCGGGAACGCTGACCGCGGGCCTGTTCCTCAAAGAATTCACCGGCGACGCGCCGTGGGTACACCTCGACATCGCGGGAACCGCGCGGTCGTCGTCGGAGGATGCGGAAACGTCGAAGGGCGGGACCGGCTACGGCGTGCGCACGCTGATCGAGCTCGCGTCGACGTTCCGCAAACCGTGACGGCAACGCGTACCCGGGGTCTCCTCGTCCTCGCGCTCGCGATGGGTGCATTGCTCGGTGTCACCGCGTGCAGCTCGTCGAAGGCCAAGGTGACCCCGCCCGCGGCGCCGACCGACGCGCGCGGCAGGGCCGCCTTCACGATCGACGCGCGCGGAAACCAATTCACGCCCGCGGCCGCCATCGTCGACGTCGGTACGACGGTCACGTGGCGCAACGACGACGCGGTCGCGCACGACGTCGAGAAGTCGGCCGACGCGCTCGACTTCGGCGGAACGTTCGGCGTCGACGCGGGCAAGTTCGGTCCGGGTCAGACGTACTCGTTCACGTTCGAGAAGGCCGGCACGTTCTTCTACACGTGCACGATCCACACGTTGATGTCGGGCAAGGTCGAGGTCGTCGCGCCCACATCGCCGACGACGAATACCGGCGGTCCGATATCGCCCGGGGCCGAAACGCCGTCACCGACCGGCTGAAGGCCGCTTCGGTCAGAGTGCGTCAGTGTGCGGCGACGGAGCCGTCCGCGAGAACGGCGTGAGGCATGCAGAGATCGTCATACTCGGCGATGACGATCTGCGCGCCTTCACCACATGCCGGGCACGTGGGGTCGCGCCGCACCTTGAAGTTGCGGAACGTCTCCTCGAGCGCGTCGTACGCGAGCAGCCGACCGCGCAGCGGTTCGCCGAGGTCGAGGATGAGCTTGATCGCCTCGAGCGCCTGGATGGAACCGATGATCCCGGGGAGCACGCCGATGACGCCCGCTTCCGAGCACGACGGCGCGAGCTCCGGCGGCGGCGGCTCGGGGAGCAGGCAGCGGTAGCACGGCCCGTTGTATGGGTCGAACACCGTGACCTGGCCCTCGAAGCGGAAGATCGAGCCGTGGACGACGGGGATCCGCTTGATGAGCGACGCGTCGTTCAGGAGGTACCGCGTGGGGAAGTTGTCGGTGCCGTCGATGACGACGTCGTAGCCGTCGATGATGTCGAGGACGTTGTCGGCCCCGAGGCGCACGTCGTACGTGACGACGTTGACGTCGGGGTTGAGCAACGTGATCGTCTTCTTGGCCGAGTCGACCTTCCGCTCACCGATGCGATCCGTGTTGTGCAGGATCTGGCGCTGGAGGTTGGAGTCGTCGACGACGTCCATGTCGACGATGCCCAGTGTGCCGACGCCCGCGGCCGCGAGGTAGAGGGCCGCGGGAGAGCCGAGACCGCCGGCGCCGAGAAGCAGCACCTTGCTGTCGAGCAGCTTCTGCTGACCGGCCTCGCCGACCTCGGGAAGGAGGATGTGGCGCTGGTAGCGGCTGCGCTGCTCGGGATTGAGCACGGCCGGGGTGATCCACGCCCGGCCCTCGTTCTTCCACCGGCCGAACCCACCGGCCATCGAGGACACGTCGGAGTAGCCGAGCTCCTGAAGCGTCTTGGCCGCGAACGCGGAGCGGACACCGCCGGCGCAGTAGACGATGACCGGAGCGGCCTTGTCCGCGAGCTTGGACTCGACCTGGGCCTCGAGGTGCCCGCGGGGGATGAAGGCCGCCCCGGGGATCATGCCCTGCTCGTACTCGTCGAGCTCCCGGACATCGAGGAACGTCGCGTCGCCCAGGCGGGCCTCCGCGTCGGCGGGGGAGACCTCGGTGATCTCCTTCTTCGCCTGGCTCAACAGATCACGGAATCCGGCCATTGCCTGCCCTCGCTCGAAATGCTTCTGGTGATCGAAAAAGGCTAGTGCAGGGGTCGGTTATTCCCAACCCGGGCGCCCATACGGTCCACCAGTTCGGGGAGCACGTGGCCGAGCGGTCGACGGGAGATCCAATGGGCGATTCCGTCGAACGGCGTCGGCTGGGCGTTGAGCACTGCCAGCCGAGCGCCGTTCCGAACCGCGATCTCCGGCAGGGCGGCGGCGGGGTAGACGCCGAGCGAGCTCCCGAGCGCCAGGAACACGTCACTCGCGAGCGCTGCCCGCTGGGCGCGGAGCAGGTCGGCCTCGACCAGGTTCTGGCCGAACGAGATCGTCGCCGACTTCAGGATTCCGCCACAGCCGAGACACGCGGGATCGGCCTCCCCGGCTTCGACCCGGGCGAGGGTCTCGTGCATCGGCCCCCGGAAGCCGCAATCCAGGCACTCGGCCTCGTGCACCGTGCCGTGGATCTCCACGAGCTTGTCGGGGCTCGTCCCGGCCTGCAGGTGCAAGCCGTCGATGTTCTGGGTGACGAGGAGGTCGAACGCGACGAGCGCCTCCAGATCGACGAGCGCCCGGTGTCCGGCGTTCGGCTCGGCCTGCCACATGGGGCTCGACAGACGGGTCTGCCACGCCCGGACCCGCACGTCGCGGTCTCCGAGGTAGTGCTCGAGGGAGGCGGTCTTCTCCGCGCCCGGATCCTTCGTCCATACGCCGTTCGGCCCGCGGAAGTCGGGGATGCCGGACTCCGTGGAGATGCCGGCGCCGGTGAGGATGACGACGTGCCGGGCGCTCCCGAGGGCGGCCGCGAGGTCCTCCCCTTCGTCGTCGAGCACCTTCCCGCCGTCCACGCATCCCAGCGTACCGGCCGGTCACCAAGCTCCCGGGGTCGAAAGATTTCGAGTGGGAACCGTGGTCGCGCGGGCGTAGACGGGTAAAGACCGGGTCGGTGAGAGAGAGCACGATGCCTGGCGATCCGCCGGCGCGGCTCTCAGCCTCGGGACCGGTGGGCGGATGATCGACGATCGCAGCAAACAGGGATGGAGTGAGGCGGTGTACGTACCGGGATTCCGGTGCGAGACCCGGAGGGACGGCACCAGGGCGACGATCGAGCTCGCAGGTGATCTCGCCATCGAGACCGAGTCCGAAGTTCGGTCCGCATTCATCGCGCTGCTCGATCAGAGGCTCAGCGAGATCGTCTTCGACATGCGCGGCATCGCATTCCTGGATTCGTCCGGAATGGGGCTGCTCGCGTTCGCGGAGCGCATGGCCGCGATGCACGGCGTCGCGCTCGTGGTCTCGGGCCTGCAAGCCGAGGCCCGCAGGGCACTCGAGACGGCAGGTCTCGCGGGCCTCTTCGTCCTCGAGGACTGACAGGCCCGACGTCGCGGTAGCTGGGGGCGTCCGGCGGAGCCCGAGCGGTCCTCTGCTACGAATGGCTCGTGGCTGCCAGTGTGCGGGCGGAAGAACGCCGCTTCCGGGGTGAGCCGGCTGTGCGGCTGACCGCGGGACCGCTCACCGCGGTGTTCACCCCCGCGCTCGGCATGACGGGAGTGTCGCTCTGCTACCGCGGCGGCGAGTACCTCGCGCTGCCGGGTGGTCTCGACCGGCTACGCGCCGGACACAGTGGCGGCCTGCCATTGCTCGCTCCGTGGGCGAACCGGCTCTCGGCGTGGCGTTACCGCGCCGCAGGGCGGACCGTCGACCTCGCGGGCCTTCCCCTCCACGTCGATGACAACGGCTTGCCGATCCATGGGCTGCTCCTGGGTCGGTCCTCCTGGTCGGTCGAGGACGTGCGCGTCGTTCGGGGTACCGCCCGGCTGCGCGCGTCGACCGTGGTCGACGCGCCCGCGTTCCCGTTTGCCCACCGCATCGAGGTGGCGGTCACCGCAGGTGAGACCGCGCTGCGGATCGACACGAGCGTGGTGCCCACCGCACGTCGGGCAGTGCCCATCAGCTTCGGGTGGCATCCCTACCTCCGTCTGCCCGGCGACGAGCCCCGGAGCCGGTGGCGTCTGCGGCTCCCTGCCCGCCGCCGGCTGATCACCGACGGCTTGGGGATTCCCAACGGAGCAGTCGAGCGCGAGCCGGCCGAGAACCGGAGCATCGGTCGCCGCACGCTCGACGCGGGCTACGCGTTGAGCCGGAGCCGCCGTCTGGCGATCGAAAGCGACGGCGGAAGGTCGGTCGAGGTCGCGTGCGGATCCGGCTATTCGTTCGCGCAGGTGTGGGTACCACCGCGAAGACCCTTCGTGGCCCTCGAGCCCATGACCGCACCGACCAACGCGTTGGTCACCGGCGAGCACCTCTCGGTGACCGAGCCGTTCACCGCGTCCTTCGCACTCGTATTCGATGGGAGCCCGTCTGCACCTGAAGTACCCGTCGACAACGGAGATTGACCGACCGACAAGTACCATCCGCTGCGAACCGGAGGTCCGATGCATCTCCTCGCGGTGAACCCGTTGCCATGGGCGCGTTCCCAGATGGCGTTCACGCTCGCGTTCCACATCGTCCTCGTGCCGCTCGGCGTTTCGTGGGCGGCAATGGCGCTGATCGCGAACTACCGGGCGATCAAGCACGACGACTCCGATGCGCTCCTGCTCGCGCAGCGTTGGTCGAAGTACATGGCGGTCACCTTTGCGGTCGGGGCGGTCACCGGCACCGTGCTCAGCTTCGAGTTCGGCCTGCTCTGGCCGCGCTTCATGGGCCGATGGGGGGACGCGTTCGGCATCCCCTTCGCGGTGGAGGGCCTGTTCTTCTTCCTCGAGGCGATCTTCGTCGCCATCTACATCTACGGCTGGCGCCGGCTGAAGCCATGGCCGCACTTCTGGACCGGCGTGCCGATCGTGATCGCAGGGGTCGGCGGCAGCACCTCGGTCGTGGCCGCGAACGCGTGGATGAACGAGCCGTCGGGCTTCACGCTGAACGCCGCGGGCAAGATCGTGAAGGTCGATCCGATCGGGGTCATCTTCAACAAGGCCATGCCGTTCGAGGCCGCCCACATGGTGATCGCGGCCTACATCGTCGGTGGCTTCCTCGTCGCGTCGGTCTACGCGTTCGGCATGTTGCGCGGCCGCCGTGACCGGTACCACCGTCTCGGCTTCATCATCCCGTTCACCCTCGCGGCGATCTTCACGCCGATCCAGCTGGTCGTGGGCGACCAGCTGGCCGCGTGGGTCTACCGGCACGAGCCGCAGAAGTTCGCCGCGATCGAGCTCGTTCCCAAGACGAGGAGCAACGCGCCGGAAACGATCCTCGGGTTCCTCAACTCCAAGAACGAGGTTGTAGCCGGCGTCCGGATCCCCGGGGTCGCGTCGATCCTCTCCGATCCGACATCCGGAACCGCGACGGTGGTCAAAGGTCGCAACGCGTTCCCGGCGAACGACCAACCCAGCCGGGCCGAGGCCAACGTCGTGCATCTGGCGTGGGACACGATGGTCGGCCTGGGCACGCTGCTGTTCCTGATCTCGGTCTGGTACGGCCTCTCCTGGTGGAGGCGTCGGGACTACCCCAAGTCCAAGTGGTTCCTGCGCGTCGGTGCCGTCACCGGCGTGCTCTCCGTCATCGCGCTGGAGGCCGGCTGGGTGGTGACCGAGGTCGGTCGACAGCCGTGGGTCGTCCGCAACTACATGCGGGTCGGTGACGCCGTCACGGCCGACACCGGCGTGTGGGTCACGTTCCTGGTGGTCCTCGCGCTCTACGCCGGCCTGGGGGTCACGACCATCCTCGTGCTGCGCGGTCTGAGCCGCCGCTACCGCGGGCAGACCGGCGCGTGGGACGAGACCGACGTGCCCTACGGCCCGAACGACGGGCCGGGCCCCGGCGGCGCGACGACGTCGCATCCCGAGGGAGTCGGCGCGCGGTGAAGCTCGACGACGCGGTGGCGGTGGTCCTGTTCTTCGGGGTCACGGCCTACGCCCTGTTCGGCGGCGCCGATTTCGGCGCCGGGTTCTGGGATCTCATCGCCGGCGGGGCCGAGCGGGGTGCCGAGCCCCGGGCCGTGATCGACCACTCTCTGGCGCCCATATGGGAGGCCAACCATGTCTGGTTGATCTTCTGCCTCGTGGTGCTCTGGAGCGCCTTCCCGCGGGCGTTCGCATCGATCACCCTCACGCTCTTCGTACCGCTGGCGCTCGCCGCGCTCGGGATCGTCCTGCGCGGGGCGAGCTTCGCGTTCCGGAAGTCGGTGTTCCGCACCCGTGACCGGCGAAACTTCGGCGCCGCGTTCGCAACCTCCTCGGTACTCGTGCCCTATTGCATGGGAGCGGTGGCCGGCGCGATCGCGTCCGGGCGCGTGCCGCCAGGCGGCAAGGCCGGCGACACCTGGTCGAGCTGGATCAACCCGACGTCGATCGTCGGCGGCGTGCTCGCGGTCGCGGTCTGTTCGTACCTCGCGGCGGTGTACCTCACCGCCGATTCGAAGCGGCGGGGGAATCTGGCGATGGAGCGGTACTTCCGGATTCGCGCCATCGCCGCGGCCGTCGTCGCGGGGATCGTCGCCTTCATCGGCATCTTCGTGTTCCATCACGACGCGCCCTATCTGTTCCACGGCCTCTTGTCGCGCGCACTGCCGCTCGTGATCGTGTCCGCGCTGTGTGGGATCGGCTCGCTCGTGCTGCTGGTCCGGGGTGCGGGCGGCGTGGTGCGGGTGCTCGCGGCGGGCGCGGTCGCGTCGGTCGTGATCGGCTGGGGCGTGGCCCAGTGGCCCTACCTCCTGCCCACATCGCTGAAGGTGTCGCAGGGCGCGGCGCCGTCGGGGACGCTGTGGGCGATGCTCGTCGTGTTCGCGGCCGCGGCGGTCGTCATCATCCCGTCGCTCGCACTCCTCTACGTGCTCGACCAGAAGAGCCTGCTGCCTGGTGAGGAAGACGTGGACGCTCCCGCCCCTCTGACCAGCGCACCCTGATCTCCGATTGCGCGGATGCGGGGCAGCGTCGGTCACGGTGAGACTGGCGCGGGAGTGAGGTGTGCGTGCTCGTTGCGGGCCCATTCGATGGTCTCGCGACAGATCGACGGGTGGAAGCCGGTGGTCATCAGGAGCTGCTCGATCGGGTCGGGATCCTCGCCCTGCTCGAGCAGCACGATCGCGAGCCTGCGGGCCCGACGCCGCGCGTTCGCCGCCGGGGGCTCGGCCAGCTGGGCCTCGGCCCATTCCGTGTGCGCGGTCTGCAGTGCAGGTGGCAGCCGCTTGAGGTGCCGCCGGTTGATGGGCGGGAGCATCCGCCGGACCGCGTAGGTGCCGGTCTCCATCACCCGGGCGACGTCGAACTGCACGAGGCGTTCGAAGCTGCGTGCGAGCGGCGCGTTGGCTCCCTCCCGCGGCCCGAGCCCCAGCGCCTGCGACGTCTCCGCGACCGGGAGGGTCATGCCTTCGGGCGCACGGTCGAACTCGGTGGCCAGTCGCCGGGTGAGCAACAGGGACGTCGGTCCGAGGGTCGGGAGCCAGAACCGCTCGGCGTAGTTGGAACGGGGGTCGAAGCCGAGTTGGTCGATGACGGAGTCGGGCCAGGGCAGGACGGTGACGGTGGTGGGCATGCGTTCCTCCGCGGGTGGCGAGTGGTTGCGGGGAAGCGCGGCCGAAGGATCGCAGTCACCGACCACGCCGTCAAGCGGCAACGTGTGACAGACAGTGAAGACCAGCCTCGGGCGGGTGCGGGAGACTCGCGCCGCGGTCTGGAGCGGTGAGCCTGCGCGATGGCATGATCGGCGCATGGCTGATTCGTGGACGAGCGTGGCAGTGAAGGACGTCAACGTGGGTGATCGCATCCGCGTCGCCAACGGGCAGGAGGTGCTGGTCTCCGAGATCGAGACCAACTTCCTCGGCGCGGGGATGTACGCGTTCATCGAGGACACGGCCGACCGGTGGTTCAAGCAGCCGATGCCCGCCGACGGCCAGGTCGAGGTCCAGCGCGCGAGCTGACGCCGATCTGCTGATCGCCGCTCGCACGCACCCGATGTTCGACCAACTGCTGGGCCGCATGCGGGTTGCGCTCGCGGACTCCGGGGCGTGAGCGCGTACCTACGCGACGCGTAACCCTGCCAGATACTGGTTCCGTCGCGGCGCAACTCGGACGATGATCGAGGCGGTACTCCCGGCCCCTTCGTCGAAGAAGGTCGCGGAGCGATCACAAGGAGACGCACGATGCTGCTCGCGGATTTCGGCACCGGCCAGGTGCTCTGGTCGCTCTTCTACTTCTTCTTCTTCCTCATCTGGATCTACCTGCTCTTCTTGGTCATCGCCGACCTCTTCGCGAGCCACGACCTGTCGGGTTGGGCCAAGGCGATCTGGGTCGCAGCGCTCATCATCCTCCCGTACATCGCGGTCCTCGCCTACCTGATCGTGCGTGGCCACAAGATGCAGCAGCACGTGGCGGCCGCGGCCGCCGCGCAGGAGATCGCCACGCGCGCCTACATC
>JAODBH010000112.1 GCA_025463865.1 Actinomycetes bacterium | reverse complement strand
GCCGGCTCGCCGCCGCGTCGCACATCCAGGCCGACGCGACCCAGCGGGCGAACACCCTGACCGCGAAGATCGCCACGATCGACGGGACACTCGCCGCGCTGCAGCAGCAGCACGACAGCCTCGACGCGCAGATCCAGGCCCAACGGCAGAACCTCACCCTGCTGATGGTCGACGAGTACCACGACGCGGGCACTCCCAGCATCGACCACAACGACTACACCCCGGCCGACGAGCAGCGCGACCGGAAGCAGCACCTCGGGCAGGCGGTGGCCGACGCGCAACTCGCCGCCATCACCAACCTGCGCACCCAGATGAGCTCGGTCGACGCCCAGACGGTCCAGCAGCGCTTCGACCGCCGTGACGCCGTCAACGGGCTGAACCAGGCCCACGCCGACTTCGCCAACGCGCAGGGCGCCATGAGCGCGGCCCGCAGCGAAGCGAACGCGACCCACGCGGTCCTGAACCGGTGGCTCTCGATCCAGGGTGGCGCGTCCACGCCGATCATGGGCCGCTCGGTTCTCAGCGCGTCGGAGCTCGCGTCGTGGTTCGTCAGCTCCGGCCGCTCGGCGCGCACGACGGTCTCGATCACCACGCTCGCGCAGGACTACATCAACGAAGGCAGCGCCGAAGGGGTGAGGGGCGACATCGCCTTCGCGCAGTCGATCCTCGAGACCGGGTCGTTCGGCTTCCCCGCCAACGGCCAGCTCAAGTCGAGCGACAACAACTTCGCCGGCATCGGCGCGTGCGACAGCTGCGCCAACGGCTACCAGTTCCCCGACGCGCAGACCGGCGTGCGGGCCCAGATCCAGCTGCTGCGCAACTACGCCGACCGGAGCGCGACCGCGGCGGGCCTGACCTATGCGCCCGTGCTGCCCAACTTCGACTCGTTCTACCTCCAGGGCGCGGCGAGCACCTGGAACGGCCTGACCGGTCGCTGGGCGACCGCCGCCAACTACGGCGACAAGATCATCGGGATCTACGTCCAGATCCTCTCCGCGGCAACGGGCATCAAGTAGCCGTCACGACCGCCTCGCCTACCGTGTCGGCGTGAACGAACCCGTGCGGCAAGACGTCCGGGCCCGGGCCCGGCTGCACTTCCGGCCGTTCAGCCCGGTGCGGCGCGCGCTCGACCGGATCATCGGCGGGATCGCGTCGCTCGCGGCGCGCGGCTACTTCCGCAGCGTGGAGGTGCGCGGCGAGCAACGCATTCCGCACGGGCGTCCCGTGTTGATCGTGGCGAATCACTTCAACGGCCTCGTCGACCCCGTCGTGATCGCGCGCGTGTTGCACCGCGTCCCGCGATTCCTCGCCAAGTCGACGCTCTGGAAGGTGCTGCCCGCGCGGCCCTTCCTCGCGCTCGCGGGCGTCATCCCGATCTACCGCGCGCAGGACGTCCCCGACACGAGCAAGAACCACTCCTCGTTCGCCGCGTGCCATCGGGCCCTGGCCCGGCACGGAACCGTCGCGATCTTCCCGGAGGGCACCACGCACGACTCCCCCGCACTCGCGCCGGTCCGCACCGGAGCGGCGCGCATCGCGCTCGGGGCGCTCGCCCAGGGGACGGAGGGCATCGTCATCGTGCCGATCGGACTCACGTTCGACGACAAGCTCGCGCTGCGATCGAGGGTGCTGGCGCGGGTCGGCCGCCCGATCGACCTCGACGAGGACCTCGCCGACTACGTCCACGCCGACGAGGAGCTGAGCGAGGAGAACCACCAGGCGGTCGACCGTCTGACGGTCGCGATCCGGCGCCGCCTGCAGGACGTGTCGCCCGACTACCGCTCGGTCCAGGAGCACGGCACGCTCTCGCTCGGCGCCGACGTCGTGCTCCGCCGAACCGGAACCGGACGCGAGTCGCAGGTCAAGCTCGGCGCTCGCGAGGAGCTCGCGCAACGTCTGGCCGCGGTGCCGGAAGCGCGACGCGACCGGGTCACGGCGGCGATCGCGGACTACAACCTCGGCCTGACGCTGCTCGGCGTGCGCGACGGCGAGGTGGCCGCGGGCTACCGGCCCCGCGCCCTGCTCACCCAGCTCGTCGTCAACGGGCTCGTCGTGGCGGTCCTGAGCGTGTTCGCGTTCACCGGCGTCCTCGTGAACTTCATCCCGTACCTGCTCGTGAAGGTGTCGGGACAGTCGGTTCGGGCGCCGGTCACGAAGGGCACCGTCCGCCTGCTCGTCGCGTTGGTCTGCTTCCCGCTGGCGTGGTGGATCGTCGCGATGTTCAGCGCCGACGGCGCCTGGGCGGTGACGCTCGCATTCCTGTTCCAGGCGGTGTGCGCGTTCTCCGCGGTCTACGCGTTGGAGGCGCTCATCCGGTTCGGCCGACAGTTCACGGGTTGGTGGACGCTGCTCGAGCGCCGGGGCGTGGTCGAAGACGTGCGGGACCGGCGCGAGCAGGTCGTGCGCCTCATCGAGGACACGGCCGTGGTCGGGTGAACCGGCGCGGGAGGCGCGGTATGCGCATGGGTGCCGGGATCGTCGGACGGCTGCCGTTCACGGTGCGCGCGGCCGGAGGCATCGCCGGCCCGGCCGCGTTCACCCTGGCCTGGATCACCAGTTCCATCCGCCAGGTCGGCTACTCCGTGCGCGACGAGCACATCAGCGGTCTGGCCGCGCCCGACGCGCGGACACCCGCGATCATGATCGGCGGCTTCGTCGGCCTGGGCACCGGGACGATCCTCTTCGCGTCGGCACTCGAAGAGGCGCTCGGCGGACCGGAACGCTCCGGCCCGGGCCCCTTCCTCGTGCGCTGCGCGGGAGCCGGGGTGCTCGCTGCGGCCGCGCTGCGGCGCGACCGCATGCTCCTGCACCCACCCGAGGGCGTGGTGGGCCAGTCGTGGCGCAACGACGGGCACGACATCGCGAGCGGCGTCGGGTATGCGTGCCTCGTCGCGGCGCCGCTGTTCTTCTCGCACCGCTTCGCCCACGACCCCGAGTGGGCGGCGCTGCGTACTCCCGCGATCGTCGGCGCCGGCGTCAGCGCCGCGATGCTCGTCGCCTTCTCGCCCACGGTCGGCCGCCCGTACGGCGGCATCCTCCAGCGGGTCGCGGTCACCACGCCGATGCTGGCGAGCGCGGCGTTCGCGTGGCGGCTCCTCCGGCGCGGGACCTGACCGCAGGCTGACCGCGGTCACGGGGCCCACCGGGCGCCGCGGCGCTACGTTGAGCCGGCACGGCCGCGTGGGCGGTCGTCACCAGCCGGCTCGGAGGGCACCATGGGACCGCGCATCACGCTCGTCGGAGGCGGCAGCACCCATTGGACGCCGAAGCTCCTGGTCGACTTCGCCAATACCGCATCGTTGCAGGACGCCCACGTCACTCTGGTCGACATCGATGCCGAGTCGCTGCCGGTCATGCTCGACGTCGCCGCGCACATCGTGAAGCACCGCGGCATCGGGCTCACCGTCGATGCCACCACCAACCTGGCCGAGGGGCTCGACGGGGCGCAGTTCGTGATCAGCGCGTTCACGGTCGGCGGCTTCGCGAGCATGCAGCACGACCTCGAGATCCCCGCCCGCTACGGCATCCGCCAGACCGTCGGCGACAGCATCGGCCCCGGTGGCATCATGCGCGCGCTCCGCAGCGTGCCGGTGACGCTCGAGATGGCCCGGACCGTCGAGCGGCACGCCCCCGACGCGCTGATGATCAATGTCAGCAACCCGCTCACCGCCCTGACGCGTTGCGTCAACCGCGAGACCAGCGTGCGCGCCGTCGGCCTGTGCAACGAGCTCGTGGGCATGAAGTACCTCATGAGCCTGCTGCTCGACACCGACATGATGGCCGTCGACCCCACGGTCGCCGGAGTGAACCACCTCCCGCTCGTGACCGCGTTGCGACTCGGCGACGGCAGCGACGGCTTCGCCGCGGTGCGGGATCTCCTCGACCGCTACGACGCCGATCCCACCGATCCCGTGCTCCAGAGCCCCCTCTGGATGGACCCACCGGCCGGGATGCACTTCCGCAAGCACTACCCAGGCGAACGGTGGACGAAGGCCGACCTCCTGGCCAACCTGCCGCTCAAGATGGAGCTCTTCCGCCGCTTCGGCGTCATCGCCGGCAGCTCCGATACCCACGTGTGCGAGTTCTTCCCCTGGTTCGTGACCGCCCGCTCCGACTTCGGCCGGGATTGGAACGTCCACCACTACGGACTCGTGGGCCACATGGCCGACAAGGTGATCGACGACGCGAGCGTCGGTTTGGTGCTCGGCAACGACGAGATCTCCACCTTCCCGTCGGGCGAGCTCGTCGCCACCCTGCTCGACGGCATCGTCACCGGAACCGAGATCGCGTTGCCGGTCAACCTGCCGAACACCGGACAAGTCACCTCGTTGCCCGCCGACGTGGTCGTGGAGTGCATGGGAGTCACGAGCGCCGACGGCGTCCGCGCGCGTGACTCGGCCGGAGTCACGGGCGTGATGGGCGAGGCGCTCCGACGGGTGTCCGCGTCGCAGGAGCTCACGGTCGAGGCCGCGATCTCCGGGAACCGCACCACGGTCCTCGAGGCGATGCTCGCCGACCCGGTCGCGGGTGCGCTCCCGTACGAGACCATCACCCTGATGACCGACCAACTGCTCGACGCGCTCGCACCCTGGTTGCCCGCGTTCCGCGGCTGACCCCAAACCCATCGATTCCAACCGAAGGAGCCGACATGCCAGCCAAGGGAAGTGCGGAGTGGAAGGGTGACGTGCCCACGGGCACGGGAACCTTCACCGCGGGCGACACCATCAGCGGCGGGTACACGTTCAAGTCGCGGTTCGAGGACGGGCCCGGGTCCAACCCGGAGCAGCTGATCGCGGCGGCACACGCGTCGTGCTTCTCGATGGCCCTGTCCAACCTGCTGGCCCAGGCCGGCCACCCGCCCGACCTGGTGCACACCGACGCGACCGTCACCCTGCGGCGGGTGGACGACACGCCGACCATCACCAAGATCGCGCTCGTCACGACCGGAAAGGTTCCCGGTGTGGACGCGGCGACGTTCGCGGACCTCGCCGCCAAGGCCAAAGCCGGATGCCCGGTGAGCCGCGCCCTCGCGGGCGTGCCCGAGATCACCCTCGACGCGACCCTCGAAACCTGACCTCTCAGGGAGCTACGCGTCGCTGCCCTTCTGACTGCGGCCGCGCGCCACGATGCCCTCGCGACGCGCTTCGATGTCGGCGAGGTCGTAGCCCTGGCCCTCCCAGTCCTTGCTCACGGTGAGCTCGATGTCCCACGCCTCGGCGACGGTGGTGTCACTGATCTCCGCGTAGGTCTGCAACATGCGCTGCACGGCGCGGGAGTCGATGGTCGTGACGTCGCGCGCGAGCTGGAGCGCGAACGGCAGCAGCTCGTCGTGGGGTACGACGTGGTTGACGAGTCCCCACGTCAAGGCGGTCGGCGCGTCGACGAAGTTGCCGGTGATGCTCATCTCCCGCGCCCGCGCGACACCCACCCGCTGGGCCAGCAGCACGGTGAGCCCCCAACCGGGCATCACGCCCACGCGGGCGTGCGTGTCGGCGAACCGGGCGCGATCCGACGCGACCAGGAAGTCGCAGTTGAGCGCGACCTCGAGCCCACCCGTGATCGCCGCCCCGTTCACCGCGCCGACGAGCGGCTTGACCCGCGGCTTGAACACCCCGCGCCACGGGTTCCGGCCGGCGCCGGGCTCGGGACGGTCGGCCGTGGCCGCCCCGCTGCCGAACTCCTTGAGGTCGACGCCGGCGCAGAAGGCGGGGTCGGCACCGGTGATCACGATCACATCGACGCCCGGATCGGCGTCGAGCGCGGCGACGGCGTCGACGATGCCTCCGCTCAGGGCGCGGTTGAGCGCGTTGCGCGACTCCGGGCGGTTCAAGGTCACGAGGCCCACCCGGTCCGCCACGTCGACGAGCACGACTTCGGTCATCACGACACCTCTTCCTCGGATCTGTGCCCGGTGCCCGGTGCCCGCTGGGCGGTCCGGTCGGTCCGGGAGGGCCGGATCCGGGCGGCGGAGTCGCCATCATGGCGGCCCTGTCGGCCGCCTGTCTTGCACCGGGCGAGAGCTTTCCCATACCTTCTTAGGTGAACCTTACCTAAGGAGCCGGGTTGCTACCCACCTTTGTCATCGGACTGCGAGAAGGCATCGAGGCCTCACTGATCGTGGGCATCGTCGCCTCGTTCCTCGTGGCGCAGGGCCGGAGGGACGCCTTGCAGTGGGTATGGCTCGGCGTCGGCGGTGCCCTGGCGCTGTGCACCGCGGTTGCGATCGGCCTCCGGGTCGCCGAGGACAACCTTCCGCAGAAGGAGCAGGAGGGCCTCGAGACCGTCGTCGGCCTGCTCGCCGTCGGCCTGGTCACCTGGATGATCCTCTGGATGCGCAAGAACGCGCGCACCATCAAGGGCGACCTCGAGTCGAAGGCGGCGCTGGCGATCGCGGGTGGTTCGGTGGCCACGCTGGTCGTCATGGCGTTCCTCGCGGTGCTGCGCGAGGGCTTCGAGACCGCCGTGTTCATGCTCGCGGCATTCCAGTCGTCCACGAACGCGGGCGCGGCCGGTACCGGCGCGGCGCTCGGCGTGCTCGTGGCGGTGGGCATCGGCTACGGCATCTATCGCGGCGGTGTGCACCTCGACCTCGCGAAGTTCTTCAAGGTGACCGCGGTGGTCCTGGTGCTCATCGCCGCCGGACTCCTCGCCACCGCCGCGCACACCGCGCACGAGGCCGGGTGGCTCAACGTCGGCCAGACCCAGGTGATGGACCTCACCTGGCTGGTGCGCCCGGGCACGGTGCTCGCGGCGCTGCTCACCGGCATGCTCGGCATCCAGCCGCGGCCCGTCGTGTCCGAGGTCATCGTGTGGCTGCTCTTCGCGGTGCCGATGGTCACCCTGGTCGTCTGGCCTCGCCACGCCCGCCACACCCGCCCGACGCTGGCGCTCATCTCCGCCGGCCTCCTCGCGGCCGTCGGCTTCACGGCTTGCAGCTCCGACGGCGGCGGCACCACCAAGGCGGCCGACAGCTTGGTGGAGACCGCGCAATCGACGGGCTCGGTCAAGACCGTCGCGATCGATCTGGTCAAGAAGGGCTGCAGCCCCGCCTCGCTCACACTGCCCGCCGGACCGACGAACTTCGTCATCACCAACAAGGGCGCCGACGCCATCAGCGAGATGGAGATCATGAAGGGCTCCACCATCGTGGGTGAGGCCGAGCTCGTCACCCCCGGCCTGTCGAAGAAGTTCTCGGTCACGCTGAAGCCCGGAACGTACGTCACCTCGTGCCCGGGAGGCACCGAGAACGACGGCAAGGGCACGCTCACGGTCAACGGTACGGCCGTCGACACCGCGCCGACGAGCAACGCGGCCGAGCGGGCCACCGCCGTCGCCACCTACCGCGGCTACCTCCAGAGTCAGACCGACGAGATGGTCGCCAAGACCAAGGTCTTCGTCGCCGCGGTGAAGGCCGGTGACGTCGCCGCGGCCAAGGCCGCGTACGTCCCGGCCCGCCTTCCCTACGAGCGGGTGGAGCCGGTCGCCGAGGCCTTCGGTGACCTCGATCCGAACATCGACGCCCGCGACGGTGACGTTCCGGCCGATGAGTGGGGCGGCTTCCACAAGATCGAGCAGGCGCTCTGGGTGAACAACACCACGGAGGGAATGGGACCGGTCGCCGACAAGCTGCTCGTCGACACCCAGAAGCTGCAGCGCGTCGTGCGCACGGTGAAGCTCGAGCCGGCAACCATCGCGAACGGCGCGGTCGAGCTCCTGAACGAGGTCTCGAGCTCGAAGATCACCGGCGAAGAGGAGCGGTACTCCCGCACCGACCTCGACGACCTCGCGGCCAATGTCGAGGGCTCCCGGTCCGCCTTCGAAGCCGTCGCGCCGCTGCTCCCGAAGGGTTCACCGGTCTCGGCCGCGCAGATCTTCGCCCGCTTCGACGCGGTCCAGGCCGCGGTCGTTCCGTACCAGCAGGGTCAGGGCTACGTGCTCTACACGTCCCTCACGCCCGACCAGACCAGGGCGCTGGCGCAGGTCGTCGACGCCGTCGCCGAGCCGTTGTCCCACATCGCCGAACAGGTGGTCGCTTGACCGACGGACCGAGGTTCAGCCGTCGGAGGTTGCTGGGCGGGCTCGGGGCGACGGCGCTCGGTGCGGGAGCCCTCGCGGTCGGCGGCCGCGACCTTCTCGGCGATCAACTCGAGCGCGCCGGCGCGTCACCCGCCGGTGAGGCGGTGCCGTTCCACGGCGAGCACCAGGCCGGCATCGTCACGCCGGCCCAGGATCGGCTGTTGTTCGGCGCGTTCGACATGCTCACGGACGACCGGCAGGCCCTGATCGACCTCCTCCGCGCCTGGACGCTCGCCAGCATCCGGATGACCCGGGGCGAGACCGTCGGGCCGGACCGGGGCGCCCTGCTCGCGCCGCCCACCGACACCGGCGAAGCCATCGGCCTCGGTCCTGCGCAGCTCACGATCACGTTCGGGTTCGGGCCGTCGCTGTTCGACCTCGACGGCAACGACCGGTTCGGCATCGCGGCGAATCGCCCCGCGCAATTGGCCGAGCTCCCGGCGTTCGCGTTCGACGCGATCAATCCCGGCATCAGCAACGGCGACCTCTGCGTGCAGGTCTGCGCCGACGACCCGCAGGTCACGTTCCACGCGCTGCGCAACCTCACGCGGATCGCCAAGGGGGTCGCCGGCCTGCGTTGGAGCCAGCTCGGCTTCGGGCGCACGTCGAGCACGGGCGCGGACCAGTCGACGCCGCGCAACCTCATGGGCTTCAAGGACGGCACCAACAACATCCGCAGCGACGACGAGAAGCTGCAGCGACAGGCGGTGTGGGTCCAGGAACGCGACGATCCCGCGTGGATGCGCGGCGGCTCGTACCTCGTCGCCCGTCGCATCCGCATGCTGATCGAGGTCTGGGACCGCTCCAGCCTGGGCGACCAGGAAGCGACGATCGGCCGCGACAAGATCGAGGGCGCGCCGCTCGGACAGAAGAAGGAGTTCGACGCCGTCGACCTGAAGCAGCGCGGCAAGGACGGCCGGCTCGCCATCCCGGTGAACGCCCACGTCAGGCTGGCCGCGCCGGTCACCAACGGCAACGAGCACATGCTCCGTCGCGGCTACTCGTTCACCGACGGCGTCGACCCCCGTACCGCGCAGCTCGACGCGGGCCTCTTCTTCCTCGCCTATCAGCGCGACCCGCGGGTGCAGTTCGTCGCCGTGCAGAACCGGCTCGCCGCCAGCGACGCGCTGAACGAATACATCCAGCACACCGCGAGCGCGCTGTTCGCGGTGCCTCCCGGCGTGCAGCCCGGTGGCTGGATCGGCGAGACGCTCTTCACCTGACCGTCGCGAGGGCCGCACTTCCTCGGGGCCGGCGACTGGGCCAGTATGTCGGCCGGTCGGCGATGTGGGGGGTCCCGTGCTCGATCTCGGTCTGACGGGGAAGACGGCGTTCGTCGCCGGTTGCGGCTCGGGCATCGGGCAGGCCTGCGTGCGCGCGATGGCCGAAGCCGGCACGCGCGTCGCCTGCTTCGACATCGACCGGGAGGCGACCGGCGCGGCGGTACTCGCCGCGGAGGCGCTCGGTGCGGTCGCGATCCCACTGGTCGGCGACGCACGTCAGCGCGCCGACGTGCAACGCGCCGTGGACGAAGCGGCCGACGCGTTCGACGGCATCGACGTGCTCGTCGACGTCATCGGCCTCGCGCTCTGGGGCCGCACCGTCGACATGGACGAGAAGACGTGGGACGACAGCTTCGACGTCGTCCTGCGCCACTTCTTCCACCTGTCGAGCGTCGTCGGCCGGCGCATGGTCGCGCAGGACCGCGGCGGCTCCATCGTGGCGATCGCGTCGGTCAGTGGGATGCGCTCCGCGCCGCTCCACGGGCCGTACGGCGCGGCGAAGGCCGGGATCATCTCGTTGGTGGGCACGCTCGCGATGGAGCTCGCCGGGTCCCGCATCCGGGTGAACTCGGTGTCCCCCGGCGCGGTGCTCACCCCGCGGGTCGCCGAGATGCTCCGCGGGCCGCGGCTCGCGCAGTCGGCCGAGAGCATCCCGCTCGGGCGGCTCGCGGATCCCGACGACATCGCCAAGGCCGTGACGTTCCTCTCCTCCGATCTCGGCGCCTACGTCACCGGTCAGAACCTGGTCGTCGACGGCGGCGCGAGCAAGCAGTTCCCGCTTTCGACCCGCGCCTGACCCGGCACTCCGCACCCCGGCGACCTGACACAGACGTCAGGTACGCTCGCCCGCCGATCCGACTCTCCAGCCCGAGGTGACCCCAATGCCCGACCGTCTGCTCGAAGGCAAGATCGCACTCGTCACCGGCGCCGGTCGCGGCATCGGTGCGGCCCACGCCCGTCGACTCGCGGCGTACGGCGCCAAGGTCGTCGTCAACGACACCGGTGTCGCGATCGACGGCTCCGCCACCGAGGAGACCCCCGCCGACGAGGTTGTCGCCGCGATCATCGACGGCGGGAGCGAGGCCGTGACCGACGGGCACGACATCTCCACGATGGACGGTGGCGCCGCGGCGGTGCAGAAGGCCATCGAGACCTGGGGCCGCATCGACATCGTGGTCAACAACGCCGGCATCGGGCGCCCGAAGATGGTGTTCAACCTCGAGGAAGCGGACTGGGACGACGTCATCCGCGTCCACCTGAAGGGCACCTTCGCCGTCAGCCGCGAGGCCTGCCGCTTCTGGCGCAGCGAAGGCAAGGCCGGCCGCGAGGGCTACGGCCGGATCGTCAACACCGCCACAGGCCTGCTGCACATGGGCGGCGCCGGGCAATCGAACTACGTGGCCGCCAAGGCCGGCAACGCGGCGTTCACCGCGGCGATCGCGCAGGAGATGGAGCAGTACGGCGTGACCGCGAACGCGATCATGCCCGGCGCTCGCACCCGCATGGCCAACGTCGGGTGGCGCACCGCGGCGATCGCGGAGAGGCCGGAGTCGCAGGGCTGGGACGCGCAGAGCCCCGACCACGTGGCCGAGCTCGTCTGCTACCTCGCCAGCCCCGCGGCCGACTGGATCAGCGGCCAGTGCTTCCAGGTCAGCGGCAGCCGGATCGACCACACCCTCACGTGGCTGCCCCGGGCCGAGCTCCGCAAGGACCACGAAGGATGGACGGCGCCCGAGCTCGTCAAGGCGATGCCGAAGTTCTTCGCCGGGCCCCGTCCCAACGAGCTCCCGCCGAAGGAATGGGCCGAGGCCCGCAAGGCCGCCCAGGCTGCAGGAGACAGCTTCGCCGGCTGACCCGAGCCCGAGGCCGGGCGCTCCGCGAGCTCACTGCCAGCGCTCGCTGAACGCCCCCGGTTTGAAAATGGTATTTTCGCCGCCGTACATGAAGCTTTCAGAGCACGTCGTCGATCGTTCGGTGCAGCCGGCCCGGGACCGGGCCGAACAGGAGGTGCGCAGCCTCATCGCGGCCGCGCACGCGGTGCTGCGCCGGTCCGGTGGCTCGGGCCTCACCGTCGCCGACGTGCTCGCGGAAGCCGGCCTCTCGACCCGCGCCTTCTACCGCCACTTCGCGTCCAAGGACGAGCTCGTGCTCGCGGTGTTCGAGCGGGAGCAGGAGAGCGCGACGACGCGACTGATGGCCAAGATCGACGCCGCGGCCGATCCCCGCGCGGCGCTCGCGGCCTGGGTCGACGAGACGCTCGCGCTCGCCTACGAACCGCGACGGGCAGGGCGCACCCAGGTCCTCTGGTCGGAGGGCGCGCGCCTGCGGGCCGAGTTCCCGACCGAGTTCGACGCGATCGTCGGCGGCCTGCTCGAGCCGCTCGTCGCGATCCTGCGGGCCGGGGCCGCCGACGGCGAGTTCCCGCTCACCGATCCCGAAGCCGACGCCGCCTCGATCCACGCCGTCGTGTGGAACGCGGTGCAGCGCAAGCTCGACGGGGCGCCCGTACCGACCCGCGCCGCGACGCGCGCGCAGCTGCTGCGGTTCTGCCTCGGCGCGCTCGGCGCCGACACCACGGTTCCGACCGGACCCGATCCCACGAACGCCATCGACCATCCGACGCCCGCCGCGTCGGACCCCAAGGGAGTGGAGAGCACCCTGTGAGTGCAGACGAGTTGACCCTCAAGGACAAGGCCGCGATCGCCGGCGTCGGATCGACGCAGTACTACAAGCGCGGGCAGTCCGTCCCCCAACTCCCGATGGAGCTGGCGGGCAAGGCCCTGATGAACGCGTGCGCGGACGCGGGGCTCACGATCGACGACATCGACGGCTTCGCGCTGTATTCGATGGGCTTCGACACCAGCCTGTTCTCCCAATGGCTCGGCATCCCCGAGGTCCGCTTCAGCGCCCTGATCAGTGGGGGCGGCAACGGCTCGGCCGGTTCGGTCGGTCTCGCGGCCTCGGCGATCGCGACCGGCCAGGCCACGTGCGTGGCGTCGATCATGACGTTGCAGCAGGCGACCGTCCGCTTCGGCGCGTCGTTCGCACCCAAGGGAAAGCCGGGCCAGACCTACAGCGCGCCCCCGTCGCCCGAGGGCAACTTCATCCAGCCGTCGGGCCTGATGGGGCCGGGCAACATGTTCGCGGTGCTCGCGCAGCGCCACATGCACCTCTACGGGACCACCAGGGAGAACTTCGCCGAGGTGGCCATCTCGCAGCGGGCCAACGCGATCCGCCGGCCGACGTCGCTGCAGACCCAGCCGCTGACGTTGGACGACTACTTCAACGCCCGGATGATCTCCGACCCGCTGTGCCTCTTCGACTACACGATGGAGTGTGACGGCGCAGTCGCAGTCATCACCGTGAGCGCCGAGCGGGCCAAGGACCTCGCGCAACCGCCCGTCTACGTCATGGCGAGCGCGAACGGAGGTGCCGGCCGTTGGGGCCAGGCGATCACGTGGATGGGCATGCCCGACGAGTACTTCGCGTCGTCGGGGCACCGCCCGGCGGCGAAGCGCGTGTACGAGATGGCGGGGGTGGGACCGTCCGACATCGACGTCGCGCTCCTGTACGACCACTTCACGCCGATGGTCATCATGCAGCTCGAGGACTACGGCTTCTGCCCCATCGGCGAAGGCGGACGGTTCGTCGCCGACGGCAACATCCGATGGCCCGACGGCGGGTTGCCGGTGAACACGCACGGCGGCAACCTCAGCGAGGCGTACATCATCGGCATGACCCACGTGAAGGAAGCGGTCGAGCAGCTCCGCGGCACCGCCGTCAACCAGGTGAAGGACGCGGAGATCGCGCTCGTCACCGGCGGGCCGGCTTCCCTCCCCGTCAGCAACCTGATCCTGCACCGATGACCAGCTCATCCGACAGCAACGGAACCTCGACGGAAGGTCGCGCGATGCAAGGCGTTCTGCCCAAGGACATCATCGAGCTCACGCCGAACGTGTACACCGAGCCGTACTGGCTCGCGACGGCCGAGCACCGGCTGATCCTCCCCCGCTGCACCACCTGTGGCACGTACCGCTTCCCGCCCGGCCCGTTCTGCTGGAACTGCCGGGCGCAGGAGGTCGAGTGGATCGAGCACGACGGCAACGGGACGATCTACTCGTTCACCGTCGTGCGCCACCCGGTCATCCCCGAGGTCGCAGAGGCGCTCCCGGTGGTTGCCGCGGTCGTGGAGCTGCCCGACACCGGTGGCGTGCGGCTCATCAGCAACGTCGTCGACTGCGCGCCCGAGGACGTGAAGATCGGCATGGCGGTCACGATCGACTGGTACGACGTGCGCGAGAACACCACCATCCCGGTCTTCCGCCTCGCCGGAGGCTGAGCCAGGGAGCCGGCACGAAGCCGGAGGGCCGGGCCCGCGCCGCGGGCCCGGCGAACGTCGGGTCAACGGATCGCATCCCGTTTCGGGTTCGGGCGCCGAGGCCCGATACTGGCGCGATGACGGACACCGAGCCGCACCTGCGCGACCTGCACCCGCCGAGCGCCGCCGACCTCGAGGCGATGGACGCGTACTGGCGGGCGGCGAACTACCTCACCGTCGGCCAGATCTACCTGCAGGACAACCCGCTCCTGCGGGAGCCGCTGCGGCCCGAGCACATCAAGCCCCGTCTCCTCGGCCATTGGGGCACCTCACCCGGCCTGAGCCTGATCTACGTGCACCTCAACCGGCTGATCCGGGAGACGGGCTCCGAGGTCCTCTACATCTGCGGCCCGGGGCACGGCGGCCCCGCGATCGTCGCCAACGTCTACCTCGAAGGCACGTACACCGAGGTGTACCCGCACGTCACCGAGGACGAGCCCGGCCTGCGGCGGCTGTTCCGCCAGTTCTCCACGCCGGGCGGCATCCCGAGCCACGTCAGCGTCCCGACACCCGGGTCGATCCACGAGGGCGGCGAGCTCGGCTACGCACTCGTGCACGCGTTCGGGGCCGTGTTCGACAACCCCGATCTCATCGCCGCATGCGTCATCGGCGACGGTGAAGCCGAGACCGGCCCGCTCGAAGGCTCGTGGAAGGGGGTCCACTTCCTGAACCCGGCGCGCGACGGCGCCGTCCTGCCGATACTGCACCTCAACGGCTACAAGATCAGCGGCCCGACGGTCCTCGGCCGCACCAGTGACGCCGACATCGCGTCGCTCCTGCAGGGCCACGGGTACGAGACGATCTTCGTGGAGGGCGACGACCCCCTCGAGGTGCACGCCGCGTTCGCGGCCGCGCTCCACCAGGCCTACGAACGCATCCGCGGCATCCAGGCCGACGCCCGCGGCCGCGGGGTGAGCGGCCGTCCCCGTTGGCCCGCGATCATCCTGCGGACACCGAAGGGCTGGACCGGCCCGCACGAGGTCGACGGCCAACTCGTCGAGGGAACCTTCCGCGCGCACCAGGTCCCGATCACCGGCGTGCGCGAGAACCCGGAGCACCTCGCGATCCTCGAGGCGTGGATGCGCAGCTACCGGACCGAGGACCGCTTCACCGCCCGCTGCCGCCTGGTCGACGACCTGCGCGCGCTCGCACCAACCGGGCTCCTGCGCATGGGAGCGACCCCGTACGCCAACGGCGGGACCATGGTCGTCCCGCTCGACCTCCCCGACCACACCGCCTACGCGGTCGATGTCACGTCCCCCGGGGTGCAGGTGCAGGAGTCGACCAACCGGCTGGGCCAGATGCTGCGCGACGTGTTCGTGCGCAACGCGGACGCGGCCAACTTCCGGCTGTTCTGCCCGGACGAGACCCGCTCGAACCGGCTCGGGGCGGTGTTCGAGGTCGAGCACCGCTGCACGATGGATCCCGTGCTCCCCAGCGACGACCGCGAGTCCCCCGACGGCCGGGTCATGGAGGTGTTGAGCGAGCACAACTGCGAAGGCTGGCTCGAGGGTTACCTGCTCACCGGGCGCCACGGGTTGTTCGCCACGTACGAGGCGTTCGCGATGGTCTCCGCGTCGATGACGGTGCAGCACACCAAGTGGCTCGAAGCCGCGGGTGCGCTGGCGTGGCGGGAGCCGATCCCCTCGCTCAACGTGCTCCTCACGTCCACCTGCTGGCGCAACGACCACAACGGCTTCAGCCACCAGGGTCCGGGCTTCATCGACACGGTGCTGTCGAAGCGCGGAACAGTGGCACGCGTCTATCTGCCACCCGACGCCAACTGCCTGCTTTCCGTTGCCGACCACTGCCTGCGCAGCCGTGAGTACGTGAACCTGATCGTCATCGACAAGCAGCCGCAGCTGCAGTGGCTCACCGTTGCCGAGGCCGAGGAGCACTGCGCACGCGGGGCATCCCGGTGGGCCTGGGCGAGCAACGACCACGACGGCACCGGCCGCGACGCCACCGAGCCCGACATCGTGCTCGCGTGCGCCGGTGACACGCCGACGCTCGAGACGGTCGCCGCCGCGTGGCTGCTGCGGCGCTTCGTGCCCGACCTCACGGTGCGGGTGGTCAACGTCGTCGACCTCACCGCCCTCTTCCCGCGCGACGTGCACCCGCACGGCCTCTCCTCCCCCGATTTCGTCGACGTGTTCACGGCCGACACCGATGTGGTGTTCGCGTTCCACGGCTACCCGCGCCAGCTGCACCAGACGCTGCACGGCAGGCCGGGGGCCGACCGCTTCCACGTGCGCGGCTACAACGAGCAGGGCACGACCACCACGCCGTTCGACATGGTCGTCCTCAACGGGATGAGCCGCTACCACCTCGCCCTGGAGGCGGTGCACCGCGCCCGGGCCATGCCGGAGGGCGTGACCGGGCTGATCGACCACTGCGAGTCGATGTTGCGGCGGCACCGCGCGTACGTGGTCGAGCACTTCGAGGACATGCCCGAGATCCGCAACTGGACCTGGGCCTCCACCACCTGACCGGCGCAGGACCCGCGGGCTCGCCCCCTCGCCGAGGCGGGTCGGGAACCCGTTGGTCGTACGCTGCCCGTCATGGCCCGGTTGACCGACCGCCACCCGGAGAACGTCGAAGGACCCTGGTACGTCGACACCCGCTGCTTCGACTGCGACGTCGCCCGTCACCACGCTCCTGAGCTCATCGCCACGCTGGCCGACGGGCAGTCGGTCGTGAGCCGGCAGCCGGAGACGCCGGCCGAGGAGCTCGAGATGTGGCGCGCCGCCCTCGCGTGCCCGACGCGCTCGATCGGCACCGTCGACCGTCGTCCGGCACCGGCCGACGTCTATCCGTGGGAGCTGACGCCCGGCGTATTCCTGTGCGGCCACAACGACCGTCGCTCCTTCGGCGCCCACGCCTGGTTCATGCCCCGTCCCGGTGGCGGCATCCTCGTCGACGCGCCGCACTGGGACCGCGAGGTCGTCGCGGCGATGGAGTCCCGCAGCGGAGTCGCGCACGTGTTGCTCACGCATCGCGACGACATCGCCGACGCGCAACGGTTCGCGGAGCACTTCGGCGCGCGCGTGTGGATCCACGAGGCCGACGCAGACGCGGCGCCGTTCGCGACCGACATCCTGGTCGGGATCGAGGAAGTGGAGGTCGGGCCGGGGATCGTGGCGTTTCCGGTACCGGGCCACACCCGCGGCAGCGTGTTCTTCGTGGTCGACGACCGCGTGCTCTTCGGTGGCGACACGCTCGCGTGGATCTGGCGCGCCGGTGACCTGGGTGCGTTCCGGAACGCCACGTGGTATTCGTGGGCCGAGCTGCGCGCGTCGCTCGAGCGGTTCGCGTCATCGCCGCACCGCTTCGAATGGATCTGTCCCGGCCACGGCAAGTGGCACGGCGCGCCCGCCGACGAGATGCACCAACGGCTGCGCGCCCTGGTCGCCCGCATTTGACTGCGGGCGTCGCTAGCGTGCTGTGATGATCACGAAGCTGCGGTCCGGCTCCCCACGTCGGCGCGTCGTCGCCGCGGTCGCCACGACCGTCGCGGTGCTGACTGGCGGCGCGTGCGGTTCGTCGTCGGACGGCTCGTCGCTCACGGTGCTCACACCCAGCCACCCCACGGCCACGGTGAGCACGGACGATCGCTTCCGCCTCTCGCTGCCGGAGAACGCCGGCACCGGGTACCACTGGGTGCTCGATACCCGGCCGCAGCGATCTATCGCCCGTTCGCTCGGCTCCGCCTACGTTGCCGGCGGTACGAAGCCCGGCGCTCCCGGCAGGCAGACCTTCACGTTCCGCGCCCGGGGCACGGGCACCGCGACCGTGATCGTCGCCGAGTACCCGCCCGGCTCCGGCACCGAGCCCGACCGGAAGGTGACCTTCACCGTCACCGTCCACTGACGTTCGTGCACCGGCCCCGTCAGACATGAGGGCGTCGGCGTCCGCCATCCGGGGAACATCGTCCGAAAGTCTTCCTGAAGGAGCAGCGATGCCGATCGCGACGATCAACCCGGCCACCAGCGAGACGGTGAAGACGTTCGAGCCCCTCGACGAGTCCGAGATCGACCGGAAGCTCGCGCTCGCGGAGTCGGCGTTCGCGCACTCCCGGCGCACTTCGTTCGCGCAACGGGCGAGTTGGATGCGGTCGTCGGCCGAGGTGCTCGACAACGACGTCGACCGCGTCGCCGCCATCATGACGCTCGAGATGGGGAAGACCCTCGCCGCGGCGAAGGCCGAAGCGAAGAAGTGCGCGACCGCGATGCGCTTCTACGCCGAGCACGCGGAGCGGTTCCTCGCCGACGAGATCGCGGACGCCGACGCCGTCGGCGCCCACCGCGCGTGGGCGCAGTACCAACCCCTCGGGCCTGTGCTCGCGGTGATGCCCTGGAACTTTCCGATGTGGCAGGCGATGCGGTTCGCGGCGCCGGCCCTGATGGCCGGCAACATCGGCGTGCTCAAGCACGCCTCGAACGTGCCCCAGACCGCCCTCTACATGGAAGAGCTGTTCCAGCGGGGCGGCTTTCCCGAAGGCGTGTTCCAGACCCTGCTGATCGCGTCCAGCCAGGTCGAACGGGTCCTGCGCGACCCGAGGGTGCGGGCCGCCACGCTCACCGGCAGCGAACCGGCCGGCCGCGCGGTCGCCGCGATCGCGGGCGACGAGGTCAAGCACACCGTGCTCGAGCTCGGGGGCAGCGATCCGTTCCTCGTCCTGCCGTCGGCCGACATCGAGGCCGCGGCGAAGACCGGGGTCACCGCCCGCTGTCAGAACAATGGGCAGAGCTGCATCGCCGCCAAGCGGTTCATCGTCCACGAGGGCGTCGCCGACCGGTTCGAAGCCGAGTTCGTCGCCCGCATGGGCGCCTTGAAGGTCGGCGACCCGATGGACCCCGACACCGACGTGGGGCCGCTCGCCACCGAGCAGGGCCGCAACGACGTCGAGGAGCTCGTCGCCGACGCACTCGCCAAGGGCGCGGTCGCGGCATGCGGCGGGAACCGGCTCGACGGACCCGGCTGGTACTACCCACCCACCGTGATCACCGGCATCACCCCCGGCATGCGGATGTTCGACGAGGAGGTCTTCGGCCCGGTCGCCGCGCTGTACCGGGTACCCGACCTGGACGCGGCGATCGAGCTCGCCAACGCGACGACGTTCGGCCTCGGCTCCAATGCGTGGACCAACGACGCGGCCGAGCAGGATCGGTGCATCGACGAGCTGCAGGCGGGCCAGGTGTTCATCAACGGCATGACGACCTCCTACCCGGAGCTCCCCTTCGGCGGAGTCAAGCGCTCCGGCTACGGCCGCGAGCTGTCGCAGCAGGGCATCCGCGAGTTCTGCAACCTCAAGTCCGTGTGGATCGGCGAGCGCGACGACCACGGGCCCGGCGCCCACGCCGAATGACGGACGCGCCACCGCCGTCGCTGCCGTTCGACCTCGACGGGTTCGAACGGTCCGCGGCCCTGAACCTCGACCCGGCCACGTTCGCGTACCTCGCCAACGGATCCGGCTCGAACACCACCCGCGACGCGAACCGGAGCGCGTGGGACGCGTGGGCGCTTCGACCCCACGTGCTGCGCGATGTCTCCCGGATCGACACCGCCACCACCGTGCTCGGCGCACCGGTCGATCTTCCGGTTCTCGTCGCGCCCACCGCGATGCAACGGATGGCTTGGACCGACGGCGAGCTCGCGATGGCGCGCGCGACCGCGGCCGCGCGCACCGTCCTCGTCACGTCGATGGCCGCGAGCTACTCCGTGGAGGAGGTCGCCGCGGTCGCGCCGGACGGCACGCGCTGGGCGCAGCTGTACCTGCTGCGCGATGCGGGCCGGACGCGCGCATTGGCCGAGCGGGCCCGCGACGCGGGATACGCCGCCATCGTGCTGACGGTCGACGGCGCCGCGGTCCCCTACGGGCGCCGGCGCTTGGCCGACGGCCTCACGCTCGCGCAGCCGTTCTCGTTCCCCAACATGCTCCTGCCCGGCGAGCCGCTCGACACCCCGCTCACCAGCCTCGTCAACGACTTCGACCCGGCCACCACCGGCGCCGACATCGAGCGCCTGGCCTCGTGGTCGGGTCTGCCCGTGGTCGTCAAGGGCGTGCTGCGCGGTGACGACGCGCTCCACGCCGTCGATCACGGCGCGGCCGCGGTCGTGGTCTCGAACCACGGTGGCCGCACCCACGACGGCTGCGTCGCCACCGCGGTCGCGCTCGCCGAGGTGGCCGACGCGGTGGCCGGCCGGGTAGAGGTCTACGTCGACGGTGGTATCCGGGCCGGGATCGACGTCGCCCGCGCGCTCGCGCTGGGCGCCCGGGCCGTCCTGGTGGGCCGGCCCACGCTCTGGGGACTTGCGGTCGACGGCACTCCGGGAGTCGTCGCGGTCCTCGACGCGCTGCGCGAGGAGCTCGTGCGGGTCATGGCGTTCTGCGGCGCACCGACGCTCGCCGACCTGTCGCGGGATCTGGTCGAACCCGCGACGCGGGAGCACCCGCGTCCGTGACCGTCTCCAACGCGGCCAACGCACCCACCGGCGCACCGCCAGACCCGCGCCGTTGGTGGACGCTCGCTGTGCTCTGCCTCAGCCTGATCCTCATCGTCGCCGGCAACTCCTCGCTCAACGTGAGCCTGCCGCAGATCCAGGAGGGCCTGCACACCAGCTCGAGCAGCATCCAGTGGATCGTCGACGTCTACAGCCTCGTGTTCGCGGGTCTGCTGCTACCCGCCGGCGCGCTCGCCGACCGCTACGGCCGCAAGACGGCGTTGCAGTTCGGGCTGGTGGTGTTCGGACTCGCCAGCCTGATCTCGAGCTTCGCCGACGCCGCGTGGCAGCTGATCCTGCTTCGGGCGATCATGGGACTCGGCGCCGCGTTCATCATGCCGGGCACGCTCTCGATCCTCACGAACGTCTTCCCTCCCGGCGAGCGACCGCGCGCGATCTCGATCTGGGCCGGGTTCGCCGGCTTCGGTGGTGTGCTCGGCACCGTCGCCTCGGGCCTGCTCCTCGTCCACTTCGCCTGGGGGGCCATCTTCCTGGTCAACGTCCCGATCGTGCTCCTGGCCCTGGGCGCGGGCGTGTTCCTCGTGCCGAACTCGAAGGATCCGAAGGACACGGTGCTCGACCCGCCCGGTGCGCTCCTCGCGGTAGCGGGGCTCGCCGTGCTGCTGTTCGGCGTGATCCAGGCACCCGAGCACGGTTGGCTCAGCCCGTCGATCCTCGCCGCGCTGATCGGCGGCGCGCTCCTCCTCACCGGCTTCGTCGTCTTCGAACTGCGCACCCCGGAGCCGATGCTCGACATCCGCCTGTTCAAGATCCGGCCGTTCAGCGTGGGCTCGGGGACCATCACGCTCCAGTACTTCGCGCTCTACGGCCTCTTCTTCGTGATCGCGCAGTACTTCCAGCTGGCCCAGGGCTACTCGCCGCTCAAGGCTGCTCTCGCGACGTTCCCGCTCGGATTCTTCTCGATGATCGGTGCGCCGATCAGCGCGGGCTTCGTGCGCCGTCGCGGCGCCCGGGTGGTGGTCGGCACCGGACTGCTCGTCACCGCGTTCGGGTTCGTGCTGCTCTCGAGGGTCACCGCCAGCACCCCGTTCCTCTACATCCTGGTCGCGGAGATCCTCATCGGTACCGGCGTCGGGCAGACCACCGCTCCGTCGACGACGCTCATCATGAGCTCGGTCCGCATGGCGAAGGCGGGCATCGGGTCGGCGGTCAACGACACATCGCGCGAGGTCGGCGGGGCGCTCGGGATCGCGGTGATGGGCAGCATCGTCAGCTCGGTCTACCGGTCGCGGATCGGCGAGCAGCTGGTGGGCCTGCCACCGAACGTCGCGCGCGCCGCGCGTCATTCGGCCGTCGCGGCGCTCCAACAGGCGAAGTCGGCCGGAGCCAGCTCGCCGCAGCTCGTCCACGCCGCCCGAGGCACATTCGCCGACGCCTTCGGGACCGCGATGCTGGCCGGCGCGCTCATGCTGCTCGTCGCCGCCGCCGCGGTCTGGCGGTTCCAGGATCGGCACGGCTCGCCCGGAACCGGCGATCTCCCTGTCTCCCCGCAATCCGAGCCCGCCGCAGGCGCGTGACCCGCCTCGAGAAGCAGGTCACACGGCCGATCATCCCCGGTCTACGAAGGTGGTGAACGCACCTCGGTCCGGCCCGGCCGCGCGGGTTGCTCAGCCGCTGCGGTCGGCCGTGCGGGGATAGTGATCGGGCGCGCTGCCGTCGAGCCGGAACAGGATCGGATCGAGCACGCTCGAGATCGCCCGAGCCTCCTCCACGCTCACCTGGGCGCCGAAGTGCTCCTGCAGCGCACGGACGAAGACGACGTTGCTCCGGCGGAGCTGGCTGCGGCCGGTCCGCGTGAGCACGAGCAGGATCCCTCGACCATCGGTCGTGTCGCGGCGCCGCTCGACCAGGCCGTCGGCCTCCATGCGCTGCACGAGCCGGCTGAGCCCCGGCTGGCTGTAGCGGACCCGCATGCGTTCCTGCAGCTCGCGGAAGCGCATCCGCCCCGGCGTCGCGCTGCGGTCGAGGTGCGCGAGCACCGAGTAGACGCCCGAGCTCAGGCCCCCGTTCGCCTCGAGGTCGGCGACGAGACGCGGCAACACCGCCTGGTACACCTGCGCCAGCGAGGTCCACGCGTGGTGGCGTTCGCCGTCGATCGGCGCGGTGAGCGGAGCGGGCTTGTCGACCATCGGGGAATCCTACGGTGCGTCGTGATGCGGCCCCTGACGACGGTGTGGGTCAGCGGGGACGCACGAAGATCAGGCGAGGCGGCGGCCGTCGAGGGCGCGGACCTCGAGGCCGAGCTCCGCGATGAGGTCGAGGCTCACGAACGTGCCGCCGATCCGGTCGGCCGGGCAGTCGCAGAGCGCGAGCACCCCTTCGACCATGGCCTCCATCGACTCGGTGATCGCGTCGGTGAGGGTGTCGCCCACGAGCGCGTCGGCACCCTCGGTGTGCACGCCCGCCCGCGGCTCGACGGTGTTGACGCGGATACCCGTTCCCTCGAGCTCGACCGCGAACCCGTGGGTGACGCGGTTGAGCGCGGCCTTGCTCGCTCCGTAGATGCCGATGTCGCCGGTGAAGTTGCCCTTGCGGTACGGCGGTCCGGTGACGTTCTTGGCGGTGACGCTCGAGACGTTGACGATCCAGCCCTCGCCGCGCCCGAGCATCCCGGGGATGACGGCCTGGGCGAGGTCGATGGGCGCCTGCACGTTGACCTCGAAGCTGACCCGCCGGCGCTTCAGCGGAAAGTCGAGCAACGAGCCGTAGAGGGCAGCGGCCGCGTTGTTGACCAGGATGTCGATGCGCCCGTCGAACACCTCGAGCGCGCGCGGGACGATACGCGCGCGGCTTTCCGCGTCGCCGAGGTCGGCGACGACCGCCTCGGCGCGCGCGCCGTGACGCGTGCAACGCTCGACCGTCTCCTTGAGGCTGCCCGGGAGCTGCGGGTGCTGGTGCGCGGTGCGCGCGACGAGCACGAGGTCGCAGCCCTCCGCGGCCAGCCGTTCGGCCACCGCCGCGCCGATTCCCCGACTCGCGCCGGTCACGATCGCGGTCCGGCCCGCGAACCGTCGGTTGGATTCCCCCGCTTCGACCACGTCAGGCCGACGGCGCCGGGACGTCCGGCTGGTTGAGCTCGATGAAGTTGCCCGCGGGATCGTGCATGAAGGCCTGACGCCCCGAACCGATCGGACCGTCGAGCGTGCGCACCTCGCCCCCCGCCGCGCGGATGTCGGCGACGGCCTGCTCGAGGTCGGCGACCTGGATCGCGTAGTGCTGCAGCTTCGGGATGTCGTGGTCGACCTTCATCAGGTGGACCTGGCCCCCGCCACCCTGCAACCAGACGCCCTCACCCAGGTTCGGGGGCCGGTCGGCGACGGTGAAGCCGAGGATGCGGCAATAGAAGTCGACGCCGGCATCGATGTCGGGCATGCAGATGGCGACGTGGTGGATCCCTACGGGTTGCATGCCCCAACTATCGCCCACCGGGTCGGGCAGAGCCAGTGCGTCGCAGTAGGTTGCGACCCGTGCTCATCGGCCTGATCTCGGACGTCCACTGCAACGCGGAGGCACTCGAGTGGGCGCTCGCCGACCTCGAGGCCAGAGTCGACGAGATCCTGCTCGCCGGCGACGCCGTCTACGAGTACCGCTTCTCCAACGAGGTCGTCGCCGCGGCGAAGCGGCTCGACATGCCCTACGTGCTCGGCAACCACGAGATCGTGCTCCTCGGCCCGCACGGCGAGCGCGCGCGGTCCAACCCCGCCGTCATCCCGGAGAACCTCGAGTACATGGCGGGCCGGCCGAAGCGGATCGACCTCGTGCGCGGCGGCAAGCGGATCTGCCTGGTCCACGCGAGCCCGTGGGCTCCGTACGACCAGTACGTCTACGCGACGACGCCCCTGTTGCAGGATGCGGCCGGGCTCGACGACGTCGACGTCCTCGTCCTGGGCCACACCCACATCCCGATGGCCGAACGCATCGGCTCGACGCTCGTGGTCAATCCCGGCTCGTTGGGCGAGGGCCGTTGCCCCGACCACCGGCAGATGGTCTCCTACGCCGTGCTCGACACCGACACCGAGGAGCTCGAGGTCGTCTGGGGAATGAACCCCCGCCTCGCCGGGTAGCCCGGGCCATCCCACTCGTGCGTCCGCCGAGCACATATATGGTGCTCGAGGGACGCACGAATCTGCAGCGCTGACGACGGAGGACGCATGGAAACGCGACGCATCGGCGGCAACGGGCCCGAGGTCTCGGTCGTCGGGCTCGGCTGCAACAACTTCGGGATGCGCGTCGACGAGGCCGCGTCGGTCGACGTCGTCCACGCCGCGCTCGACGCGGGCATCACCCACTTCGACACCGCGGAGATGTATGGCGGTGGCAAATCGGAGGAGTTCCTCGGCAAGGGGCTCGGCAGCCGCCGCGCCGACGTCGTCGTCGCGACCAAGTTCCTGCCCCGCCCGGCGGGCGACCCGTACGAGCCGGGGGCGCTGCGTCGTCGCATCCTGGAAGGCTGCGAGATCAGCCTGACCCGCCTGGGAACCGACCACATCGATCTCTACT
>JAODBH010000089.1 GCA_025463865.1 Actinomycetes bacterium | reverse complement strand
CGCGCCGGCCGGAGCCGAGGTCTGGGCCGTCGACGCGGACGCGTACTTCGTGCGCCCCGGCCCTCGTCTGGTCGACGGCGCCGAGCTCGTCGCCCGCATCCTCCACCCCGAGCTCGCGGGTCATCCCGCCCCCGCCGACGCCCGCCGTGTCGTGCCGTCCGTGAGTTCATAGATCCCCGTTCGCGTTGCTGCTCGATCTGCAGGACGTCTACTGGGCCAAGCAGGGCGGATCTCGGTCGACCTCGGCATCAGCACCATCGCCGCCGGCGGGACCCCGTTCGCCGCGCTCCCAATGCTGCGCCGCCTGTTCGGCACGCGCCGCCGCTGACCCGTCACGAGGCCTCGTCTGCGATCGCCAGCGGCAGAGGAGCCGTGAGGCCGAGCGCCACACCCCGCGCGACGAGCCGGGCCCAGACTTCGGCGTCGATCTCCACCCACGGCCGCGCGTCCCGTCGCCTCATCCCGTGTTCGCCGGGCACGTGGGGCGGGCGAGCCGGGTCGACGGGTGTGGATCTGCTCACGGCCTCCGCGAACTCGGTTGCGTGTGCAGGCAGCGATTCCGGGGCCCGCAGCGCGATCAGGGTGAGCGTGGCCGTCCGCTCGGTGTCGTTCCACGACTCGTCGGCCATGAAGCCGGCCAACGCCTCCACGAGCAGAGCCAACGCGCTGCCTTTGTGGCCGAAGGCGGACCCGCCGAGTGGGGCGATCATCCCGCGGGGATCGCCGTACAGCGAGCCCGGGTCGCTCGTCGGCGCCCCGGACGGATCGAGCAGCGCGTCGGGTGGCGCCTCGACGCCGTCCCGGGCCCACATGCGGACCTTGCCCTCCGCCACCGCGCTGGTCGAGAAGTCGGCGACGATCGGTTCGCCGGTCGTGGGGATGCCGTAGGCGATCGGGTTGGAGCTGACCATCGGCTCCACGGAACCGAACCAAGGGACGCCCCGGTACATCGTCGGCAGCGAGCAGAACGCGAGCGCCACGTAGCCCTTCCTGGCCAGAGGTTCGACGTAGGCGCCGAGGCGGCCGAAGTGACCGGCGCGCCGCATCGTGACCGCGGCGATGCCGTAGGCGGCGACGCGCGGCAGGATCGCCGCCACCGCGAGCGCGCCGGCGTACTGCCCCATGGCTCCGCCCGCGTCGTAGACCGCGAGCGCGCCGTCGTCCCGTACGAGGGTCGGCTCTGCGTCGCCCACGAACATGCCCCGATCGAGCTGGTCGAGGTACTCCGCCGCGCGTCCGAGCCCGTGCGAGTCGACGCCGACCCGGCTCGCGTCGAGCAGGTGGTCGACCACGGCCCTCGCGGTGGCATCGGGGATGCCGTGACCGACGTAGACGGCGATGAGGAAGACGCGTGTCGCTTCCGGGTCCAGCCGCAGTGTGGCCACCGCGCCGATCCTACGGTCCGATGGGGTCGTGGGGGCAGGTGTGGGGGCGCTTTGGTTCACCAACTCGTCATGCGTCTCCTCTCGACACGACCGAGCCGGGTGATGGAAGGATTGTCAGACCAGACGGGAGGGCGCGGGATCCGGTCCGCCCCCTCCGTCCTCGACGGAAAGGGCTGTTCGGCGTGCACACTGACGATCAGGGAGACGTCGAAGGCACCCGCGACGTCACCATCATCACCGGTGGTGACGTGATCACGATGAACCCCGCGCGCGACATCCTCAAGGGTGGCGCGGTCGCGATGCGCGGGACCGAGATCGTCGGCGTGGGCGCGACGTCGGACACGCGGCGCGCGTTCCCGGGCGCGACCGAGCTCGACGCCCGGGGCTGTGTGATCACGCCCGGTCTCATCTCGGGCCACCACCACCTGACCGGCGACCCCCTGGTGCGCAGTTGCTTGCCCGACAACCTCGACTCGGGAACGAAGACGTTCGGATGGTCGGTGCCGCTCCACGCGCAGCACACCCCGGCGGACGACGAGATGTCGGCGGTGCTGAGTTGCGGCGAGAGCGCCACACGGGGCGTGACCACGATGATCGAGGCCGGCACGGTGGCGCATCCCGACCGGGTCGCGGCCGGCGCCCTGCGGGTGGGGACCCGGCTCGGCCTCGGCACGTGGGGCTGGGACGCCCCGGATCAGCCCTTCGCGTACCCGGCTCGCGAGGTGCTGGCCCGCATCGGCGCGGTGCTCGACGCCTATCCGCCCGGCGGTCTCGTCACCGGCTGGGTGACGCTCGTCGGCCACGACCTCGCGACCGAGGAGCTCCTGGTGGGCGCGGCCGACCTCGCACGCTCCCGCGGGGTGCGCATGACCATGCACATGTCGCCGGGCGAGAACGACTCGATCAGCTACCTCGCCACCACCGGGCGGCGCCCGCTCGTGTACCTCGAGGACATCGGCGTGATGGGCGACCACCTCCTGCTCGCGCACTGCCTCTACATCGACGACGCCGAGATCGAGGTCCTGCTGCGCACCGACACCGCCGTCGCCTGGTGCCCGTGGGGCGGGTTGCGCTCGGGCTCCGGCGTCGTCGCCAACACCCGTCACGCCGAGCTCTTCCAACGGGGCCTGCGCATCGGCCTGGGCTGTGACACGGTGAACTCCGGCGACTCGGTCGACCTCCTGCGTGCAGGTGCGCTCGCGTCGGGGTTGTCGAAGGACGCGTACCGCGACGCGGCCGCGCTGGTGTCGCACGACGTGCTCGAGATGATCACGATCCGGGGCGCGCGGGCCGTCGGTCTCGCCGACCGCATCGGATCGCTCGAGGTGGGGAAGCGGGCGGACGTCGTGGTGCACGACGCCAGCGGTTGGCATTGGACCCCGCGCGGCGACATCGTCACGCAGCTGGTGTGGTCGTCCGACGGCCAGTCGGTGCGCGACGTGTTCGTCGACGGCCGCATGATCGTGCGCGGCGGCGAGTGCCTCACCGTCGACCTGAACGGGATCCGAGAGGAGGCGAACCGGATGTCGGTTGCGCTCCTGGCCCGCACGGGCATCGAGTTGCCGCACAAGTGGCCCGAGACGATCGCCGACTGAGCCGGCGCGGTTCGTTAGCTTGGCCGGGTGAGCGACACCGCGCAGGATGAGCATCAGGTTCGGGGGTCGATCCTCCACGAGATCCGCGTCGCCTTCCGGGAGGAGCTGACCCCGGCCGAGAAGTCGGGCTTGTGGGCCTGGATCGCGTTCACGGTCACGTTCGGCATCGTGCGCGGCATCACCTACAGCATCCACGCGCACGACGGTCCGTTCCGGAACATCAGTGCCGGCGGCACGCACCTGCACCACTACGTGTGGGGCATCCTCATCCTGGTCGTCGTCGGCGCGATCGGGCTGCGCGGCGAGGAGAAGGCGCGGTGCCATCCGATGGTCGGGATCTTCTACGGCATCGGCGTCGCGCTGATCGTCGACGAGTTCGCATTGCTGCTCGACCTCCGCGACGTCTACTGGGCCAAGCAGGGGCGGTGGTCGGTCGACCTCGCGATCGGCGTCATCGCCGTCGGCGGCACCGTGTTCGCCGCCATCCCGATCTTCAAGCGCCTCCGGGGCAACGGACCCCACTGACCCTCACGCTTCGTGCGTCCCCCGAGCACGATATGTGTGCTCGTGGGACGCACGAAGCTGGTCCGCTCCCGGGTTCCGCTGACGAACCCGGCGTCACGAAGGTTGCGGTCCTGCGGGCTTGGGATGGGCCATGAGGAAGGCGAGGATCTGGTCGTCGAAGGTGGCCGACCAGATCGGGATGTGGGGACCGTCGGGCTGGGTCCAGAGCTCGACCGCGCTCCCGTCGAGACAGTCGTCGAACGCGTTGACCGTTGCCGGCACCGCGCCCTGCTCGATGTCGATCGGCGGCCTCGGGGGACCCGGCGTCGGCCTGCAACGGTCGAGGTCCACCCACGCGGCCTGGGTCTCGGTCGCGCTCGGGTACTTGTTGCCGGCGATCGCGCCGCCGTCGTACGAGATGGTCTTGTCGCCGGTGCCGTGGACCTCGAGCACCGACACCGGTTCCGAAGGCTTGCATCTCGTCACGTCGGCGAAGGTGGCGGCCTCCAGGCTCACGATGCCGGCGACCTCGTCGGCGTGATCGCAGGCCATCCGGTACGACATGAACCCGCCGTTGCTGTGGCCGACGACGAACACGCGGTGCTTGTCGACCGCGTACTTCGACTCTGTCGCGTGGATGACGGCGTCGATGTAGGTCGAGTCGTCGACCCCCGTGTGCCCGAGGTCGCAGCACGCGTCGGTGGCGTTCCAGAACTGCTTCCCGGTGCGGTCGACAGTGCCGTCGAGGTAGACGTAGAGCATGCCGTGCGCGTCGGTCGCGGCGTTCAGATTCAGGTACTTGTCCTCGACCGCGCCGGTCGCGCCGTAGCCGTGGAGCATGACGACGAGCGGCGCGGGCTTGGCGGCCGAGTACCCGGGCGGGACGTGCACCGTGTACGGCCGCGCCGGGTCGGGAGGGGTCGCGTCCGGCACGGTCGTTGTGGGGCCGGGCTTCCGGGTCGTCGCGGTCGCCTTGTCCGACGTCGTCGAACCCGAGGACCCCGAGGCGGCCGACGAGCCGGTGCTGGTGCACGCGCCGAGAACCACGACGAGACCCGCGACCACCGCGCACCACCGCCGGCCCGGCATCAGGAGGGGCTGCGCTCCAGCACGAACACCGGGATCTGGCGGTCGGTGTTCTTCTGGTAGTCGGCGTAGTCGGGGTATGCCGCGACCGCGCGGTCCCACCAGGTCTTCTTCTCGTCCCCGGTGACCTCGCGCGCGGTCATGTCCCACTTCTGGGTGCCGTCCTGCAGCTCGACGTGCGGATCGGCGACGAGGTTGTAGTACCAGACCGGGTGCTTCGGGGCGCCGCCGAGCGACGCCACCGCGGCGTACTGCCCGTCGTGCTCGACCCGCATGAGCGGCGTCTTGCGGATCTTCCCCGACTTGTTGCCCCGACTCGTGAGGACGATGACCCGCCGCCCGTTGAGCTCGGTGCCCTCGGTGCCGCCCGAGCTCTCGTAGCGCTCGACCTGTTCGGCGGCCCACTGCATGGTGTTCGGTTCGTACTCACCTTCGAGCGGCATGGTGTCCTCGTTTCACGGGGGTGGGGGGAGATGGCGGGCGCCTGCGGACGACGCCGGGCCCAAACTATGCCGCGCCCGGCTCGTCCGACGTCCGACCTGCTGCGCCACCTCGCGCCATGTGCCTACGGGTTGAGGGGGGCGAGGAGGACGGCCCGGGCCATGGCGACGTGGCGGGCGCGCAGCGCGGGGGTGTCGGCCTGTCCGCTGACGCTCACGCTGTAGGCGAGCCATTGGGCCGCGAAGGCGGTGCTCCGGGTCACGCGCGGCGTGAGCTCGGGCCGGAGCCGACGCAGGACCCGGGCCCAGAGGTCGATCGTGTTGCGCTCGCTGCGGGTCGACGGCCCGAGGTCCTCGGCGGGGATGTGCGCCCGCTCCGACAGGAACGTCGCGATCAGGCCCCGGTGATCGAAGACGTGGTCGACCCAGCAGTCCACCAGCGCCTCGAGCGCGACGGCCGGGTCGTCGACACCGTCGACCGCAGCCTCAGCCTGCGTGTACGCGGCGTCGCTCAGCCTCGAGAGCACGGCCGCGAGCAGCTCGTGCTTGGTGTGGAAGTAGTAGTAGATCGCGGGCCCGGTGAAGCCGACCTCGGTGCCGATGGCGTCGATCGACGTGCCGTCGAAGCCGCGTTCGGTGAAGAGTCGCTCGGCGACCTCGAGGATGAGGTCGCGGCGGGACCGCGCTTTCGCCGGGGTTCGGGCCATCGCTCCACTGCTCCGTCGCCGCTGCTCTCGCCGCCTGAAATGGTGCTAGCGGCCGCATTTGAGCGTAGCTAAAGTTCGCCCGCCGGTCGGCTGGCCGTCGACGACAGGAGCGGTCGCGTTGGATCTCGCGATGACGGACGCCGACCTTGCATTCCGGGAGGAGGCCAAGGCCTGGCTCGCGGCGAACGTGCCGCGCGAGCCGCAACCCGAGGACGGCGTCGCCATGCGCGAGTTCGACATGGCCTGGCAGGCGCGCCAGTACGAGGGTGGATGGGCCGGCATCTCGTGGCCCGTGGAGTACGGCGGCCGCGCGCTCTCGTCACTCCGCCAGATGATCTGGCACGAGGAGTACGCGCGCGCCGGTGGCCCGAAGATCGGAACCGGATTCGTCGGCGTCAACGACGCCGGACCCACGCTGATGCTGCACGGCACCGAGGAGCAGAAGCGGAAGCACCTGCCCCGCATCCTGCGCGGCGAGGAGGTGTGGGCCCAGGGCTATTCCGAGCCGGGTGCAGGTTCGGATCTCGCGGCCATGTCGACGGCCGGCGTCGTCGACGGCGACGACATCGTCATCACGGGGGAGAAGATCTGGACGAGCTACGCCGACATCTCCGACTTCCAGGAGCTGTTGGTCCGCACGAACCCCGACGCGCCGAAGCACCAGGGCATCACCTGGTTGATCTGCCCTCTGGATCCGCGTCCGCCCGGGCTCACGGTCGAGCCGATCCAGACGCTGTCGGGACCCCGCCACCTCTGCCGCGTCGTCTACGACGAGGTCCGGCTTCCCCTCACCTGCGTCGTGGGTGAGATCGATGGCGGGTGGCACGTCGTCTCGTCGAGCTTGTACCTCAAGCGCGGCACGGGTCGCATCGCAGATCAGGTCAGCCTGGCGCGGGCGGTGGAGGATCTGCTCGCCACCGCGCGCCTTCCGGGGTCCGGCGGACGCGCTCCCGCCATCGAGGACGACGAGATCGCCCACCGGCTCGCGACCGCGCGAGCCGAGGTCGCGGCGCTGCGGGCCATGACCTACGCGGAGCTCTCGCGCGTCGACCGCAACGGGACCCCGGGCGCCGAGGGCTCGCTGGGCCGGATCTTCCACGGAGAGCTCGGGCAGCGCGTCCGCCTGCTCGCGATGGATGTCCTGGGCCCGGACGCGCTCCAGATGGTCGGGCGCGCGGACGGACAGCGCGACTGGGTGCAGGAGTACCTCTGGAGCTTCACCGAGACCATCGGTGGCGGCACCAGCGACATCCAACGCAGCGTGATCGGTGAGCGCGTGCTCGGACTGCCGCGGGACCGCTGATGCCGGCGTCCGGCGGAGGGGGCTGAGATGGACCTGCTCCCCGATGCGCGGCAGGAAGCACTCGCGGCGCGTGCGCGCAGCCTCGTCGCCGAGGCGGACGCCCCCGTTCTGTGGGACCGGTGGGCCGAGAACGGCTGGTTCGACGGCGGCGACGGGTCGACCCTCGTCGATCACGCGCTCCGGTTCCGGGAGTTGGGTCGCGCGCTCGTGCCCGGCCCGTATCTCGCGACGGTCCTCGCCCGGCGCCTCGTGGCGGCGGTCGGCGCGGTCGAGTCGGGCGTCGAGCTCGAGGCAGCGGCCGTGGTCGCAGCGCTCGCCGTGCCGTGCTCCCCGGTCTCGGTCACGGCGGTCGACGGCTCGCCGGCCGGCGCGCGGCTCCGCGGGCGGCTCCGGGTGCTCGACGGGACCGGCGCCACGCACGTGTTGCTGGTCACCCCGACAGGCGCCGCGTTGATCGAAGCGGACGCGCTGCCGGCAGGTGACGCGACGCGTTGCCTGGACCCGCAGGTTGCGCTCACCGCGCTCACCGCCGCCGACGTGCCCGCCGCGCTCTGGATGGGGGGTGGCGACCTCTTCACCGACGCGGCTGTGCTCGCGGCCGCGTGCGCGTCCGGGATCGCGGAGGCAACCCTCCGAGCCTCGACCGATTTCGCCAAGACCCGCGAGCAGTTCGGCAAGCCGATCGGCGCGTTCCAAGCGGTCAAGCACCGCTGCGCCGACATGGCGATCCGGGCCGAGGCCGCATGGTGCCAGACGGCCTACGCGGCGCTCTGCGTCGACGCGGAACGGTCCGACGCTGCGTTCCAGGCCCACACCGCGAAGGTCGTCGCCGGTGATGCCGCCATCCGCAATGCGAGCGCCAACATCCAGAACCACGGTGCCGTCGGGTGCACGGTCGAGAACGATGCCCACCTCTTCCTCAAGCGGGCCTGGGTGCTCGAAGAGGTCTGCGGCGCCCGTCGGGAACACCTGTCGGCCCTGCTCGACCTCCCGGCGCCGGAATAGGTCCCACGCGCCGCACCGTTGACGCCTTGGCAATACAGTGCGCCACGCACCGTCGACCGGGCAGCCGCCCGGTCGATCGTCCCGAGCACCGCGAGGACGCCGTGAGTTCGCAGATCCCGATGGTCGACTACCTCCGACTCGGTGACGATCCCCGGCTCGTAGCCCACGAGTGCGAGCAGTGTCACGCCCGCTACTTCGACCACCGGATCGCCTGCGCCGCGTGTGAGGGCGAGAGCTTCCGCGACGTCGAAGTCGACCCCACCGGTGAGGTCAAGGCGTTCACGATCGTCTCCCTCGCCGCGCCCGGGATCCCCGTCCCGTTCGTGGCCGCGCTGATCGACTGCGACGGCACGAGCGTGCAGGCGAATCTTGTCGACGTGGAGGCCGACCCCGAGCACGTCACGCTCGGGATGAAGGTCGCGCTCACCACGTATTCCCTCGGAACCGACGACCAGGGTGTCGAGGCCATCGGCTTCGGCTTCGCGCCGGTTCCATGAACCCCGCTCGCACGACCGTCGAAAGGGCACTCCGTGGCTGATGACGTCTGGATCCTCGGGATCCACATGACCAAGTTCGGCAAGCACCCGACCCTCGACACGATCGACCTCGCGGCCGAGGCGACGCGGGGCGCGTTGAGCGACGGCGGCGTGACCATGAAGGACATGGGCCTGATCGCGTCGGGCAACCTCCTCGCCGGAGGGCACGTCGGCCAGACGTTGCAGAAGGCCATCGGCCAGACGGGGATCCCGGTGATCAACGTGGCCAACGCCTGCGCCACGGGGGCGACCGCGCTCAAGGTCTGCGTGATGGCACTCCGCTCCGGTGAGGCCGACATGGCGCTCGCGGTGGGGGTCGAGAAGCTCGCAGGAGCAGGTCTGCTCTCGGGTGGATCGCGCGCCGACGACGGTGGTTCGTGGACTCCTGAAGGCCGCTACGGCGCGGTGACCGCGGTCGACGGCCGCATCGGCACCGCAACCATGCCGGGCGTGTTCGCGCAGATCGGCATGGAGTACGGACACCGCTACGGGGGCACGAGCTTCGAGCTGTTCGCGCAGATCTCGGAGAAGAACCACGCGCACTCCACGCTCAACCCGTTGGCTGCGTACTCGAAGCGGTTCACGCTCGACGAGATCATGAACGACGTGATGATCGCGTACCCGAACACCCGGCCGATGTGCTCGGCCAACTGTGACGGTGCCGCGGCGGCGGTGCTCGTGACCGGCGCGAAGTTGAAGACGCTCTCTCTCGAGCAGCAGCGCCGGGCGGTCAAGGTCGCCGCGTCGGTCCTCACCACGGATCCGTGGGAAGAAGGATGCCAGGTGCTGCCCAACGTCAACACGTTGACCAAGGCGGCCGCGAGCCAGGCCTACGAGGCTGCCGGCATCGGCCCCGACGACCTCGACCTGGTCGAGCTGCACGACTGCTTTGCGACCGCGGAGCTCGTCCACTACGACAACCTCGGTCTGTGTGAAGAGGGCGGGGCGCCCGACCTCTTCCGCTCCGGTGCCACGTGGCGCGACGGCCGCATCCCCGTCAACGTCTCGGGTGGGCTCGAGTCCAAGGGCCACCCCATCTCGGCCACCGGCATCGCCAATGTGTGGGAGATCGCCACCCACCTGCGCGGCGAAGCCGGTCCCCGCCAGATCGACGGCGCCCGCGTCGGCCTCGCCCACGTCATCGGCCTCGGGTCCGCGTGCGGCGTGCACGTCCTCGAACGCTCCGCCGCCTGACCCACCTGACCGCCTGACCCGTCTCACCGGAGGGCTTGACCGGGATTTCTTAGTCCGGTTCAATCTCGGGTATGAGCAGTGAGACGTACTTCGACTTCCGGTCGATCGACTACCCGATCGTGGACGCCGACGCGCACGTGCAGGAGCCGCCCGAGCTCTGGGTCGATCGGGCCCCGGCGAGCATCAAGCAACGCGTCCCCCGCGTCGAGCATCGCGACGACGGCGACTACTGGGTGTTCGACGACGGTGCGCGCTCCCAGCCGCTCGGGCTCACCGCCTGCGCCGGCCGCAGCTTCCTCGACTTCCAACGCGCGGGTTTGCGCTACGACGAGCTGCGCCCAGGCATGTTCGAGACCAAGGCCCGGCTCGCCGATCTCGACGCCGATGGCATCCACGCGCAGGTGCTGTACCCGAGCGTCACCCTCGCCGGCGCCAAGACCTACAGCGACGACCGTGAGCTGCAGAAGTTCTGCGTGCGTGCGTACAACGAATGGCTGGGCGAGTTCTGCGCGGGCACCGGCCAACGGCTCGTCCCGCAGGCGATCATCCCGACCAGCGGCATCGACGACGCGGTCGCCGAGCTGGAGTGGGCGATCGACCAGGGTCATCGCGGCGTGATCATCTCCCGCTTCCCCAACGGCGACTACTCCGGTGCGGCGGAGGACGATCGGTTCTACGCGCTCGCGGAAGAGGCGTGCATGCCGATCGCGGTCCACATCGGCAGCTTCCTCAAGGACAATCCCAATGCGGTGTTCTACAAGCCGCACGAGCTGGCGTTCCTCGGTGGTGCCGGTGGATCGAAGGCCGGTGCGCACACGCTGCCCGTCGCGGCCGACTTCATCTTCGCGGGGATCTGGGAGCGATTCCCCGGCTTGTCGCTCGTGCTGGTCGAGGCCAACATCGGATGGATTCCGACCCTGCTCGAGCAGACCGACGACATGTTCCTGCGCTACCGCTGGTTCACCGGCGCGGTCGAGAAGATGGGCCTCATGCCGAGCGAGGTCTTCCACCGGCACTTCTGGGCGACGTTCATGATCGACACCGTCGGGCTGGAGCTCCGCCACCGGCTCAACATCGACCACATCATGTGGTCGACCGACTATCCGCACACCGGGACCGACTGGCCCAACTCGCGGGTCACGCTCGACCGCATCTTCCGCGGCATCCCCGCGGAGGAGGTCAAGCGGATGATCCACGGCAACGCCAAGACCCTGTACCGCCTCGACGAGGTTCCCGACGTCCTGTCTCGTTGAAGGTGGCAGCATCCGTCCCGATGGATGAGGCCACCACCGCCCGGGATGCCGACGCGCCCCGCATGCCGCTCGAAGGGCTGCGGGTGCTCGACCTCACCGAGAGCCTCGCGGGTGCCTACTGCACCAAGCTCCTGGTGGACGGCGGAGCCGAGGTCGTCAAGGTCGAACGACCGGCCGGGGACCCGATGCGCAGCTGGTGGGCATCCGGCCGCGGCGACCCGCCGCCGGGAACCGGCGCGTTGTTCGAGTGGCTGAGCGCCTCGAAGTTGAGCGTGGTCGCCGACCTGGGCGTCGACGAAGGCCGGGCCACGGTGCGCGACCTCGTGGCCGGATCCGACGTCGTCGTGGAGAGCTTCGAGCCCGGCCGGATCGAGGCACTCGGGTTCGGGGCTTCGGACCTGCGGGCGCTGCATCCGGGATGCATGCTCGTGTCGATCTCGGACTTCGGGCGCGGCGTGGTGCCGCCCGCCGGGGTGACCGGTGTGGCCGCCACCGAGCTCACCCTGCAATCGCTCTCGGGTTCGGTGCACGCGCGCGGCGAGCCCGGGCGGTTCCCGGTTCTCGCGGGCGGTCGCCTGGGGGAATGGTCGACCGGTCTGTACGCGGCGGTCGGCGTGCTGGTCGCGTTGCGGCGGGCGCACGCCGGTGGCGACGCGGAGCACGTCGACGTGTCGCGGCTCGAGTCGATGGCGGTCACGCTGGTCGGGTACGCCGCGCTCGGCCGGAGCATGCGGGGTGCGAGCGCGCTGCCGTACCAACGGGCCGTGGAGGTGCCGTGCGTCGAGCGGGCGAAGGACGGATGGATCGGCTTCGCGACGGTGACCAACGCGCAGTGGCAATCGTTCGCGGTGATGACCGGGCAGCTCGACCGCGTCGATGGCGAGTGGGCGTCGCTCAAGTACCGCCTCGACCACCCGGAAGGCTCGCGGCCCCCGATCACCGCCTGGACGTCGGCGCACACCGTCGCCGAGATGCTCGACCTGGCGGCCGACTACCGGATCCCGGTGGCGCCGGTCGTCGGTGGGGCCGACATCGCCGACACCGAGCCGTTCAGGTCGAAGGGGACCTTCGCCCGCCCGCCGACCGGCCGCTTCCTCGCGCCCCGGCCGCCCTACCGCTTCTCGAAGAGCATCCTGCGACCGCTGGGCAACGCTCCCGCTCTCGGCGCGCACCAGGCCCGCGCCGCCACGGGCGCCCAGGCGCCGCGCTCGATTCCGGATGCCGTGCAACCGTTCGCGGGTCTGCGCGTCGTGGACTTCTCCGCGTTCTGGGCGGTGCCCTACACGACCGCGCTCCTCGCGTCCTTGGGGGCCGACGTCGTCAAGGTCGAGTCGACGTCGCATCCCGACCCGATGCGGTTCAGCTCGACCGCCGGGATCGAGGACCCGCTCTGGTACGAGAAGTCGGCGATCTACGCGGCCGTGAACGCCAACAAGCGCGGCGTGACGCTCGCGCTCGACACGCCCGAGGGCCGCGACCTCGCGCTGCGTCTGGTCGAGAGCGCCGACGTCGTGATCGAGAACTTCACGCCGCGCGTCATGGAGCAGTTCGGGCTCGACTACCCCGACTTCGCTGCGGTGCGACCCGACGTGGTGATGGTGCGGGTCTCCGCGTTCGGTCCCGACGGTCCTTGGCGCGATCGCGGCGGCTTCGCGCAGACGATGGAGCAGATCACCGGCATGGCGTGGATCACCGGTCACGCCGACGGCCCGCCGCTCATCCCGCGCGGCGCGTGCGATCCGATCTCCGGAATGCACGCGCTGGTCGCGACGCTCATGGCGCTCGAGCACCGCGACCGCACGGGTGAGGGCCAGCTGGTCGAGGTCTCGATGGTGGAGACCGCGGCCAACGTGGCGGCCGAGATCGTCATCGAGGCCTCCGCGTACGGCCGCTACCTGAGCCGTGACGGGAACCACGGGCCCGAGGGGTCGCCGCAGGGCGTGTACCGGTGCATCGGGGACGACCGTTGGGTCGCGTTGTCGGTTGTCGACGACGACCAGTGGCTTCGGCTCCGCAAGGCGCTGGGCGACCCGGAATGGGGTCGCGACCCGGCGCTCGCCGACGTTGCGGGCCGGCGCGACCGCGCCACCGAGGTCGACGCCCGGCTGTCGGACTGGACGATCACCCGCGACCCGGAGGCTGCGGCCCAGACCCTGCTCGATCACGGCGTACCGGCAGCGGTGGTGATGCCGGCCGACCGCATCGACGAGATTCCCCAGCTGCGGGCCCGCGGCTTCTTCATCCCGGTGACGCATCCGGTGACCGGCCGCCACGAGCTCCCGGGTTGGCCGTTCACGTTCTCCGGCATGGAGGGCGGATGGCCGGGGCGGCCGGCCCCGACCCTGGGTCAGCACAACCAGGAGATCCTGGGCGATGAGCTCGGCCTCGGAGCCGATGACCTCCGTGACCTCGAGGCGCGGGGCATCATCGGCACCAGGCTCCGATCGGACTGAGGCGCGGTGCACGATCTCGTCATTCGCTCCGGCACCGTGGTCGACGGCACGGGTGGACCGAGCCGTCGGGCCGACGTCGCGGTCGAGGGCGGCCGAATCGTCGCGGTCGGCCGAGACGTCGGGCCCGCGACGCGGACGGTCGACGCCGAAGGGTGTCTGGTCACACCGGGCTGGGTCGATCCCCACACGCACTACGACGCGCAGGTCACGTGGGATCCGGAGGTCTCGCCCTCGGGTTGGCACGGCGTCACCACCGCGGTCATCGGCAACTGCGGCGTCGGTTTCGCGCCCGTGCGGCCCGACGGCCGCGGCGCCTTGATCTCGCTCATGGAAGGAGTGGAGGACATCCCGGGTCCGGTTCTCGAAGCCGGGCTCCGCTGGGACTGGGAGACCTTCCCCGAGTACCTCGACGCGCTCGACCGGATGCCGAGGACCGTCGACATCGCCGCGCAGGTCCCGCATGCCGCCGTGCGCGTGTACGTCATGGGTGCACGCGCGGTCGAGGGGGCCGCCACGGCGGACGACATCGTCGGGATGGCGGCCCTGGTGCGCGACGGTGTGCGCGCCGGCGCGGTCGGGTTCACGACCTCGCGCACCCCGGTGCACCGGTCGGCCGACGGCAACCCGGTACCGGGCACGACCGCGACCGCCCAGGAGCTGCTCGGCATCGGCGTCGCGCTGCGCGACGCGGGCACCGGCGTCGTCGGCGTCGCCACCGGCTTCGCCGACGAGGACGCCGAGCTCGGATGGATGACGCGGCTGTCGCGGGAGTCCGGCCGGCCGGTGACCTTCGCCGTCGTGCAGGGCAACGACGACACCGAGGGGTGGCGCCGCCAACTCGCCGCGGCCACCGCGGCAAACGCCGGCGGCGGCCGACTCGTACCCCAGGTCGCGGGTCGGCCCACGGGCGTGCTGATGGGGCTCGAATCGACCGCCCACCCGTTCTTCCGGAATCGCGCGTATGGCGAGATCGCCCAGCTCCCGCTGAGCGAGCGCGTGCAACGGATGCGCGATCCCGATGTCCGCCGGCGCATTCTCGACGAGCCGCCGCCACCGCGCGGTTTCGCCAACCTCTACGCCACCGCGTTCCAGCGGCTCTTCCCCTTGGGGGATCCGCCGGAGTACGAGCCGCCCGCCGACCGCAGCGTCGCCGCGCTGGCGGCCCGCGCCGGCGAGGCCGCGAACGCCGTTGCCTACGACCTGCTCCTCGGCAACGGTGGTCGTGACCTCCTCTACTTCCCCCTGCTCGGGTACGCCGACGGCGACCTCGATGCGATCGGCTCGATGCTCGCCGACCCGGTTGCGCTCCTCGGCCTGGGCGACGGCGGCGCGCACTGCGGACTGGTGTGCGATGCGAGCCAGCCGACGTTCATGCTCACGCACTGGGCGCGCGACCGGACCCGCGGGGCCCGGATGACCGTCGAGCGGGTCGTGCGCATGCTCACCGCGGACCCGGCCCGGCTGTTCGGCTTCGACGACCGTGGTGTCGTCGCCCCGGGCCGGCGCGCGGATCTCAATGTGATCGACTTCGACGCGCTGCAGCTCCGCCCGCCGGAGATGGTCCACGACCTCCCGTCCGGCGGCCGCCGCCTGGTGCAACGCGCCGTCGGCTACCGGGCCACGATCCTCGCCGGCGAGGTCACCTACGTCGACGGAGTTGCGACCGGCGCCCGCCCCGGCCGCCTGGTCCGCAGCGCACGGTCGAGTTCTTAGGCGCCGCTGGATCTTGGGCTAGAGGTTGTAGGCGCGGTGGGCGAGGTTGACGGCGCAGTCGACGGCGAGCTCGTGGGCGTCGTCCAGGTCGAGGCGGTGCTCGGTCACCAGGGTGGCGAGGAAGCCGCAGTCGACTCTGCGGGCGACGTCGTGGCGCGCCGGGATCGAGAGGAACGCGCGGGTGTCGTCGTTGAAGCCGGCGGTGTTGGCGAAGCCCGCGGTCTCGATCACGGCGCGCCGGTAGCGCCACATGCCCTCGACGCTGTCGAGGAACCACCACGGCGCACCCAACGTGATGCACGGGTAGTAGCCGGCGAGCGGGGCCAGCTCGCGGGTGTACGCCGACTCGTCGAGGGTGAAGAGGATGATGCGGAGATCGGGCTCTTCACCGAAGCGGTCGAGCAGCGGCCGCAGCGACTCGACGTAGTCGGTCGGGCCGGGGATGTCGGCGCCCCGGTCCCGGCCGAACCGGCGCAACAGCCCGGGGCTGTGGTTGCGGCGCGACCCCGGATGGATCTGCAGCACCATGCCGTCGTCGAGGCTCATCGCGGCCATCTCGGTGAGGACCTGGGCCCGGAACCGCTCGGCCCCTGCGGCGTCGAGGGTCCCCGCGAGCGCGCCGTCCAGCAGCCGTTGGCACGTGACCGGATCGAGGTCGGCGGTGGCTGGGCTCGGGTGGCCGTGGTCGGTCGCCGTCGCGCCGCGAGCGCGGAAATCCGCCCGTCGCCGGCGCAGCGCGTCGAGGTAGCCGGCCCACGTCGTCGTCGGTTCGCCGGTCAGCTCGCCGAGCCGGGCCACGTTCCCGGGGAAGCCGTCGAAGTCGGGGTCGACGACGGGGTCGGGCCGGAACGTGGTGACCACCCGCCCGCCCGGGCCGCCCCATCCGTCCGCTACGAGCCGATCGTGGTCTGCGAGGTCGTCGAGCGGCGAGTCGGTGGTCGCGAGCACCTCGATGCCGAACCGTTCGAACAGCGCGCGGGGCCGGAAGGCGGGCTCGGCAAGCCGGGCCGCGATCGTGTCGTAGTAGTGGTCCGCGGTGCCGGCGTCGAGGCGCACGTCGAGCCCGAACACCTCGGAGAAGGTGTGGTCGAGCCACAGTCCCGACGGGGTCCCGCGGAAGAGCGCGTAGTTCGCGGCGAAGGTCCGCCACGCCGCCCGGGGCTGGACGACCGCGGAGCCGTCGCGTTCCGGAACGCCCATCTCGTCGAGGCCGACGCCCTGACTGTGCAGCATCCGGGTGACGTAGTGGTCGGGCACGACCAGCAGGTCGTTGGGATTTCCGAAGGCTTCGTCGCGCGCGAACCATCCCGCGTCGGTGTGGCCGTGGGGAGCCACGATGGGCAGAGCCGCGACCTGCGCGTGGAGCGCACGCGCCACCGATCGGACCGCCGGGTCGGCGGGGAAGAGCCGGTCGGGGTGCAGCTCGAGCGGGCGCGGCCTGGCCGGCGATGGACTCACCGGAAAACGGTACTGCGGGTCAGCCGCTGCGCACGCCGGTGTTGCGGGGCTTCGGCGGGTCGCGCGGCGGGAGCTGGATCGTGTCCGCGGCGTCGCTCTGCCCTTCTGCGAGCTCGCGGCTCCGTTCGATCTCGGCGTTGAACTCGGCGCCGAGCAGGAGCGCGAGGTTCGTGAGCCACAGCCACACGAGGAACACGATCACGCCGCCGAGCGTGCCGTAGGTGGCGTTGTACGAGCTGAAGTTCGCGGCGTAGAGGCCGAACAGCAGCGACGCCACGAGCCAGACGACGACCGCGAGGACCGCCCCCGGGCTGATCCACCGGAAGCCGGGGAGGCGGACGTTGGGCGCCGTGTAATAGATGATCCCGAACATCGTGAGCACGACGAACAGCAGCACCGGCCACTTGACGATGTCCCACACGAGGACGGCGCCACTGCCGAAGCCGATGTGGTCGCCGATGGCCTGGGCCAATGGGCCGGTGACCACGATCGCCATCGCGACGAGCGCGGTCATCAGCACCATGACGAGGGTCACGCCGATCTGGATCGGCCGCAGCTTCCAGAACTTCCGACCCTCGCGCACCTCGTAGATGGTGTTGGAGGCGCGCATGAAGGCTCCGACCCAACTCGACGACGACCAGACCGCGACGAGGAGGCCGACCCCGAGCAGGGCACCGGCACCGCCCTTGTTCTTCACCACGCCGGTGATCGGCCCGCGGAAGGTCGACACGGCCGAGTGCGGCCCGAGCTTCCCCACGATGTCGAGCAACGCGTTGGTGGTCTTCGGGTACTGACCGAAGAGGCCGACGAGGGCGACGAACACCAGCAGCGCCGGGAAGAGCGCCAGGACGGAGTAGTACGTGAGAGCGGCTGCCGAGTCGGTGAGGTTGTCCTCCTTCGCCTCCTTGACCGTGTTGCGGAGGATCTCCCACCACGTGCGCGGCCGGATGTCGGTCGGGCCCTCGGGCGTGGACCGGCCTTCCGGCGCGGGATCGGCGTCCGCATGCTCTTCGGCCTGCAGCTCTGGGTGGGACCGGTCGCCCCGACGCGTTCTCATGCCCCCTCGCTGTACCCGTGCCCGTACGCCCTCACCCACCGCGGACGTGCCCGCGGAACCCGCGTACGCTCCGGCCATGCAGGATTCCGTCACCGTTCACGTCAACGCGCCCGCCGAGCTCGTCTGGGGACTGGTGAGCGACGTCACCAACACGGGCCGGTTCAGCCCCGAGACCTTCGAGGCCGAATGGCTCGGCGGTGCCACGGGCCCGGCCGTGGGCGTGAAGTTCCGGGGCCACGTGAAGCGCAACGGCAAGGGCCCGATCTACTGGACGACGTGCACGATCGTCGCCAGCGACCCGGGACGCGAGTTCGCGTTCACGATCGGCGAGGGCGACAAGGCCCTGAACACGTGGCGGTACCGGTTCGTGCCGAACGGCGGTGGCACCGACGTCACCGAGTCGTTCCAGCTCGCCGACAAGTGGCCCTTGCGCCTCTACTGGGCGCTGTTCGGCTGGTCGCGCGGCAAGACGAACCACAACGGGATGCAGACCACGCTGGACCGGCTCAAGGCCGTCGCGGAAGGGCCGGAGCCGCTCGCGGAGCGGTGACCGTCGGGCTCAGACGAGCCCGCGCAGCGACATCTGCTCCACCTTGAGGTACTTGAGGACCACCGTCACCTCGACGTCGGTGACGCCGTCGATGGCGCGGAACTCGTTCGTCACCTCGAGCAGGTGGTCGGTGTCGGTGCAGACGACCTCCAGGACGAGATCGAAGCGCCCGGCGACGACGACCGCGTAGTTCACCTCGTCGAGCTTCTCGACGAGCTGGGTCACCGCGTCGAGGCTGCGCTGACAGCGCAGGCCGATCAGCGCGGCGGTGCGGTAGCCGAGCTTCACCGGGTCGGCGTTGACCAGCACCTTGATCGTGCCGCTGTCGATCAGCCGGCTGACGCGGTTGCGGACCGCAGCCGGCGAGAGGCGGACACGGCTCGCCAGCTTGGCGTAGGACGCCCGACCGTCCTCCTGGAGCGCCACGATCAGCTCGCGGTCCACCGCGTCGATGCGCAGCGGCTCTTCGTCCAACGAGTCCATGGAGCGACATCGTACAAGCGAATCGCTTCAAAGAGTCCGTTCATCCGCCGACTTTCCCTCGTAACATTGCCCGAACGCGAACGAAACGCTACTTCGCGACTGTCGTGGGCATGGTTTCGAAAACCCACGCCGCCCTGGCCGCCGTGATCCCGGCTCCGGATCCTGATCCCGTGGCGGGCGACGCCGCCGCTCCCGCGGTCGACCGTTCCACCGGTCGGGCGGTCGTGCGCCTCGTCGGGGCGACCAAGACGTACGGCGCGGTCCAGGCCGTCGCCTCGCTCGACCTCGAGATCTGCGATCGCGAGCTCTTCACGCTGCTCGGGCCATCGGGATCAGGCAAGACGACGGTGCTCCGGATGATCGCCGGTCTCGTCGCGCCGACGTCGGGCGAGATCTGGATCGGTGACGAGGAGGTCCACGCGCGGCCGACGTACCAACGCGACATCGCGATGGTGTTCCAGAGCCTCGCGCTGTTCCCGCACCTCACCGTGTTCGGAAACATCGCCTTTCCCCTCAAGATGCGCCGCACGTCGAAGGCGAAGATCCAGCAGGCGGTGACGCGCGCGCTGCAGATCGTCCGCCTCCCGGGCATCGAGGGCCGCATGGTCCACGAGCTGAGCGGCGGGCAGCGCCAGCGCGTCGCGATCGCCCGCGCGCTCGTGTACGAGCCGAAGCTGCTCCTGCTCGACGAGCCCCTCGGTGCGCTCGACCGGCGACTCCGCGAGGAGATGCAGCTCGAGATCGTGCGGCTCCACAACGAGCTCGACGTCACGATCGTCAACGTCACCCACGATCAGCGGGAAGCGCTGATGCTCAGCGACCGGATCGGCGTCATGCGCGACGGCCGCCTCGAGCAGGTCGGGCCCCCGACCGAGATCTACCGGCAGCCCGGTAACGGCTTCGTCGCCGAGTTCGTCGGCAACTCGACGATCCTCGAGGGGACGCTGCAGGTCGAGGCGGGCGAGCCGGTCCTCGTGCGCGACGACGGCCGTTCCGTAGCGCTCGAGGAGGCCGACGACTCCCTCATCGGTCGGCGCGTCTTGGTCATCCTGCGGGCCGAGGCCATCCGGATCGTCCCGGCCGACGACGCGTGGACCGCGCACAACGCCGACGCGCAGCACGGCGTGGTGCGGCTGGGTGCGTTCGAAGGCGACCGCTTCTATTACGAGATCCAGTGTCCCGACCTCGGCGTCGTGAAGGTGTCCGTCGGGGTCGAGCGCCGCCAGACCCCGCTCCGTCCTGGCGATCCGGTCGTCGTCTCGTGGGATCGGGCAGACCTCCTCGTCATGGAGGCCTGACGTGGACACGACCCTGACGCGCAGTCGTCCGCACGACGGCGTGTCGTCGCTCGGATGGCGCGTGGTGGACGGCATGGTGGCCATACGGCGCCGGGCCGCACTGGGGAAGCGATCCGGGATCTTCCCCTACCTCCTCGTGGTGCCCGCGCTGCTCCTGACGACGGTGCTCGTCGGCGGCATCGGCTACATGATCTGGATCAGCTTCCATTCCTTCGACTCGTTCCTGCAGAAGCAGGGGCCGTGGTCGCTGGACCAGTACAACCGCTTGTTCTCGTCCGACAACAGCTCGTACATCCACATCATGCAGCGGACGTTCACGACGTCGATCTTCGTGACGGTGTGCACCGTGGCGCTCGCGCTGCCGACCGCCTACGTCATCGTGCGCATGCGCAGCCGCATCGGCCGCTCGTGCATGATCATGGCCCTGCTCATCCCGTTCCTCATGGGCGAGACGGTCCGGGCCTTCTCGTGGCTGGTCCTGCTCGGACACGACGGTGCGGCCACCTGGGCCACGGGTCTCTTCGGCTGGCACGCCGACACGTTCTTGGGCAAGAGCTCGTCGATCACCATCGGCCTGCTCCAGGTGATGGTGCCGCTGGCGACGCTCATCCTCGTGCCGGGCGTGCGCAAGGTCACCCCCGACTACGAGCGGGCGGCGCAGACCATGGGCGCGCGGCCGTGGCAGATCTGGCTGCGCATCATCGTCCCGCTCGCGCGGCCCAGCCTCGCGGCCGCGTCGGTCATCGTGTTCATGCTCTCGATGACGGAGTACGCGATCCCGTCGGTCCTCGGTCTCGGCAGCAAGCCGTTCGTCGCCAACTCGGTGCAGAACATCTTCTTCGGTCAGGGGAACATCTACTTCGGCGCCGCGTACAGCGTCGTCCTGATCGGGATCGTCGCGGTCGCCGGCCTGGTCCTTCTCGTGTCGGTACGGGGAAAGGGCCGGCGTGCCCCCGACATCGACCTCACGGTCGAGGACGCGCTCGTGTCCGAACGTGACCTCGCGGACGAAGGGGTGCTGGTGTGATGCACCGCTTCCACCTCTCGCGCGTCGTCGCCGGTGCGACCGTCATCTTCGCCGTCGGTCCGACGCTCCTGGTCCTGATCTCGTCGTTCAGCGGGTCGAAGACCTTGAGCTTCCCGCCTCACGACATCAGCCTCAGGGCCTACGGCTCCTTCCTCGAGGACGACGTCATCCGCGCCGCGCTGTGGCGCAGCCTGCAAGTGGGAGTGCTCAGCGTGCTGATCGCGGTGCCGGCGGGCGTGGCCGCCGCGTTCGGTCTCACGCGCTACCGCCCGAAGGGCCGGACGTTTCTCTCCGCGCTCCTGCTGTTGGGACTCGCGTCGCCTCTCGTGGTCTCGGGTGTCGCGCTGCTGGTCCTGTACACGCACGCCGGGTTGATCGGCAGCGTGTGGCCGCTCGCCGCGGGCGTGTCGATCGTGAACCTGCCGTTCGTCGTGGCGCTGGTGTCCTCTGCCATCGACGACGCGAATCCGGAGCTCGAAGAGGCGGCGGCCACCCTCGGCGCCGAGCCGCTCGAGCAGTTCCTCTTCGTGACGCTTCCCGGCGTGATGCCCGGGATCATCGCCGCTGCGCTCCTGCTCTTCGTCTTCGGGATCACCGACTTCATGATCTCGATCCTCGTCGCGACGGTCCGCAACGCCACGTTGCCGGTCGTCGTGTTCGGCAGCCTCCGCGGCGGGCTCACCCCCCGGCTCGCCGCGGTCGGCGGCATCTACATCGTCATCGCCTTCGTGGTCGTGGGCGCGCTCTCCCGTACCGGCATGTTGCACCGCTTCTTCTTCCGAGAGGACTGACGTGGAACCGAATCAGCCCACCTCCGACGAGCACCAGGACGGATTTCGCCCCACGAGACGCGAGTTGATCGTGAAGGGCGCGCTCGGCGGCGCCGCACTGGCGTTGGGGGGAGCTGCGCTGAGCAGCGCAACGTGGGACTGGAGCGCGTCGGCGTGGGGCGCCGAGCTGGCGAGCCCGCCGAAGACCAAGCCCGACAAGATCATCGTGCGCGCGTGGGCCGACCCCTGGTCGACCAACATCGGCGACATCCCGGGTAAGGCGTTCACCGCGAAGACCGGCATCGGCGTCGAGTTCGACACCACGGACTTCGCGGAGATGGACACCAAGGTGCGCCAGGCGATCAAGGCCGGGCAGCGCCCGCCGGTCGACGTCGTCTACACCATCAACCGCTCGGCCTACACCGCCGACGTGCAGAAGCTCACGGTGCCGCTGAGCAAGTCGGCGGTTCCCAACTTCGACAAGCTCCTGTCGGTCGGCAAGCCGATCAACGGCAGCCGCAACTACGTCACCGTGTACACGTACACGACGCCGCTCTTCTACCGGAAGGACAAGACGACGATTCCGCCGGGGTCGTCCTGGAACGTGATCTTCAGCGATCAGTACCGCGGGAAGCTGCACGTCCCGAACAACTTCGACGCATTGCTGTTCCCGCTGGCGAAGATGCTGAAGTTGAACCCGGCGAAGAGCGACCTCGCGCCGTTGTGGAAGAAGCTCGCCGAGCTCCGTCCGAACATCAAGATCGTCGGCGACGACACGCCGTTCATCTCCGGCCTGACCTCGGGTGAGGTGATCGTCGGTTGTGCATTGGTCGGTGACGCCACTGCGCTGCAACAGGCGGGAGTGGACGTCGGCTACGTGGTGCCGAAGGAGGGCGCGGTCCTCACCGGTGACGCGATGTACGTGCCGAGGAACCTCCCGAAGGACACGACCTACTGGGCCCAGGTGTTCATCAACGAGGTGATCGACGCCAAGTTGCAGAGCCAGTGGACCGCGAACGTCTCCACGGTTCCGACCAACCGGAACGCCACGCCGGCGGCCGCCTTCGCGAACGACCCGGCGTTCCCGTTCACCAGCGCCCAGATCAAGAAGTACGCGATTCCGGAGCCCGACGACCTCGCCGCCCGCAACACCGACGCGTGGCAGTCGAAGTACACCGCCGCGATCCAGAGCTGAGCTGTGCCGCTACGAAGTCCGATGCCGCTCCTGAGCGCAATGCCGCTTCGAGGGAAGGAACCACTGTGATCACCGACGCCGTCCGCGCCATCCTCGAGGATCGGATCGACGAGACCATCGCCGACCCGACCCGGGCGATCACCCTGCCGCCCGCTGTCTACACCGACCCGGAGTTCTTCGAGTTCGAGAAGGACTCGATCTTCATGCGGGAGTGGATCTGCGTCGGCCGGCAGGAGGAGATCCCCGAGCGGGGCGACTACCTCACGGTCACGATCGCCGACGAGCCGCTGGTGATCGTGCGGGACGAGACCGGTCAGATCCGGGCGATGTCGTCGGTGTGCCAGCACCGCTCGATGGTGATCACCGACCCGGGCTTCCTGCCCGAGGACAAGTGGTACGGCGAGATGTCGGAGTCGTCCGGCAACTGCGGCATGCAGCTCCGCTGCCCGTACCACTTCTGGGTCTACGACCTCCGGGGCCAGCTCGTCGGCGCGCCCGAGATGCGTCGGACCGAGGGCTTCGACCGGCGCGAGATCCGCCTCCCGAACCTCAAGGTCGAGATCTGGAACGGCTTCATCTTCGTGAACTTCGATCTCGACGCCGCGCCCCTCGCGCCCCGCATGTGGCAGGCCACGGAGTACCTGGAGAACTGGCACCTCGAGGACATGGCGGTGGTCGACCTCGGCCGCTTGGAGAACCTTCCGTGGAACTGGAAGGTGATGCTCGAGAACGTCATCGAGATCTACCACGCCGACCGTCTGCATCTACCGATCCACGAGATGGCGCCGGCGAGCAAGATGCTGCTGACCCCGTCGAGCGAAGACGACGCGATCATCCTGAGCCGGGCGGAGACGACCCACGCCGACTACTCGTTCAACGCGACGATGAAGGCGCTCTTCCCGGTCATCGACACGCTGACCGAAGCCGACACGTCGGTCGCGTACTTCGGCATCGCACCGCCGACGATGTCGTTCGGCACCAGCGCGGACTCCCTGCTCTATCTCCTCACGATCCCGAAGTCGGTCGACAAGATCGACCTCGTCTACGGCACCTTGTTCCCGAAGAAGCTGCTCGAGACGCGTCGCTTCAAGGAGGTGCAGGCGCTCTCCTCTTCCGGTCTCAACGACCTGATGGAGCAGGACGTCGCCGCGACCAAGTCGGTGCAGCGAGGACTCAAGTCGCGCTTCGCGCCGCGTGGCCGGTACTCGTGGCAGGAGGAACCGATCCCACACTTCAACCGCTGGCTGGTGAAGCGGTACCGCAGCGCGCTCGAGATGGTCTGAGCGATCATGGACACGCTGCACGAACGTTCCCAGGAGTTCGACCGGATCCAGAACGACCTGCGCGACGCGGGCGTGCGCTTCGTGGTCGGTGCGTACGCCGACATCGCGGGCCGCGCCCGCGGGAAGATCGTGCCCGTCGGCCGGGTCGCCGACCTCCTCGCGGGCTCGGAGCGCTACACGCCACGCGGTCTCGACGGCTTCGGCTCGATGGACCCGGTCGAGGACGAATGCGTCACCATCCCCGACCCGGCCGCCCTGCAGGTCCTGCCGTGGAACCACGAGCTGGCGTTCATGCCCGCGGATCTGAGCCAGGAGGGCCGGGCCTACGACCTGTGTGCCCGCACGATCCTGAAGCAGCAGCTCGACCGGGCCGCCGCGATGGGCTTCCGGTTCATGCTCGGCGTGGAGACGGAGGTCTACGTGTTTCGCGGTGAAGGCCGCGATCCCGACGTCGAGCTCGTGCCGCTGCACGCATCGGGCAGCCGGTACCCGACGCCGGCGTATCTCGTCGATGCAGCGTTCGACTCGCTCGACTTCCTCGGTCCGATGGTCGCCGCGATGGACGAGGCCGGCTTCGGCGTCTTCTCGTTCGACCAGGAGGGCGGCAACGGGCAGTACGAGTTCGACTTCGCCCACGACGAGGCGCTCGTCATGGCCGACCGGCTCCTCCTCTTCAAGCTGATGGTCAAGGAGTACGCCCGCCAGGCCGGTGGCTTCGCCACCTTCATGCCGAAGCCCACCACCGATGCGTGGGGATCGGGCGCGCACTTCAACATGAGCCTCGAGTCGATCGAGACCGGCGAGAACCTCTTCCGCGTGAAGGGAACCGACGACGAGCCGGGGGAGTGGACCCCGACCTGCCGCTCGTTCCTCGCCGGGATCCTCGCCCACGCCCGCGCGCTCGCGGCGATCACCAACCCCACCGTGAACTCCTACAAGCGGCTCGTCGGCGGCCTCACCGACGGCGAGGTCTCGTGGGCGCCCATCTGGGCGTCGGTCGGCGACAACAACCGCTCCTGCATGCTGCGCCTTCCGCGCAACCGCCCCGCGTTGGAGAACCGACTCGTCGACAGCGCGGCGAACCCCTATCTGGCGGCCGCGTTCATCCTCGCGGCGGGGCTCGAGGGCATCGAGAAGAGCCTCGAGCCGCCGGAGTTCACCGTGGGAGAGACCTACCAGCAGGAGCTGAGCGACCTCAACCGCGAGCGGCGGCTCCCGCGCACGCTGCTCGAGGCGACCGAGGCGTTCGTCATCGACCCGCTCACGCACTCGACGTTCTCCGCCGGCTTCGTGAAGGAGTACGTCGCGATGAAGGAGCACGAGTGGTTCTCGTACCACGACCAGGTCAGTGACTGGGAGCGGCGTCGCTACCTGCTCGAGCTCTAGTCCGGGTCCGACACCGTCGGAACCCGTCCCGAACGAAACCCGAACCCGAGGAGTGGTGTGTCAGGTCTGCTGTCCGAGAAGGTCGCGTTGATCACGGGTGCCGGAGGTGGCATCGGCGCCGCAATAGCGGAGCGGTTCGCGTACGACGGCGCCAAGGTGGCGCTCATGGGCCGCACCGCGGCGTCGCTCGAGGTCGTCGCCGAAGCGGTGGAGGCCAAGGGTGGCGAAGCGATGGTGTGCGTCGGTGACGTCGCGTCGGCCGACGACTGCAAGGAGGTCGTGGCCCTGATCCTCGCGGCGTGGGGCCACGTCGACGTGCTGGTGAACAACGCCGCGATCGACGACGACGCCCTGTTCCTCGACATGACCGAAGCCGGCTGGGACTCGGTGCTCGACGTCAATCTGAAGGGCCCGTTCCTCCTGTCGCAGGCGGTCGGCATCGCGATGCGCGACTCCGGTGGCGGCTCGATCGTGCACATCTCGTCGATCGACCACGCGGCCGCCGACGGTCCGTTCACGAGCTACAACGTGTCGAAGACCGGCCTGCTCTCGCTGAGCCGGTGCATTGCGGTGGAGTGCGCGCCGTTCGGGATCCGCAGCAACGTCGTCAGCCCCGGCGCGACCCACACCGAGATGATCGCCCGGGTCATGGGCGAGGACCAGATGGACTACATGACGAAGCGGTTCGCCCGGGTGCCGATGCAGCGACTGGTGAAGCCCGAGGAAGTGGCGGCCGCCTGCGCGTTCTTCGCGTCCGAGGAATCGTCGGGCATCACCGGCGTGAACCTCGACGTCGACTGCGGCACGCTGGCCAACCTCTACATCGGCGAGACCCTGCCCGACCTCTCCGCCACGGTGGACGCGTGAGAGCACCGCGGTGGAGGTCCACGTAGCTGTCATACCTTTCGGCGAGACTGCCGGCATGGCGTTCGGTCAGCAATCCGGTCCACCCGCTACGGCGAAGCAGTTGCAGGAGCTCCTCGGCCTCCTCGAGGACGCGGGCCACACCGACTTCCGGGACGCGCGCGGCCCGATGGGCTTCACGCAGCGGCAAGGCGGCGGCAAGTTCACGCGCGACGAGGCCGATGCGTTCATCGGCCAGCTCCGCACCGCCGCCGAGTCGGGCGACGATGCGGCTCCCGTTCCCGTCGAACGACTGACCGCGGTCGACAAGGCGCTCCGGAAGCTCCCCGCCGAGCAGCTCGCGGCGGAGCTGCAACGCCGGGGCTGGGTCGTGCTCGAGCCCTAGCGTCGCAGCGCCGCGAGCTCCGGCGCGTGGGTCAGCGGCGGAGCAGCAACACGATCACGATGATGATCAGGATGAGGACGACCGCGCCGCCACCGATGTACATGTCGCTCCCTTGTTCGGGGTGATTGGTGGAGCGAGTGTTCCCGCTCGTCACGAAGCGGAAACAGACGCGGGCGAGCGCGTAGTCGTCCGAACCTGTTGTCGCTCGAACGCGCGCGGCTACGGCTGGTAGAAGCAGGGGCTGGTCGCGCCCTTGGGGATGCCTTCGTACGGCGTGTGCAGCTCTTCGACCGTCGGGCCGACCTTCGCCGCGTACGGGGCGAGCTTCTCGAGGTCGAAGCCGTAGACGTGCGCGGCGTTGGTCGTGAGGATCTTGTGCATCTCGGCCGCGTCGACCTCCGAGAACGCGCGGCGCAGGCTCTCCTTCGAGAACGGCGTCGCACCTTCGTGGTGCGGGTAGTCACTGCCCCACATGTACTTGTCGATGCCGATCTTCGTGCGCGACGCGCCGTCGCTCGGGCTCGGGAAGCTCGCACCGATCCAGCAGTTGCGGGCGAAGTACTCGCTCGGCTTCAGCGGCAGGACGGAGTCCTTGTCGAAGCCGACCTCGCCGGTCCGGCCCATCGCCATCGCCATGTGGAGGCCGTCGAGCTGCTTGATGGTTTGCGGCACCCAGCCCGCGCCGCCCTCGGTCATCACGAACTTGAGGCCGGGGAAACGCTCGAACACGCCGCCCATGATCATGAACCACAGCGGCCGATGGGCGAAGTAGGGCGTCTCGATGACCCACAGCACCTGGGCGGCCGGGTACTTGCCGTAGTCGGGGAGACCGGTGCCCGAGTGGCTGTTGACCGGCATGTCGAGCTCCTGGCACGCCGCCCAGATCGGGTCGTACTTCGGGTCGTAGATCGGGTCGATGTCGACCGCGTCGGGCGGGATGTTGGGGACGAGGATGCCGCCGCGCAGACCGTGCTCGCGCGCCCAGTGGACCTCTTGCACCGCGTCGTCGACGTTGTTCAGGAAGATCTGGGCGATGCCGGCCCGGCGGTCGGGCGCCTCGGCCACGAAGTCGGCCATCCACCGGTTGTGGGCCTGGATGCCGGCCCAGCGCAGCTCGTACTCGGCGTTGGTCGGCGGCCGGGCGATCACGATGCCGGTGGGGAAGAAGGGCGGCACCGTGTTGGGGAACAGCACCTCGGCCACCTGGCCGTCGGCCTCGAGGTCCTGCCAGCGCCGGGCGTCGTCCCAGTTGCGGGTACGGCCGTCACCTTGCAGGTCCCGGTAGGGGTTCTTGTACCGGCCCCGCCAGGCGTCGTACTCGTCGCGGTACTTCCCGTCGAGGTACTCGCGGTACTGCGCCGACGAGCCCCCGCCGTGGCAGTCGGCGGAGATGATCGTGTACCGGTCCGTGGGCGCGCTGGGCGCGGCGACAGCCATCCGAGAGGTTCCTCCATCATCGGGGCACGCGGTCCAGGTGACACGCGTGTCAGGTAGTGGCGACAAGGGTACTCGTTGACGGTCCGCAGTCCCTCGCCGGCCGGGAGTCGACGACCGCTCGCCGATGCCCCAAGCTGGACACCATGGACGCCTCGCACCTCCAGGTGCTGCCGTTGTCGGGTCACACCGGCGCCGAGATCACCGGTGTCGACCTGGCCGTCCCGCTCGACGCCGCGGCGCGCGCGGCGATCGTCGGGGCGCTCCACCGCTGGAAGGTCGTCTTCTTCCGTGGCCAGCACCTCGGCCACGCGGAGCAGATCGCGTTCGCGCGCCAGTTCGGCGAGCTGACCTACGCCCATCCCTACGACGCGGCGCCGCCCGACGGCTTCCCCGAGATCTACACGGTGTCGACCGACAACTTCGTCGGTCAGTACGGGGTCGAGGCCGAAGCGGCCCGGGCGCTGCGGCGGCGCTACTCGTACACGACCAACTGGCACACCGACGTGACCCCCGCGGTCAACCCGCCGGCGGCGTCGATCCTCCGGGCCGACGTGGTGCCCGCGTACGGCGGCGACACCACGTTCACGAATCTGGTGGCCGCGTACGAGAGCCTCTCCGAGCCGGTGCGCGCCTTCGTCGGCGGGCTACGGGCCGAACACCGCTACGGCGCCGGGCTCGCCCGCAACGGGGAAGCCCATCCGGGTGAGGAGGTGATCGGCAGGAACCGGCTGGTCGCGCACCACCCCGTCGTCCGGGTGCATCCCGAGACCGGTGAGCGTGCGTTGTTCGTCAACCCCGGCTTCACGTCCCGGATCGTCGACGTGCATCCCGCCGAGAGCCGCCGCATCCTCGAGATGCTGTTCGACCAGGTCACCCGGGCCGCGTTGACTGTGCGCTTCCGTTGGGAGCCCGGCAGCGTCGCGTTCTGGGACAACCGCGCGACCGCGCATCTCGCCGCGCAGGATCTCGACGAGCTCGACGTGCCACGGGTGCTGCACCGGGTCACGCTCGTCGGCGAGGTCCCGGTGGGCGTCGACGGCCGCGAGTCGGTGCTCATCGAGGGCGAGCCGTTCCGCAGCATCCCGTCGGTCGGCGTCGACGTGGAGCTAGACAGGGCGTGACGCCGACGCCGGAGACGGGGGTCTGCATGCTCGACGTGGCAATCCGAGGCGCGATGGTCGTCGACGGGACCGGACGCCCCGCCCGCCGCGCCGACATCGGGGTCCGCGACGGGCGGATCGTCGCGATCGGCACGGTGGACGAGGACGCCGATCGCACCATCGACGCCGACGGTCACGTCGCGTGTCCCGGCTTCGTGGACGTCCACACGCACTACGACGCGCAGCTGTTCTGGGACCCGACCTTCTCGCCGTCGCCCCTGCACGGCGTCACGACGGTGATCGCGGGGAACTGCGGCATCTCGCTCGCGCCGGTCGCGCCCGACGACGAGGACTTCCTGGTCCGTCTTCTCTCGCGGGTGGAGGCCATCCCGCTCGAGTCGCTGAGCCTCGGTGTGAAGTTCGAGTGGGGATCGTTCCCGGAGTTCCTCGACGCGGTCGATCACCAGGACCTTGCGATCAACGTGGGCTTCATGGTGGGGCACTCGGCCCTGCGGCGCTTTGCGATGGGTGCGGCCGCGTCGTCGGACCCCGCTTCGGCCGAACAGCTGCGAACGATGCGTGAAGCGCTTTCCGAGGCCCTTGCGGCGGGCGGGTTCGGCTTCTCGTCGTCGACGGCCCGGACCCAGCTCGACGGTGACGGTCGCCCGACGCCGCCCACCTACGCGACGGACGCGGAGATGATCGCGATGGCCCGCGAGTGCGGTCGTCATCCCGGCACGAGCCTGGAGTTCATCCCCGAGTCGGCGGCCTACGGCTTCGACGCCGAGGGGCGGGACCTCGCGTTGATGAGCGCCATGTCGCGCGCCGCGCGGCGCCACGTCAACTGGAACACCGTGTTGCTGCGCTATCCCGGGAAGCCCGACATCCAGGATCTGCAGCTCGGTTCGGCCGAGGTCGGGCGCAGTGAGGGCGCCGCCATCGTCCCGATGATGGTGCCGCACAACTTCCGGGTGCGGACCGACTTCCTCGACAGTGACACCGGCTTCCGCTCGCAGCCCGGGTTCGCGAGGTTGTTCGAGCTCGATCCGGGTTCGCGCCACGCCGCGTTGCAGGAACCTCGAATGCGCGCGGAGCTGCTCGCGAACTTCGAAGCGGCCACCGACTGGCCGACCACGGTCTTCCGCGACGCGCTCGGTGAGTTGCTCGTCAGCGACGCGACCGCCCCGGAGATGCAGCGCTTCGTCGGCCGGAGCGTCGCCGACATCGCGGGGGAGCGCCGCGCCGGCCGCCTCGAGACCGTGTTCGACCTCGCGGTCGAGTCGCAACTCGAGATCGGCTTCACCCGGTATCTCGTGCCCGTCGCCACCGGCGAACAGCGGGCGCTCCGCCGACGCGTGCTGCGCGACCCCCGGCTCGTGCTCGGTGCATCCGACGGCGGCGCCCACGTGCGGGGTGTGGTCAACGTCGAGTACTCCACCGCGTCGTTCGCCGAGCTCGTACGCGACGACGACGTGTTCACGCTCGAGGAGCTGGTGCAGGAGCTCACCGACGTGCCCGCCCGGCTCTACGGCCTCACCGATCGGGGGCGGATCGAGCTCGGGACATGGGCCGACATCGTGATCTTCGACCCCGAGACCATCGCCCCGTCGGCCGTGTCCATGAAGCGCGACCTTCCCGGTGGTTCCGCGCGCCTGTTCACGTCGGGCCGCGGCATCGACGCCGTCCTCGTCGCCGGTCAGGAGGTCGTGCGCGACGGCGCTGTGACGGACCGCCGCCCCGGCCGGTTGCTCCGCTCCGGTCGGGACAGCGCGACGACCCCGCGGAACCGCCTGCTGTCACGCAGGCGCCGGGACGAGCAGGCAGTGCTTTGATGGTGCCCTTGCGGCGACCAGACGACCACCGAGGAAGGCAGATCACATGGGTGTGAACGAGCGGGGCAAGATCACGATGAGTCCCGAGGAGATCGAGGCCTTCCTCCAGGAGCGGCACTCGATCTCGTTGGCGTCGATCGGTCCCGACGGAAGGATCCATCTGGTGGCCATGTGGTACGGCCTGGTCGACGGGCTGATCGCGTTCGAGACCAAGACGAAGAGCCAGAAGGTGCAGAACCTCCGGCGCAACGACACCATCACCGTCATGGTCGAGACCGGCGAAACCTACGACCAGCTCCGCGGGGTCGAGATCGTGGGCCGCGCCGAGATCGTCGAAGACCGCGACCGCCTCTACGGGATCGGCATCTCGGTGTTCGAGCGCTACAACGCGCCGTACACCGAGGAGATGCGCCCGTTCGTCGAGCAGATGCTCCACAAGCGCGTCGGGGTCATCGTGCACCCGGAGAAGTTCGTGAGCTGGGACCACCGGAAGCTGGGGATGCCCGCGATGTAGCGGGCGCTCCACGCCGATCACGCGGATCGTCGGGGCGGAATAGGCCCGGTCGCGGCGTCGTTGCCCGGGCCATGACCGACACGGCTGTCACCGAACCCATCCACATCGACGTGTGGTCCGACGTCGCCTGTCCCTGGTGCTACATCGGGAAGCGCAAGCTGGAGGCCGGGGTGGCCGCGTACGAGCAGACGGGTGGCGCACCGGTCGAGGTCGAGTACCACAGCTTCGAGCTCGCGCCCGATACGCCCCTCGACTTCGATGGCACCGAGACCGAGTTCCTCGTGCAGAAGGGCTACCCGGAGGACCAGATCGCCGGCATGCTCGAGCGGGTGACGGGGATCGCGGAGTCGTTGGGCCTGCACTACGACTACGACGCGCTCCAGCACACCAACACGCTCAAGGCGCACGAGCTCATCCATTACGCCAAGGCCCACGGTGTGCAGCTCGAGATGAAGGAGCGGCTCCTGCGCGCGTACTTCGTCGAAGGACGTCACATCGGACGGGTCGAGGACCTCGCCGACCTCGCGGCCGGGCTCGGGCTCGATCGGGCCGACGTGGTCCGCTCCCTGCAGGAGGACGAGTACCTCGACGCGGTGCAGGCCGACGTCCGCCAGGCCCAGGGGTACGGTATCCGCGGCGTCCCCTTCTTCGTCGTCGACGGCAGGTACGGCGTGTCGGGCGCGCAGGATGCGGGCGTGTTCGGTGAGGTCCTGCAGAAGGTCGCCGACGAGCGGTCTGGCGCCGGCGGGTAATACCCGGCTGGCGACGGCGCACACTGGGTAATGCCGGTTTGAGCCGCCGGCCGCGTCGGCCCGTGGAGGAGGCGAAGCCGTGAGCGAAATCTGCACGCACCTCGATCAAGTTCATGACGTCGAGCCCAGCAGCACCGGATGCGAGGACTGCCTGCGCATCGGCGGGTGGTGGGTGCACCTCCGGATGTGCATGACCTGCGGACACGTGGGTTGCTGCGATCAGTCGCCGAACAAGCACGCGAGCGCGCACTTCAAGGCCACCGAGCACCCGATCATCCAGTCGTACGAACCGGGGGAGGACTGGTGGTACTGCTACCTCGACGACGTCATGTTCGAGCTCGTCGGGGCGCCGTCGTTCCAGCATCCATGAGCGCACGTCCATCCATGAGCGCCCGTCCGTGAGCGCCGGGCCCGACAACCCGGTCATCGAGCGCGCCGCGGGGAGCCTGCACATCGCGGGGTCGGCCGTCGTCATCGGCCGGATCCGGATGGGCGACGGCTCTCGCCTCGCGCAGGGGGCGGTCGTACGGGCGCGCGACGGGGCCGTCGAGGTCGGCACCGGCTCCGCGGTGCTCGAGAACTCCGTCGTCATCGGCAACGCGGCGATGCCGACCACGATCGGCCGGCGGACGGTCTTCGGCCACCGCTGCACGATCGTGGGGGCGACCGTCGGTGACCTGTGCGAGATCGGCAACGGCACGATCCTGATGCCCGGCGCCACGCTCGGCGACCGCATCTTCCTCGGCGAGGGCACACTCGTCCCGGCCGGGATGACCCTCGCCGACGACTCGGTGGCCGTCGGCCGGCCCGCGCGCATCATCCGGCGCGCATCGCCTGAGGACCTCGATCGACTCGCCGGGCTGCGCGACGGCGACCTGTCCCTTCCGCCCCCGACGACGACGGTCGTCGAAGCGCCCCAGGAGGCATCCCCCATGGGTCAGCTCTACGCGTTCCGCGACGTGATGCCGACGGTGGCGCCCTCGGCCACGTTGTTCGCGACGGCCGAGATCACCGGTGACGTCGTGATCGGAGCGCGCACGGTCATCGGCGCCGGGGTCAAGATCATCGGCGACTCGCACGGGCCGGTGCGGATCGGTGCCGACGTGCAGATCCTCGAGAACACGGTCCTGCACCTGTTGCCCGACAACAGCCTGATCATCGGCGACGGCGTGGTGATCGGTCCGGGATCGATGATCCACGGCTGCCACATCGGTGCCGGCTCGATCGTGGAGCCCGCGGCGATCGTGTGCGACGGCAGCGAGCTCGGCGAGGGTTGCATCGTCCGCGCCGGATCCGTCGTCAAGCAGCGTTCGCGTTTCGACGCGGGTACCGACATCGACGGCTTTCCCGGCCGCGCGGTCGGCCGCACCGAGCGACCGCTGCCCACCCCTGCCTGGGCGTTCGCCCCCGGCGACCTCCCCGACCTCGCAGCGACGTGACCCTGGCCTAGGCCCGAAGGGGGCGGGCTCAGTCGGCCGTGCGGATCTTGTAGGCCCGGAGCGACAGCGGGACCGCGACGACGAGGATGGCCAGGCAGTACGCGAAGGCCGAGAAGACGGCGTGGTCGAGGGGCCAGACGTGCAGCGTGTTGGGGGCACTCGGGTTCCCGAAGAGCTCACGCACGGCGGCGACGACGACGCTCACGGGGTTCCACGCGGCCACGTACTGCAGCACCTTCGGCAGTGAGTTGATGGGTACGAAGGCGTTGCTGAGGAACGTGAGCGGGAACACGACCACGAAGGCCACGCCCATCACCGCGTCGGGAGCGCGCACGACGAGCCCGATGTAGGTGCCGAGCCAGATCATCGCGGAGCAGAAGAGGAACAGCACGGCGAGCGCACCCAGGAACGAGAGCGGGTCGCTCTGCACGCGCCACCCGACGATGAGGCCGGCTCCGAGCAGGACGGCGATCGAGAGCGCCATCCCCGCGAGCTCGGCGACGTAGTGGCCCGACAGGTAGGCCGTCCGCGTGGCCGGAAGTGATCGGAACCGGTCGATGACGCCTTCGGTGAGGTCGGTCGCGATGGCCGTCGCCGGTCCGTTCATGCCGAAGGCCAACGACTGGATCAGCACCCCGCCGATGATGAACTCCCGGTAGTTCCCGCCGCGCACCGTGATCGCGCCGCCGAACACGTAGGCGAACAGCAGCACGAACATCAGGGGCTGCAGTGTGACGTCGAGGAGCTTCTCGGGGATCTGACGGATGTGCTCGATGTTGCGGCCCGCGAAGACGAGCGTGTCGGACCACCACGCCGACAGCGCACCGCGCTCGAAGCTCAGATGGTCGGGCGACGCGGCGTCGGCGAGTGCGGTCATGTCGGCACCTCTTCGAAGGTCGGTTCGGCGTTCCGGGAGTCGGAGTCGGGGTCGGCCTCCGCGTCGGAGTCGGAGCCCTTCTCGCCGGTAAGGGTGAGGAACACATCGTCGAGGGTGGCCTGGCGCCGGTTCAGGTCGACGGCGTCGATGCCTGCCGCGTCGAGCGCGCGCATGACCTCCATGAGGCGCGTGCCCTCGATGACCGGGATGCTGGCCACGAGCAGCTGCTCGTCGAGGGTCGCCGGGTTCGACGCGAAGGCCTCGGTGGCGCGGACCGCACCTTCGAGCTCCCGCACGGCGCCGACGGTGACGTCGATCCGCTCGGTGCCGATCTGGGACTTCAGCTCTTCGGGCGTCCCGTGCGCGACGGTGCGGCCGTGGTCGAGGACGACGACGTCGTCGGCGAGCTGGTCGGCCTCCTCGAGGTACTGCGTGGTGAGGATGATCGTCGTGCCGTTGCGCACGAGATCGCGCAGCATGGCCCAGAGGTCGTTGCGGCTGCGCGGGTCGAGACCCGTGGTCGGCTCGTCGAGGAACAGGACCTCAGGCTCCGCGACCAGGCTGGCTGCGAGGTCGAGGCGTCGGCGCATTCCACCGGAGAACGACTTCACCAGCTTCTCCGCGGCGTCGGCGAGGTCGAGGCGCTCCAGCAGGTCGTGGGCCCGGCGCTGCGCCTCGGCCTTGGTGAGGTGATGCAGCCGTCCGACCATGACCAGGTTCTTGTGCGCGCTCATCAGGCCGTCGACGGTCGCCTGCTGGGCGGCCACGCCGATGCGGCGCCGTACCTGGGTCGGATCGGCGGTGACGTCGATCCCCGCCACGCTGGCTGAGCCCTCGGTGGGCTCGGAGAGCGTGGTCAGGATGCGGATCGCGGTCGTCTTGCCCGCTCCGTTGTGCCCGAGCAGGCCGAGGATGGACCCGGGCACGACGTCGAGGTCGAGGTCGCGCAACGCCCACTGCTCGCCGAAGCGCTTGCCGAGCCCGCGTGCCGTGACGCCGCCGGTGCCCGTTTTCGTATGGTGTACGGCTTCCTGGTACAAAGTACGACTCATGGCGGGGACCTTAGCGGTACGCTGTACGAATGGCAAGCGACCGCAGTCGAGATGGGCGACGAGCAGACACCCCGGCCGACCGCGCCGCGGAGACCGTCGACCGGGCGATGGAGAAGGCCGCCGCGAAGGTCGACCGGGTGGCGGCGAAGATGGCGGAGCAGGCGGCCCGCCACGAGGTGCGGGCAGCCAAGGCTATGGAGAAAGCCGCCACCCTGGATCGATTTACGGAGCGCCACGCCCGGACCGCGAGCAAGGCGGCGGCGAAGGCCGAGGTGCTGGCGCGGGTGGCGGAGGGGCTCGGAACCCTCGACCTGTGGACCCGGACCGAGCCCGCGGCGCGTCGACCGCGGCTCAACCGCGAGGCCATCGCTGCAACCGCCGCGCGCATCGCCGACACCGAGGGGTTCGACGCGTTGTCGATGCGCCGGCTCGCCGCCGAGCTCGACGCCGGGACGATGACGCTCTACCACTACGTGCGGACGAAGGACGAGCTGCTTGCGCTGGTCGTCGACTTCGTGATGGGTGAGCTGCTGTATCCGCCCGACGAGCCCATGCCGTCGGATTGGCGCGAGGCACTGACCGGTATCGCCGGCCGCACCCGCGCCGCGCTCGAGCGCCACCCGTGGATCATCGACATCACCGACGATCCGCCCCTCGGGCCCAACAGCGTCCGCCACTTCGACCAGACGATGCAGGCCGTCGCGTCGCTCGACCTTCCGCCCGCCGACCGGTTCGACATCGTCACCGCGGTGGACGAGTACGTGTTCGGCTACTGCCTGCACCACCGCAACTTCGAGTCGAGCTCGACGGAGATCGCGCGCGGTGGCGAGATGATTGCCTACGTCAACGGGTTGGTGGAGACCGGCGACTACCCGCAGCTGGCCTTGCTCGCGGAGCAGTACGGCCTCGAGGAGGCGTGGCGCCAGATCGCCGAGCACCTGGCGAACCCCGACCGCTTCGACCGCAACCTGCGGCGCCTGCTCGACGGCATCGAAGCCGATCTGCAGGCGCGCCCCGGCTGACGTCGATCAGATCGCGCGCATGCGGTTGTTGCGCGGGTTGTGCTCCAGCTCGGCCCGTCCGAGGTGCTCCATCAGCGGCGGGACGTACATCCCGAACCGGCCCCGCAGTCCCTTCTTGAGGCCGTACCAGCCGCCGATCGGGTTGTCGGGGGCTCGGCCCCAGGCCTCGACGGTTCCGTCCTTCGCCGGCTTCTGCTCATCGGCCGAGCCGAGCTCGACCCAGTCGCCGTTGGCGGTGAGCATGGCGTGGAGATCGTCGAGGCAGCGCGCGTCGTAGAGCAGCACGGTCTTGCCGACGGTGCAGACGATCACGTCGACGCCGTCACGCGTGTCGCGGTGCATCGTGTACTGCGAGCTCAGCGGCGGCGTCTGCAGCAGCCACGGGTCGTCAGGCGTGCCGGATCCGCTGCTCGTCGGGGGGTCGGTCATCGGCAAACTCTGTCACGGCACGCGGACGACGACCACCGCGATGTCGTCGCGGGGATTCCCGGTCTGGAACTCCAGCACGTCGTGGAGGATGCCGTCGACCAACGAGGTGGCCGAGCCCCGGAAGGAGGTGATCGCGTCCCGAAGCCGTTGCTCGCCGTAAAACTGGCTCCCCTGGCTCCCCTGGCGCCCTTCGGTCACTCCGTCGGTGTAAAGGACGATTGCGTCGCCCGAGCGGAGGAGGACCTCGGTGTCGCGGAGATCAGGCTCGACGAACACGCCGAGCAGGTCTCCGGGTTCGCCGAACGTGGTCGGTGAGGAGCCGTCGCGGGCGAGGATCGGCAGGGGATGCCCGCCGGCGGCGACGGTGGCGGTCCACCCGCGCTCCGTCTCGCGCAGTCGGAGGAGCTCGATGGTGCAGAACCGCTCCGTGTGGTGGTGCAGCAGCACCTGGTTGAGGGTACCGAGGACGTCGCGAGGGTTGGGCCGACCGACCGAAGCCGCTCGGATCGTCGCTCGGGCGAGCGCGGTCACGACGGCCGCCTCGACACCCTTTCCACAGACGTCGCCGATCGCCGCGACCCAGTCGCCTCGACCGATCTCGAAGACGTCGTAGAAGTCACCGCCCACCTCCTCGCCCCTACCCGCGGGCCGGTACGCCGCAGCCAGCTCGAGACCCGGGATGTCGGGCGGGGCGGGCGGTATCAGCACCTGTTGCAAGGTGCGGGCGAGCAACGTGGCCCGGGCCTCGGAGTCCTCGGCCCGCTGCTTGGCCCGGAGCAGCTCCCGCTCGTACGCGCGGCGCTCGGTGGCGTCGAAGACGGCGATTCGCACCACGACCGGCGCCCCCACATCGGTGCGTTCGAGCACCGCGTTGACGAGTGCAGGCATCCGGGAGCCGTCGGACCGCACGATGTCGAACGCGATCTCGCGGGCGGTGCCCTGCATCTGGAGCATCGGCGCGTAGTGGGTCTCGTGATAGATCCGGCCGCCGGGCGTCAGCAGCTCGGCGAAGGTACGTCGGCCGATCAGCGCCTCGCGGGCGAGGCCGGTCCAGGTGAGAAACGTCGCGTTGACCTTGACGATCATGCCGTCGGGCGTGGTCGACAAGTAGCCAACGGGGGCGCGCTCGTACAGGGCCTCCGCGTCGTGCTCGAGCAACGCCGCGTAGAACGCCTCGGCCGCCTCGGCCTGGTTCATGAACCCCCGCCGCCCACGTCGCCGACCGAGGGTCGGGTCACCTCACGAAGCTGGCGATCGCCGCGCGGGTTGCTTCGGGGGCGCTCAGATTCGGGCAATGACCCGTGGCGTCGAGCAGCACGTAGGTGCTGTCGGGAAGCGCATCCCGCACGAACTCACCCACCGCGATAGGTGCGATGGCATCGTTGCTGGATTGCAGCACAAGCGTAGGTGTCTTCACGTGGCGCAGATCGGCTCGGTTGTCGGACAGGAAGGTGGCGCGGGCGAAGCCGCGGGCGATCTCGGGGTCGGTGCGGCAGAAGCTCGCCGTGAGCTCGTCGCCCAACTCGGGTCGGTCGGGGTTCCCCATGATCACCGGGGCCATCGCGCCCGACCAGCCGAGGTAGTTGCTCTCGAGCGAGTCGAGGAGCTCGGTGATGTCGTCGGGTCCGAAGCCACCGACGTAGTCACCGTCGTCGATGTAGCGCGGCGAGGGTCCCACGAAGACCAGCTTGGCGAAGCGGTCCGGCGTCTCGATCGCGGCGAGCGCACCGATCATCGCCGACACCGAGTGGCCGACGAACACGACGTCGTGGAGGTCGAGGGCCTCACAGATCTCGAGGACGTCTTCGGCGTAGCCCGCGAGGGTGGAATACCGCTGCGGGTCGTAGGCGCTGAGATCGGAGCCCCCGGCCCCGATGTGGTCGAAGAGCACCACCCGGAACCGGTCCTCGAAGCTCGGGGCGACGTAGCGCCACATGTTCTGATCACAGCCGAAGCCATGGGCGAAGAGCATGGGCTGGCCGTCGAGTTGACCCGAGAGCTTGATGTTGTACCGCTCCGCGACCTCCACGGGAGCCACGTTACGCCGTCCTCTGGAGGAATCAATCGGGCGATCGGTGCGCGGAGATGTCGAGCCGCCTTCGCAACGCGTCGCGGATTCCCGGCCATTCGGACCGGATGATCGAGTAGTACGCGTTGTCACGGATCGCGCCGTCGTAGCCGATCTGCTCCGCCCGGTGCACCCCCTCGAACCGGGCGCCGATGCGTTCGATCGCCTGCCGTGAGCGGGTGTTGCGGGCGTCGGTCTTGAGCGCGACCCGCTCGACGGCCCACGTCTCGAAGGCGTGGCCGAGCATCAGGAGCTTCGCCTCGGTGTTCACCGCGCTCCGTTGGGCCGACGCCGCGAGCCAGGTGGCGCCGATCTCGACCGTGCTCGGAGCCGTGCGGTCGACGGTCCCGGGCCGCACGTACGGGGAGGACGTCAGGGTCGGCGGCGTCGTCCAGTAGACGAGGTCGAGGAAGCGGGTGCTGCCGACGACCTGCCCCGTGTCGAGGCGCCGGGTCGCGAACGGCAGGGCAAGGCCGGCCGCTTGATCCGCGAGCACCGACTCGACGTAGGACCGCATCGAGGGCGCGTCCGGAGGTACGCGCGTGAACGCGTACGTCGAGCGGTCCTCGTTCGCCGCCGAGACCAACGCGTCGACGTGTCCGGGATCGAGCGGCTCGAGCCGCACGACATCGCCGAGCAGCGTGACCGGGTGAGGCATCGCTCCAGCATGGATCGGGTCCCGACCGACGCGCCCGAATTTTTGTCGACTCTCGCGTCGTCAGCGCTCGACCTGGGTGGTCAGGAGCTCCTGGATCTCGTCGCGCAGGTCGAGGAAGCGGGGGTCGCGCAGGACCGACGGCCCGCGGTTCGTGCCGAACGGCACCGTGATCTCCTCGACCACGCGACCGGGATGCGACGACAACACGTAGATGCGCGTGGCGAGGAGGATCGCTTCCTCGATGTCGTGGGTGACGAACAGGATCGTGGCCCGCGTCCGCTGCCAGACGAGCAGCAGGAACTCCTGCATTGCCCGCCGGGTCTGCGCGTCGAGCGCGCCGAACGGCTCGTCGAGAAGCAGGATGTCGGGCTCGGGCGCGAGCGCCCGGGCGATCGCGACCCGCTGACGCATGCCGCCGGAGAGCTCCTTCGGGTGGTTGTCGGCGAAGCGGCCGAGCCCGATGATCCCGAGGAGCTCCTGTACGCGCTCGGCCCGGTCCTTGCGCGACATGCCGATGCACTCGAGCCCGAACGCGACGTTCTCGCTGACCGTGCGCCACGGGTAGAGCGAGTAGCTCTGGAAGACCATGCCCCGGTCGGGTCCGGGCCCGACGATGGCCTCGCCGTCGATGGTGACCCCGCCGCTGGTCGGCTGCTCGAGGCCCGCGACGATGTTGAGGAGCGTCGTCTTTCCGCAACCGGAGGCGCCGACCAGGCACACGATCTCACCGTCGCCGACCTCGATGTCGATGCCGTCGATCGCCCGCACGGTCTTGTGCCGACGGCCGGTGAAGTCCTTGACGATGTTCTCGAGCACGAGCTTCGGCGCGGCCTTGGTACCGGTCGCGGCGATCGCGGGCTCGGTCACGGCCGGGCCCACGGAGCCACGAGCGTGCGCAAGCCGCGCAGGGCGAGGTCGCTGAACATCCCGATGACGGCGAAGATCAGCAGGATCGCGAACATGCGGCCGTACTGCAGGAAGCGCTGCGACTGGATCATGCGATAGCCGAGGCCGTCCTGCGCGGCGAGGAGCTCGGCGACGACGAGCATCAGCCACGCCGCGGCGAGATTGATGCGGGCGACGTCGATGATGCCCGGCCACGAATGCGGGAGGATGACGCGGCAGAGGACGCGCAGCCGCCCGGCACCGAGGGTGTACGAGGCGGTGATCAGCTCGCGGGGAACTGCGCGGGTCACGTCGGCGATCATCAGGATGTTGTAGAAGACCGTGCCCGCGATGATGAGCGCGATCTTGGGCGACTCGTCGATGCCCAACCAGAGCAGGAACAGTGGCGTGAGCGCGGTCGCGGGGATGTAGCGCAGGAAGCCGATTGGCGACTCCCAGAACGCCTCGATCGACCGGAAGCTCCCGATCGCGACCCCGAGCACGATGCCGACCACCATGCTGATCGTGTAGCCCTCGGCGACGCGCACCGCGCTCGCCGATAGGTCGGTGCTGAGCTCGCCGCTGCGCCAGTAGTCGGTGAACGCGTTCCAGGTTGCCAGCGGGGTCGGCACGACGACCGCGCCGCTCGACCACGCTGCCGCGAGCAGCCACACGACGACGAGGCCCGCGATCCCCGTGCACGCGAGCACCACGCGGGTCCGGAAGGGGATCTCGTCCCGCAACCGCAGCAGCGCGCCCTGTTTGCGGCCCCGGGTCCCCGGTTTCGCCGAACGACGCCAGGGTGCAGCCGGGTCGTCACCGAGATGAGCAGTGCCCGCGCCCGTGCCCGGCGGGGTCCGAGGACCGGAGCCGGGCACGGGATCGAGCGAGGTGTCCGTCACCTAGCCGGCGTTCGCCTTGAGGTACGCCTTCGTGAACTGCGGAGCGAAGAGGCCCTTCAGCGATGCCTGCTTCTTGGTCAGGCCGGAGCTGACGAGGAACGGATTGATCTTCTTCGCCTCGTACTGCAACGAAGCCGGCGAGCTCCCGGGCGTGAAGGCGGCGACCGCCTCGGTCGCGGTGAAGAGCTTCGTGCCCTTCGCGAGTGAGTCGTAGTCGGCCGTGGAGAGCTCCGCCTTCTTCGCCATGATGGCCGTCGACTTCGCCGGGTTTGCGGTGATGTAGTCGAGCGTCTTGTACCAGGCGTTGACGAACTTCTGGACGTCTTTCGGGTGCGCCTTGACGAAGGAGGCCGAGAACACGATGTGGTCGGGGATCGCCCCCGGGAAGTCCTTCGAGCTGAACACCACGTGCGAGCCGGGGCGGGTGAGCGCCTGCACCGTGAACGGCGCGAACACGGCGACGCAGTCGAACTGACCGCCGGCGAATGCGCCGGCCGCGGCGTCGGTGGGTGAGCCCCGGAAGTCGATGTCGCTCTGGGTCATGCCGACGGATTCGAGGCCCTGGAGCAGCAGGTAGTGGTCGACCACGCCCTCCTCGGCCGCGATCGTCTTGCCCTTCAGGTCCTTGATCGAGTTGCCCACCGACTTGTCGCAGATGACGGCATCGTTGCCCGCCGAGTTGTCGCCGGTGACGACGATCGTCTGCTTCGACCCGGCCGCTACCGCGGCCATCGTGTCGTTGAGGGTCTGCGCGTTCGCGTCGAGGCGACCGGCCGACAGCGCGTCGAGCGAGCCGGTGTAGTTGGCGAAGTACTTGAGCTTCACGTTCAGCCCGGCCTTCTTGAAGATCCCGGTCTGGTCACCGACGAGGAGCGGGAACCAGCCCGGCCACGCGCTGTATCCGATCGTCATCGTCGCGCCCGACGCGGCCCTCGGCTCGGCAGCACCCGCGCCGGCGGCGGCCGCGATTCCGCCCGCCATCGTCAACGCGAGCACGGTGCTCACGGCCATCACGCGTTGCGCTCGACGAGCTCTCACCCTGGTTCCTCCCGGTGGCTTCGGCCGCAACGTAACGCCGGGAGATTTCTGTCGAATAGCCATCGAAACACGGGGGTGTTTCGCCGACCTGTCGGCCCCCTTGCAGGAGCGGGCCGGGGGACGGCTAGAGGTCGAGCACCGCGGTGGCGTCGAGACCGTCGGCGGCCTGGCGCACGCCGTCGATCGTGGAAGCGTCGACCAGGAGGCCGCGGACGACGAGGTCTGCGAGGAACCCGCCGATGGCGTGCGTGCCGCCGAGCCCGGCGCGCGTGGCCGACGCGTCGCGCGCGGTGGGGCCGCCCGCGACCCGCAACCAGTTCTGCGTGCCTTCGTCGTTCGAGAGGATGGTGAGCGCGGCGAGGCGCGGATGCATCTGCCGCAACTCGCCGGCGTCGATCCCCGCCCGGATCACCTGGGTGACTGCGTCGACGAGCTGCTCGCGCTCTTCCCAGTAGCGGGTGAAGGTCTCCGGGTCGCGGCCGGCGAGGCGGTGGATCTCGTTCAGGTCGTAGGGCAACGAGCTCAGTGCGGCAACGTCCGCCCGGATGATCCGGTACAGCTGCACCGGAGCCGGGCCGCCGGCCTCCCGTACCTGCTCGATCATCCGCAGCGGCACGCGGTTGGCCTCGACCACGATCGCCTCGAGAACGTGACCCTTGTTCCGGAAGTAGTAGTACAGCGACGACTGCCGCAGTCCTGAGGCGCGGGCGATCTCGACCATCGTCGTGCCGCCCACGCCGCGCTCGGCGAACAAGCGACCGGCGGCGGCGAGGATCTCCGACCGCGGATCGCCGCTGGCGGCCTCGCGGGTGCTGCGGCGAGGACGGCCGCTCCGACGCGGCGGCTCGGCTTCGGCGCGTACGACCACGGAGCGACCCTACTCGGCGCTCCGACGCGCGGCCGCGTGACGGGAGCGTGAAGAGCGGCGTGGTGGGTTGACATACGACGGCGGTGCCCCCACCCTGACTGCAGCTTTCGATAACGGCTCGAAAAGGGGGTCCGCGCGGTGAGTGAGACGGCCACGCCCGAGGAGGCGCGCGCGCACGCCCGGTCCCAGGCGGCCGTCTCCACGTGGGACCAGGCCACGATCCCGGCCACGGCTGCCACCGACCTCCCGGAGGGCGTCGAAGCCGGGTCGGTGGTGTGGGACGAGACGATCGGAACCGGAGGCTGCGCGGTCCGCGCCCTGGCCCGGGGTACTGCGGTCCGGTTGACCGATCTGCGCGGTGACGCATGCGCCAACGTCCTCGTCTACAACGCCGGGCGGACGACCGAACGGCTCAACGTCGCCGACACGGTCAAGGTGCAATGGCAGGCCTACCTCGGGACCGGCGCGCTCCTGCTCTCGGACATGGGCCGCGTCCTGATGTCGATCCGGGCCGACACCGCCGGAGGACACGACGCCTTGTGCGGCGCATCGAACGCGGCCCGGAACGCGGCGCGCTACGGCCGGGGCGGGGTGCACGGGCCGTTCCCGGACGCGCGTGACCGGTTCGCCGTGGCCCTGGCGAAGTACGGGCTCGGACGCCGCGACATCGTGCCGAACGTCAACTTCTTCAAGTCGGTCCGGGTCGGCCCTGACGGCGGCCTCCGCTTCGAGGGTTCGCAGGGTACCGAGGGCTCCTACGTCGAGCTGCTCGCGGAGCTGCCGGTCATCGTCGTGGTCGCCAACACCCCCCACGTGCTCGACCCGCGGCCGCAATACGCGGCGACCGAGCTGCGCATCACTGCTTGGCGCGACGCGCCGACCGGGCCCGACGACCCGTTGTGGTCGTCGAGCCCCGAGGCCGAACGCGCCTTCCTGAACACCGAAGACCTCCTCCGATCGGATCCGTACGTCGGATCGGTGCCGACGGGGGCCCTGCCGGCCGGGTTGCAGTCGTGACCACGACGATCCTCGACGAGGTGGTGGAGGCGCGGGCTCCGTGGTCCGGCGTCGTCGAGCGGGGCGACACACTGCAGATCGTCGACCTGCTCGGCAACCAGGCCGTCGACTGCATCCTCTACAACGCCGACGACCCGGCCGAGCGTTACAGCGCGCCCGACACGATGGTCGAGCAGG
>JAODBH010000062.1 GCA_025463865.1 Actinomycetes bacterium | reverse complement strand
CGACCGCGGCCAGCGAGCGGGCCGACGCCGCCGTCGACGCCGGTAGCCACTCGTCGGTCCGGGTCGATCGACGGGCCCACGCCTTGGAGCCCGCGGGCTCGGAGTAGGTAGCCCGTCCTGACGGCGGTCGAGTCGCAGGGACGGGCGACCCGAGCGCTCAGTTCGTCCCGGGCACCGCCGACGCTTCGGCCCGCGCTCCGGGAGCCGGAGTGGGCTCGTGATCCGTCCCGGGCAACGCGCCTCCGGCGGTTGCACCCCGTCTCGACCGGGTCTCGGCCACGAGGTACACCAGGCTCGCGTTGAGGACGCCGAGCATCATCCCGGGGATCGCGATGCCGGAATCGTTCACCGCGTATCCCGTGACCGCGAAGGTGGCGACACCGATCAGTGCGGCCCGCATCTCGGGGATCCGACGCTCGAGCGATCGCCAGAGCTGCGGTGCCCGCCACGCCATGAAGACGAGCGAGATCAGGATCACGACCAGCATCGGCCGCCACGTGGAGCTGTCGAGCGTGCTCACGTTCTGACCCGCTTTTCGCAGGATCACCGTGGAGAAGCCGCCCGAGCCCTGATTCCCGATCTTCTCGAAGAGCCGGCCGAGGTGGGTCCGCTGGGCGGCCGGTCGCGCGAGGTCGATGAACCCCAGGACCGTGATCGCGGCGATGGTGGCGGCGCCCCACGCGAGGACGGCCTTCCAACGGATGCGCAGCCCGAGCAGCAGCGTGATGAACACGGCGTACGCGGGGACTCCCGCCAGTACGCCGCCGACGTCGGCGCCCCACATCGGGAGGCCGTCGACGAGGAACGCGACGGCGCAGACGGCGATGGCCACGTACCGGCCCCGCCTTCCGCCGATGCGATGGGCGAGCAGCGCGGCGAGCAGCACAGTCGACGCCGCGAGCGCGGCGAAGCCGAGGTTCCCCAGGCCGGCGAACCGGCCCGCGGCCGTCGGCGAGTATCCGAACACGCTGTTGAACTGGAGCCGGGCGTGGTTGAGGGCCACGTCGCCCGCGATGACGATGTACGTCAGCCCGAGCAGCGCGATGGCGGGATCCACCGGGTTGCGCCGCGCGAACCTTCCCGCCAGCCACGCGAACAGGGCCGAGCCGACCGCGACGAACGTCCAGTACGCGGCGGACCCCCAGCTGTAGAAGGGGAGGAGCACGGCGAGGAACGTCATCGGGACGAAGGCGATCAGCCCGAGCCCGATCCACGGCAATGCCGCGGTCACGCGGCCGGCCGCCTTCGGGAGCTTCCGCAGGGCCAGGGTGACGGTCGCCACCGCGAGCAGCGACAGGATGATCTGCAACCACCCGTAGGTCACCGAGGCGGGACGGACGATGGTGTCGCGGAAGACCCCCGCCCGGTTCGAGCGGATCAGGAACGACCGGCGAGCCGCGAAGCTCCCGCCGGTGGCGTCCCGCTCGTAGGGGCGGCCCTCCATCGCGGTGGGAACCTTCACGTTGACGAGCGAGAGGATCGTGGGCGCGACGTCGATGAGCTGGACGAAGCCCGCGCGTCGCACGGTCGCCGACGTCAGCAGCCCCGGCGCGACCCCGGGCGAGACGAGCCCGGTGACGGTGTCACCGTTCTGGCGGCTCGACGGGGTGACGCCGGCCACGAGCACCGAGTCGCGGCGCAGGTCGACGTGCCGCAACAGGCGGCCCACGAGCGCATCGGTCCGGCGGATCGCCCGCTTCGTGAGGACGTTGCGGTGGGACGACAACGCGCTCGCCCGGTAGTTGTCGGCGCGGACGAGGTCGGACGCTTCGACGAGCACCACGCTGCGGCTCGTGAACTGCTTGGCGAACGCCGCCTCGACCCGGCTCAGGTCGAGTCGCACGCCGTACGGCGAGCCCGGGTCCTTCTGCAGCAGGTCGGTGCCGACGTCGCCGCGGGGGAGGAGCCCGTTCGAGTCCATCAGTGCGGACACGGCCGCACGTCCGTACTGGGTGTCGGTCAGGACTTCGGGCGGCTCGTTCTCGTCGGCGTTCGCGACGACCGCGCGGTTGATCCCCGCGCCCACCAGCGCGTCACCGAGCGCGCTCACCTTGGCGCCGAACAGCAACGCGTCGTTGTTGCTGATGATCGAGGCGATCCCGGGAGCGACGATGGACCCGTTGGGGTTCTTCCCCGTACGACGGGCGTAGACGTCCGACGCGGTGTCGCTGCCCCACTTCTCCGCGGGCTCGAACATGCCGCCGGGAGGATCGCCGCCGACCGCTCGGGCTCCGGCGCCGATCGTGGCGTAGCTCTCGGCCGGGCGCATGGTCTGGCGCGCGCCGCGCGTCGACAGGTCGGCGACGGCTCCTTTGGCGAGCAGGCCGTAGAGGTTGGGCATCGCCGATTGCGTCACGTCGCTCCATTGGAGCGACGGAACCGAGATGACCAGGACGCGCCGGCCGGGATTCGTGGCCGCGGCGCGAGCAGGCGACGCGGCCACGGCCGGGGCAACCGTCACGACCGTGGCCACGACGGCGAGGAGGATCGCAGCGCCCGCGCGGGTGAGCAGTCGGCGCCGACTCATCCGGGTCGGCCGGTGCGCAGGCCGACGGGCGACGGTCGTACCGCCGCTTCACACGGTTCGGCGGACGAACCGTCGAGCCGGAGCTCGAGCCGCAGGCGGCCCGCGTTCGCGGACTGCACCCGGAGCCATCCACCCGCGTCCTCGGCGGTGCAGGCTTGGCCCGCGGCGACGACCCACCGCGTGCTGTAGCGCACGCGCACGTGCGCGGTGCCGGCTCTCGTCATCTTCAGGTCGATGTGACTGTTGTTCAGCTGCACGGCGACGGCGTCACCGCTCACGATGCCGGGGGAGCCCCGCACCGAGAAGACGCGCCAGTGCGCGTCGTGCCACACCTCGCGCAGACCGGGGACGCCGGCGCGCAGGAGCGCGCCCTCGGCGGTGGCCGCATAGTCGAGCGAAGCGTCGGGGAGCGCGACGAAGCGCACGCCGTTGTCGAGGAGCCACGCCCGGTACGAAGCCGGGGTCAGCGCGTTGCTCTCGTAGAAGATCGGGTTGTTGGCGGTGTCGAGCTGCCGCTCCCAGCCTCGGGCCAGGGTGAGGGTCGGCGCGGCGTACGCCGCCTCCCAGTGCAGTCGGGTCGGCACGATCTCGACCCGCCCGGCGGGCTGCGGGTGCTGTTTGACCCACGTCAGCAGGGGAGTGAAGTACGACTGCTTCGCCGACAGGTCGTTGCGGTTGCTGAAGATCGGCCCGATCGCGGCTTCCCACTGCATCACGCTCAGCAGCACGACCACGATCGCCGCCGCGGCCAGCCGACCGTGGGTCGACAGCGTCAACACGCGTGGGCCGCGCACCCCCTCGGCGTTGCCGATCCGGTAGTCGTGCACCAGCCCGGCCCATTCCGGCCAGAGGCACAGCACGAGGATCGCGGGCCCGAACGCCTGGCCGAGCCGCTCGATGTTGCCGCCGACCGGGGTGTGGATGTAGTAGCAGGCGACCACGGCGCCGATGTAGAGAACCGCGGCGATGCGCACCGCGCGGAAGCGCGCTGGGATGCAGAGCGCTCCCGCGACGAACACGATCAGGCTGTAGATCCAAACCGCGAATGGGAACGGCATCGCTCCCTGCCCGGGGAAGAGCACGATCATCGCGAGGACCGGCACTGTCACCGCGAGCAGCACCCCGATCAGCCCGCTCCGCCGTCGCGGCCATTCGGCCACCAGCCACGCGGTCGCCGCGAGCGCGAGGAACGCGCCCGCGAGTGGCGTGGCGAGTGCGGTCGCCGCGCCCAGCAGCACGGCCACTCGCCAGTGCCCGCGGCTCAGCGCCCAGACCGCCGCCAGCGCGAGCGCTTCACCGAGGAGGAAGGGCAACTGGCCGATGGCGACCTGCACCAGCGTCCCCAGCGCGAACGCGATCGACGCGACACGCGCGCTCCGTCCGAGAACGCCGACGGCGAGGCGGTCGAACGCGAGCGCGGCGATCGTGACGCACGCGATCTCGGTCAGGTGGATCCCGAGGATGCCCGCGACGGGAGGGAAGATCACGCTGTAGTCGAGCGTCCAGTGCCCGCCGTACCACTGGCTGTCCCAGAGCGTCAGCCCGTGCCGCTGGAACAGCGAGACGCGGTAGAGCGCGGCCGGGAGGTCGACGCCCTTCAGGTCGGCAAAGGCTGCGAGCGCGGCGAGAACCGCCGCGATCACGGGCGGCGCTGCAGGTTCCAGGAATCGCCGGCGGCCGCCGACGTGCTCCTGCACAGCGAGTTCGGTCAGAGACACCAGCACTGAGCGTAGGCACTCACGCTGAACGGCAGGTGAAAGCGCCGCCGCGAGTCCCGGATCTCACAACCGGGCGTTGACCGCTCGGCCGTGGGTCCAGCCGGGGAGCGGGACCCAACACGGCGCCTTCAGCCGGTCGGCCTGCTGCGGGTGGGGGCATGGGGACTTCACCCCCGCGAGCACGACCACGTGGCGGGCGCGGGTCACCGGCTCGTTGACCACCTGGTTCGGTCGGGGGACCGGGCCGCCGAACGGCTGATCCACGTACGGGAGCCGGTAGAGCGCCCGCACCAGGGACGGTTGCGTGGGGTTGTCACCGGCGAGGTAGAGCGCGCGGGCGAGCGTCCGCATGGCCAGGCACATCTGGGTCACGACGCCCGAGCTGCTGTCGGGCAACGTCGGATCGATGGTGGACGTCGTCGACGACGGCGCGTTCGGGTTGACCGCCGCCGGTGTGATCGCCTTGTTGCACATGCGTGCGAATCCGGAAGGCCCGGCGCCACTGCGGTACTGCGCGAGCTCGGGGGAGATCCACGTGTAGAGCTGCCCCTTGCCCGTCGGGACCACGCTCGGGCCTCCGGCGGCGGCGATCGCGGCCAGCGCGTCGTCGGAGGGCGCCCCGAAGGAATAGACCGCCAGGTCGTGCTGGACGACGCTGGCGCTGCGCGCCGCGGCGGGATCGAACGAGGTGGTGAGCAGCACGTCGACGGGCCGGCCCGGTGCGCCGCCCCCGACGGCGATCCTGCGGCTCGGCTCGGCCGCGGTGAGGATGGCTCGGATCTCGCCGGCGGCGCGCTCCTCGCCGGGCTCCGTGATGATCGCGACGCGCTTGCCGTCGAGCCGGCCGCTCGCGACGAGGTCGAGCACGCGCGCCCGCAGGGTGCCCTTGGGGGTGTTGCTGACCGCGAGCCGGCCCTGGGTCCCGGCCAGCAGCGGGTCGGGGACGTTGGCGCCACTCGCGATCATCACCGTCCGGTTCGGGCCCGCGACGCAAGCGGCCGCGGCGTATCCGGTCCACGACACCACGGCGAAGGGATGGAACGTGGTGGCACGCTGGCAGTCGGCGGCCGGGTCGTCGGTGGTCGTGACCACTTGCAGGTCGAGCTTGCGGCCGCGCACGCCGCCGCAGTCGTTGACGAGCTTGGCGAACGAAGCGAGCTCGGCGGCCGGGTCGATCGGCGTGTCTCCCGCCGGAACCGTCACGGTCGCCGGGGTGAGCGCGACGACGGTGATGCTGGCGGGGGTCACGCCGGGCCCGCTCGCGACCGCGATCGGGCCCGGAGGGGTGGTCTCACGGGTGCAGAACTCGGTCGGAGCCGAGAACGGTGACACCTCCCGGGGCGGGGCGGGAAACACCGTGTCCAGCGGGGAGACGGGTCCTGCCTGGGCCGCCGATGGAGCGCCCAGCACCATGAGCGCCACCGCGACCGCCACGCCGGCAACTTGGATCCATGACGTGCGACGGTGGTCCCCCATGAGCGTCCGGCATCGTACCGGTACCGGCCCCGGTGGCCCCCGTCGGGGTCGGCCGTGGTCAGGTCACTAGCATCGCCCCGACCGCGTCAGCCGATCCAGGGGAGCCCGAGCCATGAAGGTGGTCGACGCGCCCGGCGTCGGCGGCGTTCCCGGCGCCGGCAGCTCCCCGGTCGACGGGTCCCGTCTCGGTCTCCTGTTCCTCGCGTTGCTGGCGGTCGCCGTCGTGCTGCGCCTGCCGACGTTCTCGAACCGGATCTTCAACTCGGACGAGGCGTATCTCGCGACGCAGGCCCAATCGCTGGTCCACGGCGCGCGCCTCTACGTCGACACGGTGGACCGCAAGCCGCCCGTCGTGCCCTACATCTACGCCGCGGTGTTCCGCGTGACCGGATCCTCCGACCTGGGGCCGGTCCGAGTCCTGGCGGTGCTCGCGCAGGCGCTCACAGCCTTCCTCATCGGCGTCGAGGCCCGACGCCGGTTCCGCTGGCGGCACGTCGGCCTCGTCGCCGGGCTGCTGTACCTGTTGGCGGCCAGCGGTTTCCGACCGCTCGACGCCCAAGCCGCGAGCTTCGAGGTCTTCATGCTGCCGAGCATGACCGGCGCGCTCCTGCTCGGGATGCGGGGGCGCAGCGCCGCGAGCGGAGCGGTCCTCGCGGTCGCGACGTTGACCAAGCAGACCGCGCTGGTCGCGCTGGTGCCGCTCGTTTGGCTCGCGTGGCGGCTCCGCCGGTGGCGCGGCATCGCGCTCCTCCTCGGCACGTTCGCCGCGGTGATCGCCGTGACGGCGGCCGTCTTCGGCTGGCACGACTTCTTCCGCTGGGTCTTCACGAGCAACGGGTCGTACCTCGACGCGAACGGTGTCCTCGGTTACGCGCTCCGCCTCGGGTATCACCAGACCCTCTGGTTCCTGTTCGGCAGCCTGGTGCTCGTGCTCCTGGCGCTCTTCGCGTCGGGTCATTGGCGCGAGGACCTCGATCTCTGGCTGTGGCTGGCCAGCGGCGTCGTCGCGGTGGTCGCCGGCCTGCGCTTCTTCGGCCACTACTACCTGCAGCTCCTCCCTCCACTCGCGTTGCTCGGGGTCCGGGGCCTCACCTCGGTCCCGCGTCTCCGGCGCCTGCCGGCCGCCGCACTCGTCGCGATCCTGGCCATCGTGCCGGCGGCGTATTTCCTCTGGCCCGCGTTCACGGGCCGTGAGAGCCACGACACCCGCGTCGCGCTGGCCGTCGGCGCCTACGTGGCTGCGCACACCTCGCCCGCCCAGCGCGTGCTCGTGTGGGGCCAGGCCCCGGAGGTCTACTGGTCGTCGAACCGCCGGCCCGCGGTGCGCTTCGCGACGACGGGCTTCGTCACCGGCACGAGCGGCGGCCGGCCGCTCGACCACGTCGGCGAGCGCTACGCGGTCCCGGGTGCGTGGCGCGACTTCGTGGACGACCTCGAGCACCACCCGCCCGTGCTGATCGCCGACATGTCGACCGCCAACCAACGTCAGGCCTCGCACTACCCCCCGGACAAGTTTCCGCAGTTCCGTCGGTACCTCGCGCAGGGTGGCTGGCACCGCGTGGCCACGGTCGACGGCGTCGCGATCCTGCGCCAAGTGGCCCGGCCATGACGCGTCGGCGGTGGTGGTGGGCGCTGGTTGCGTGCTTGTCGCTCGTGCTCGCCCTCGGCGCGTGCGACAACTCGGAGCACACCCGGATCGGAGCGTGCCGCATCCGGCCCGGCTCCGCGTGCGCCGGCAACTTCATGGAAGGTGCGCGCCTTCCGGAGTCACAGCTCTACGACGTCGACCTGAGTCACGCCGACCTCACCCGGGTCGACCTCGCCCACTCCGACCTGGGCGGTGCGTTGCTGGCCCGGGCGCGCCTGGTGGGCACGAAGCTGGCGGGCACGAACCTGAGCTACGCCGACCTGACCGGAGCCGACCTCTCCCGCGCCGACATCCACGGCGCGAACCTCACCGGTGCCGACCTCACGGGAGCCCGGGTGACGGCCGAGCAGCTCGCCAGTGCACACCTGTGCCGGACGGTCGCTCCCGACGGCACCGTGGCCGAACCCGACTGCTGAGCCGCGGTCCGGGCCCTGCCTCGGCCTAGCCCGCGCCTTGATCGGCGTACGTGGGCGACAAGGGTGGCGACTCGGTGATCGACGCCGCGGCCGCGTCCCGGCTCTGCCACGTGTCGAACGCCTTCGAGCCGACGACGAAGACGGTGGCGGCGTACGCCCACCCGAGCAGGATGTCGATCACGTAGTGCTCGCCGGTGTAGACGAGTGCGAACGCCATCCCGAGCGGGTAGAGGACGAGCAGCGGCCGCCAACGCTTGGCGCCCTTCCAGAAGAACAACACGATGAGCATCGTGTACGCCGCGTGCAGCGACGGCACCGCGGCGACGGGGTTGGCGAAGTGGCCGGCGCCGGAGAACACGTTCGAGCCGTTCGACAGTCCGATGTGGGTCCACATCTCGTCGATGATCTTCGACGTCGGCTGGATCTGACCGTTCTGGCTCGCCATCCACGGCGGGACCGCCGGGTAGATGGCGTAGGTGACGAAGGCCGAGAACGTGAGCCCGACGAAGAGTGCCGTGTACCGGTAGAAGCGATCGTGCTGGTACTTCCAGAGCAACCCGGCCACCACGAACGGCACGATGAAGTGGGTCATGTAGACGGCGAATGACGCGTAGTCCCAGATGTGCGCGACGCCCGGCGTGTAGAGGGCCCGCTGCAGCCGGACCGTCGGCACCGTGCCGCCGAACAGCCATTGGTCGATCCGGATCTGCGGGAGCGCGTGGGGTTCCAGCCACTTCCCGGCGGACGCGCGCAGGAAGTCGTACAGCGCGAGCACCGCGTAGAACGGCAGGAAGTCGATGATGACGCGCTTCCAGTTGGTGTCGGTTCCGACACTCGACGCGATCAGACCGAGGCAGATGATCACGAAGATCTGGGGCCGGGAGGTCGGCACACCGATCACGATCACGAAGACGACGACGGCCACGAGCCATGCGATCAGCCAGCGCCGACGCTGCAGCCTGCGATCGGGCCGACTATCTACTGCTGGGGAGACCACGGGATCGCCGGGGATTCCGGCGTTCGTGGGTCTCGGCAGCAGCTCGGACGTCGACATGGTGCTGGGATCGTAGTGCCCGGCCCGGCCGCGCCCATGGTGGGAACGGCATGGACCCGGCTCGTTCGCGGGTTCAGCGGTGGCCCGCGGGGCCGGGTGCTCCGGCCGGTGCCATGCCGATCTCGCCGGTTCCGGTCGATGCGCGCGGCTTTCCGGAACGGAGGCCATAGACGACGAACGCGACCAGGAGCACCAGCGGGACGACATCGCTGAGCACGATCCGGAAGATCGAGTCCCCGAGCGTGCCGGTCGAATGGTCACGCATCTTCAGGACGACGAGCGCCGCGGCGGCCTGGAACCAGATCACCCAGGCGATGGGGGCCGGGGCCGACCCGGCGACGGATGGCAATGCCCAGTTGGCGTACCACGGGAACGAGTACGAGGCGCCGAGCGGGTAGGCCGCGGTGGTCACCCCGACCGCGAGAGCAGGGTCGTCGGCCTTGGCTGCTTCGCGCCCGATGAGCAGGGCAAGCAACCCGACGAGCACGAGTCCGGCGTAGAAGATCGTCTCGAGGGTCGGGGTGGAGAGCAACGGGTGGGCGACGTTGCGCCCGGCGCTGTGCCCGACCAGGAGATCGGCGATCCCGTTCCACGGCGAGGCCGCGGTCACCGTGTGGTCGGCGCCCTTGAGGACGCGCGTGGCGTCCCCGAGGAACGGCGCGTAGCCGATCAGGATCGTCAACGCGCTGCCGACCGCGGCGCCGATGAGCACCCGCCGGTTCCGCGCCCGCCAGGCCCACAGCACGATCCCGACGAGGGCGAGCAGCGCGGTGAGCTTGATGAGCGCGACGAGCCCGATGACGACCCCGGCCGCCCATCCGCGCCCTCGCGCGGCGCACATCGCGGCAACCAGGATCCCCAGTCCGATCAGCAGGTCGGCGTGGCCGCCGTTGACCGCGACCGCAAGGAATGCCGGTTGCAGCCCCAACCACAGCACTGCGGCCGGGCTCCGCGTCCGCCGCCAGATCAGCAGCAGCACCGCGGACGCCGCGAGCGCGGCGATGCCCTGGAAGAAGAACCGGTTGCCGGCCTTGCTCGAGCCGACGAGCGCGGCGTCGACGGTGGCGACGCCGAGCCATACCGGCCCGTAGACGCTGGGGCGGTGCATCCAGATCCGGCTCACCCGTCGGGCGATCGGATCGTGCGGGAACTGGCTCGGGGTCGCCGTGTACGGATCCGCGTCGTGGGCTACGACCATGCGGCCGTAGGTTCCGTAGGACCAGAGGTCGTTCGACGTCCGGGGCGGCGTGATCACCGCGACCGCGATCAGGACGACGACCGCGGCGGCAACCAGGCCTCCGCCGAGGCGCGGGCGCTGCCACTCGAGGTACGCCAGCCATCCGCACGCGGCCGTGGCGACCGCGACGAGCGCCGCACTCCCGGGCCCGTGCCTCGGCGCCACCATCACGAGCACGGCGTTCGCGACCACGCCGAGCCCGAGCAGCGCGAGCCGGCGGTACGGCGGCGTTCCGGTTTCCGGGCCCACGGGGCGCGCGCGAGTCGCCATCAGTCGTTCGCCGGCTCGTGATCGCGGATGCGGCTCGAACTCGCGAGCCCGCCGTTCTCCACTCGTGTGTGTCTTCCTGTCGGGTGCAGCCGTTCAGTCCCGCGCACGCAGCCCCGGTCGCACCAATGAAGGATGCCAACGTCCGGAGCCGTCGGGCGCCCGTACCGCCGCTGGAGCATGACAGTTCCCGAGCGCTCGGCGCGTCACGAGCAGCAGGGCCTCGCGGACGATGCGCGCCGACATCTTCGACTCGCCGGCCGTCCGGTCCCGGAAGACGATCGGTACCTCGCGGATCACCGCGCCGGTTCGCCGGGCCCGATCGGTCATGTCGATCTGGAATCCGTAGCCGGTGGTGTCGACGGAGGCGAGGTCGATCGCGCGCAGCAGGCCGGCGCGATAGGCACGGAAGCCGGACGTGACGTCCCGGACGTCGAGGCGCAGGAGGGACCGGGCGTACAGGCTGCCGGCCTGCGACAGGAGCCGGCGCCGTCGGGGCCAACCGGGAGTCGCTCCGCCGTGCACGTACCGCGAGCCGATCGCGAGGTCCGCCCCTCGCCGGATGCAGTCGACGAGCGACTCGAGATCGCGCGCGTCGTGGGAGAGGTCGGCATCCATCTCGATGAGCACGTCGTACCCCTCACCGAGGCCGACCCCGAAACCGGCGCGGTACGCAGGGCCCAACCCCTTCGGGCCGATCCGCCGGAGCACGCGGATCCGGCCGAGCTCCTCGGCCGTGGCCTGGGCCAGCTCGGGCGTGCGGTCTGCGCTGCCGTCGTCGACGACCACGACGTCGGCCGAGGGAAGCTCGGCCCGGATGCGGCGCAGCGCGGTTTCGATGTTGTCGGCCTCGTCGAGCGTGGGGAGCACGACGAGGACCCGCAACGGGTATGCCCGGTCAGGAGGGCCGTAGGCGTTCTGGATCGCGATCATCGCCGGTGTCCTTTCGGCTGTTCGCTCGGTGCATGGATCGACGGTGGGTCACGCGCCGACCTTGCGCCACCGTTCCTGAACGCGCGTTGAACCCGGCGACCGGTGACGCGGCTCTGCGATCCGACGTCTCACTGCCTTCTCATCCGGCGCGTGCGACGTTGCGGGTCTCGTGATCGACCGACGGAACTTCCTGACCGGAGCAATGGCCGGAGCTCTCGCGGTCGCCGCAGCCGCGTGTTCGTCCTCCGGGTCGCGCCGCGGCACCGCGCCCTCGACGACGCGGAACGGCCCGACGTCGACCACACCGGGGACGACGACCACGGTCGCACCCTCGACCACGGCGGTGCCTTCCGGTCCGG
>JAODBH010000057.1 GCA_025463865.1 Actinomycetes bacterium | reverse complement strand
AGATGGGACGGCCGAGGCCCTGTCGTTCGCCTGGGAGCACTGGGACGGCGTGCGAGCGATGGCCAACCCCGTCGGCTCCCTGTATCGCGTCGCCGTGAGCCGGACCCGGCCCCGCCGCACCGTCGTGCTACCTGCACCCGAAGCCATCGGCGCGACCGAGGTCGAGCCGGGCCTGATCCCCGCGCTTTTGGCACTCCCGAACGGCCAGCGCGCGGCGGTCTGGCTGATCTGCGGCTGCGCATGGACCTACGCCGAAGCCGCCGAGGCCATCGGGATCAGCGTCTCGGCGGTCGGAAACCAACTGCGGCGCGGCTTGGATCGTCTGCGCAAGGAACTGGAGGTCGAGACGCATGCTTGATCTCGAAGCGCAGCTGCGCCGCTACGGCGACGCGCTCGAGGCCCACCAGATGGACGGCGTCGTCCCCGTCGACGTGGAGCGCCGGCCACATCGGTCGCGTCGCTTCCTCGGCCTCGTCGCGGTTGCCGCGATCGCGCTCCTGGTCGCGGTCGGCATCGGCGCGTTCGCGATCTCGTCGCGCGGCAACCGGGTCCGGACGAAGCCGGAGCCGGCGACGACAGCACCCGATTCCGGGGTTGCGCTGAACCGTCCCGTGTCTCTTGCCCTTGCGTCGGACGGCAACCTCCTCATCGCGAACCAGGGAACGAACCAGATCCTGCGCCGGCCGAGCACCGGGGAGCTCGCCGTGGTCGCGGGCACCGGAACTCCCGGGTTCGCCGGCGACGGCCACGCTGCGACCGACGCCCAGCTCACCGAGCCGCACGGAATCGCCGTCGCCACGGACGGGACGACCTACATCGCGGACACCGGCAACGCCCGCGTGCGGTCGATCACGCCCGACGGGATCATCCACACCGTCGCGGGCGACGGCGGCGGTGCGAACGGCGCGCCGACGACCAGCGGGTCGGTCGTGCAGCCGTGGGACGTTGCAGTCGGTCCGGACGGGTCGCTGTTCGTCGTCGACGACGCCGGCGTCCAGCGCTTCGCCCCCGACGGAAACCATACGACCGTGATCGGGTCAGGGAGCGTGACATTGGACGGGCTCTCGTCCTCGTTCGTCCCCCGTAACCTTGCCGTCAACTCGGACGGGCACCTGTTCGTCTCGGATTTCTCGCAGAAGCGGTTGTTCGAGTTCTCGCCGACGGGACAGGCGCTGAAGAGTTGGGGCCCGTACGTCGCCGGGCTTGCCGCCGGACCGACGAACGCGATCTACGTCGCCGACTACGGCTACGCCATCGACCGGGCGGACGCGGGCGGGTTCACGCCCCTCATCCGGTTCAGCCTGAACTCGATTCCCGGAATCACCGGCCCATTCCGGCCTTCAGGCGTCGCGGTCGCACCCGACGGGACGATCTACGCGTCGGACGACGGAGTGAGCTCGGGCGCCAGCAGGCCGGCACTCATCAGCATCGGCAAGGGCGGGCAGGTCACGGTGCTCGACGACGGGACCGGCAAGCAACCAGCGCCACTACCAGAGCAAAGCACCAAGACACTCTCGAATCCGGATGGCACGGTCTCGGTCCAAGCTCCCGCGGGCTGGCATGTGGCCGCGCGCAACCTCACTCCCAAGGGTGATCGGCCTGAAGTCATCGCGCTCGGCACGTACCCACTACACCGCGAGGCGCATCCGAAACAGGTTCCCGGAGGCCTTTGCGATCTCGTACCGATCGCCGCGCTCAAACGACTGACCGAACGCGACGCGTTCGTCTGGGTCACCGAGAACATCCCGGGAAGCGCGAGCGATACCCACTCGTACATTCCGCCCCGCCCGCATTTCGACTCCGCGACCGGTATCGAGGCCACGTTCGGCGACCTCTCTCCCTGCACCGGACGAGCCACCTCCAGGGACGGTCAGCTCAACTTCGACCTCAGCAGCGCAGTGAAGGCCCGGCTCGGCTCATATACGTTCGAAGAGCAGGGCCGAACTCTGCTCGTGAGCTGGGTCATTGGCCAACGCGTCTCCGCCGCTCGTCGACAGCAGGTCTACGACATCCTCAACAACCTCAAGATCAGGCCCCGCCGCGTCGCCCACTAGCGCTCCTGTCGAGGGTTCGAGGTGAAGGTTGGGCCCCGGAACCCTCGATCCCAGAACAGCCCACCTGCCCCGATGCCTGAAACCGCGCGCGACAGGATCCCGCCGACGGCCTCGGACGCGGTGTTCGTGCGCGCTGCCGCCGAAGCTGGTACGGACAAGCGCCGAGATCGGAGCGCTCCGAGACGCGAGTCAGGGCGCCTAAGAGGCGCCCTGACCTGCATGTCGTGTGGAGCGGACGACGGGATTTGAACCCGCGACCCTCACCTTGGCAAGGTGATGCTCTACCGCTGAGCCACGTCCGCGTGGAGCACGCAGGTTAGCGCGACCGGCTCCGGCCGGTAGGGCCCGGGCCGGCGGGTCGGATCCGCCCGACCTGACGGAGCGTGGTCGTCTCCGCGAGAATGCCCGCTCAACGCGGAAGGGCCCGGGGACGATGACGACGATGGCGGAGAAGCCGATGGCGCGCGATGCAGCCGCGTTTCGGCGCAAACACCGCACCATCGCCATCGGGTTGATCGCCATCCTCGTGCTGGGTTGGGCGGGTTCCACGTTCGTGCTGTTCGTGAAGCCCGACAAGACCGACAACCCCCATCCCGCCGACGCGATCGTGATGCTCGGCGGCAACGGGCCTCGGCTGGGTCGCGTGTACCAACTCTCGCTCAAGGACCTCGCGCCCACGATCGTGCTGTCGGATCCGGACCGGAACCTGGAACCCTGCAAGCAGAACGGACCCAACGGCTTCACCTCCGGTAACCGGGTCTTCCGGTTCGGAGGCAAGCAGATCGTCTGCTTCCATCCGGTGCCCAAGACGACGCGTGGTGAAGCCCGTTCGCTCGCCAAGCTCGCGACTCGACACGGATGGAAGTCGCTCATCGTCGTCGTGTCCACCGACCAGGTCACCCGGGCGAAGCTGCTCCTCGGCCGGTGTTGGGCGGGCAACGTGCAGATGGTCTCGGTGCACCCGTCGCAGCCCGTCGCGTGGCGGGCGATCTACGAGTGGGGTGCGATCGCCCGTGCGGTCGTGCTGCGTCGAGACTGCTGACGCCTACGATGCCGCGATGAGCGCTGCAGAGCCCGGCCCCGAGCCGCAGGTCCGTTTCGACGTGCAGATCACGCCCGAGATGGAAGCGGGCGTCTACGCCAACTTCCTCAACGTCTGGCATACCGCACACGAGTTCACGCTCGACTTCGCGTCCACGATGCCGGCGGAGCAAGGGACCGACGAGACGGGCGCCCCCGCCGTCCGCATCCCCGCGCGTGTCGCGGTCCGGGTGAAGGTCCCGCCCACGCTCATGTTCGACATCATCCGGGCCATCAACGACAACCTGACCCGGTACGAGGCCACCTTCGGACCCATCTCCCGGCCCTCTGAAGGGCCGCCCCTCTACCCCGACGACGCCTGAC
>JAODBH010000056.1 GCA_025463865.1 Actinomycetes bacterium | reverse complement strand
GGCGCCCATCTGACCATCCGGCGATTCAGGCGCCGGCCCTGCACCCTGGCGGATTTCCAGGTCGGCGAGGCGGCGGCTTCGCTCCTGTCGGGGGCGGTGGCCGCCGGCCGCAACATCGTCGTGGCCGGCGGCACCAGCACCGGCAAGACGACCTTGGTGAACGTCTTGGCGGGCGCGATCGACGCGACCGAGCGTGTGGTCACGATCGAGGAGACGGCCGAGCTCGCGCTCCCGGGACCGCATGTGGTCCGGCTCGAGGCCCGGCCGGCCAATGCGGAAGGTGTCGGCGCGGTGACGGTACGGGATCTCGTCCGCACCTCGTTGCGGATGCGCCCCGACCGGATCATCGTGGGTGAGGTCCGTGGCGGCGAGGCGCTCGATCTCCTCCTCGCGCTCAACACCGGTCACGCGGGTTCGCTCGCCACGGTCCACGCCAATCGCGCCGCCGACGCGCTGGCCCGGCTGGAGACGTTGACCCTGATGGCCGGGGTCGGCCTTCCCCATGCCGCGATCCGCGCGCAGATCGGATCGGCCGTCGACCTCGTCGTCACGGTCGCGAGGGACCACGACGGGTCCCGACGCGTCGTCGAGGTCGGGGAGGTCTCGCCCGACGGCGGGAGCGTGCACCCGATGACGATTCTGCGTGACGGGGAGCTGGCGGTCGTCGACCGGCCCCGGCGGCCCGGGCGACGCCTGGTCCGTCGATGATCTCGCCACCCGTCGTGGCGCTCGGGTCGGCCGTCGGCTGCGTCTACGCGTGGGCGCGAGCGCGACGCGTCGGCATGCGCCACCGCGCGGTGCCCCTACGCACGCCCGGATCCCGACAACTTCCCGCGGGCGTGCGCGCTCCGCTCGCGCACGCGCTCGACGCCGCGATGATCCCGTGTTCCCCTGAGGACGCCGTGATCGGCGTGCTGACCGCGGCGGGGGTCGCCGGGCTTGTCGGTGCCGCGCTGATCCCGTTCCTTGCGCCGTTGCTCGTGGTCCTCGTGCTCGTCGGCGGCCCTGCCGGACTGCACCTGTCGCGCGGTCGGCGCGACCACGCGCTGGTCGGGGAGCTGCCGGGGCTCATGCAACGCGTGGCGTTCGAGCTCGCGGCGGGCGCGTCGCTCGAGCAGTCGATCGCGGGCGAAGCCGACCGCTCGGGTCCGCTCGCCGCGGACCTGGACCGGGTACGGGCACGCGTCCGTCATGGGCTGCCGCTGACGGATGCGTTGGCGCGCTGGGTCGCTGGTCGCGACGTCCCCGAGGTTCGGGCCGTCGCCGGCGCGTTCGGGATCGCGGTGGAGTCGGGTGCGCCCGCCGCGAGTGCACTGCACGGTTTGGCGCGGGGGCTGCGCGACCGGCGCTCGGCAGAGGCCGAGAGTCGCATCCACTCGGTCCAGGCGCGCCTGTCGGCCTGGGTCGTAGGCGCCGCTCCGCTGGGTTTCCTCGTGGTGTCCACCGTGGCGGATCCTCGAACCCAGTCGGCCACGTTCGGCACCGAGGTAGGGCGCGCCTGCCTCATCTGCGGGCTGGCTCTGGAGCTGGTGGCGGTCCTGTGGATCCGTCGCATCGTGGCGGTTCCACGGTGATCACGGCGCTCGCGCTCGCTTGGGGCTTCGTCGTGGGCGCTCCCTTCGTCGTCGCCGCTCGTCGCACGCCGCCGACCCGCGTTCGCCCGTTCGCGGGGTCCATTCCGGTCGAACGGCGCTCGGCCGGGGGCGAGCCGGCGCACGGGTGGCGGCACGTCGGCGTCGCCGGCTCGGTGTCGCGACGCTGGCGTTCGCGGCGGGTGAGCAGGTCGCTCGGTGTGCAGCACGGGCGCGACCTGCCCATCCTCGTCGAGGTGCTCAGCGTGGCCATCGCCTCCGGTTCGACGCCGCTGTTGGCGCTCGAGCAGAGCCGGCGCTGGGTACCACCGTCGTGTGCCGGACCCATCGACGGGGTGCTGCGCGCGCACCAGCTCGGCGCGACGTTCCCCGCCGCGCTCGCGCGCGGCTTCGGCCCGGTACCCGCGTTCGCGGACCTCGTCGACGCGTTGAGCGCGACCGAGCGGCTTGGCGTCGCCGTCGGCCCCGAGCTGGCCCGGGTCGCCGCCGACTGTCGTGAGCAGCAACGCCGTTCGGCCGAACTGCGGGCCCGCTCGATGTCGATCCGCCTGCTCTTTCCCCTGGTCTTCCTCGTTCTCCCCGCGTTCGGTCTCCTGACCGTGGTTCCGGTGCTCGTGGCCGGCTTGCACCGGCTCTGACGCTGGTCCGACTCCCGACATCGAATCCACACCCAATGCAGGAGGAACCACCGTGTTGCACCGATTCGTCACGCGCGCACAGCACCGCACCACCGGGGAGCTCGGTCAGACCACCGCCGAGTACGCGTTGGTCATCCTGGGCGCCGCCGCGGTCGCCACCATGCTCGTCACCTGGGCTACCCAGAGCCACGCGATCGAGCACCTGTTCGACACGGTCATCGATCGGGTCCTGTGAGTGCGGGCGGCCCGCGTGCATGCCCGGCTCCGGTCGGGAACGTCGGCCAGGCCGGGAGCGGAGCGTGGGCAAGCCACGGTGGAGCTCGCGCTCGGCCTCCCGGTGATCGTGATCCTCGGTCTGCTGTTGATCCAGGTCGCGCTCTTGGCGCGCGACGAGGTGGCAGTGGTCCACGCGGCCCGGGAGGCGGCCCGGGCCGCAAGCGTGGACCCGGATCCGGCCCGCGCCGAGGCGGCGGCGCAGCACGTCCTTCCCGGCGCACGCGTCGAACTCGGACCGCGTCCCGACGTCGGGGGCGAGCTGACGGTCACCGTCACCGACCGGTCGCGCACCGACGTGCCGCTGGTGGGCCCGATGCTCGCCGACCCCGAGCTCCGCGCGAGCGTCACCATCCGGGTGGAGCGGTGACGCGGGCCGAGGCCGGGAGCGCGACCGTGCTCCTCGCAGGTGTCGTGGCCCTCGGCGCAGTGCTCCTGCTCGGTCTCGCCCGGCTCGGCGGAGCGGCGGCCGTCCGCGCGCGGGCCGACACCGCGGCCGAGGTCGGCGCGCTGGCGGCTGCCGATCAGATCGCGCTGGGGATGACGGCCGGTTCCGCGTGTGCCGCGGCGCGCTCGACGGTCGAACGCAACGGCGCCGAGCTCCTCGCGTGCGCGGCGAGCGCCAACGGAGCCCGGATCCGGGTCCTGCAGCGCTCGCACGGGCTGGTCGCGCGCGGCCACGCCCGGGCCGAGATCGATGCGGACTGCTTCGAGACCGGGTCGGAGTGTGCCGCCGACATCGATCGGGTGGCGGGAGCGAGGCCGTGATCTGCAGGGTTGCATCATGCAACCCGCGAGCCGATAGTGAGTTCTGTGACAAGACTCGAATCGGCGTCGATCCGAGATCTGCGGTGCACCGACGAGCGGGAGGTGCGTCGGTTCTTCGGCGAGCTCGGTCCCGAATCGCGGTTTCGGCGGTTCCACGCTCCGGTGCACTCGGTTCCCGAGGTCTTCTTCTCCCGATTGTTCGTGCCGGTGCACCCGTCGACCCGGGCTGTGGTCGCGGTCGTCGGCCGGTCGTTGGTGGGTCTCGCCCAGCTCGTGCCCTCCGCCGCGCCGGAGGCGGGTCGGGGGTTGGCCCGGCCCCCCTCGGCCGAGCTCGCGGTCGTGGTTGCGGAGGCGTTCCGGCGTCGGGGGCTGGCCCGTCGCCTCCTCGTCGGCTTGGGCGCGGGATGGGCCGCGGATGACCTCGGAGGATGGCGTCTCCGGGCCGAGATCCAGGCCGACAACGAGCCCGCACTCGCCCTGGCCCGATCCGTCGTACCGCGGGCGTCCCGACGTCGGGAAGGTTGCAGCGTCGTGTTCGAGCTCGAGATCCCACGATCCGTTCGTCCCGGGTCCGCCCCCCGGCCCGGGACGGCGGATCGTCGGTATCCGCGACCGGTGCTCAGCCGCTGAGGCTGCGGAGGATCGCGAGCCCGGCGCCCTTGTCGAGGTACTCGTTGAGGTTGCCGCACTTCGGCGACTGCACGCAGCTGGGGCAGCCGTCGTCGCACGCGCAGTCGCGGACGAGCTCGAGGGTGGCCTGCACGTGCTCGCGGACGTCGGCGTAGGCGAGGTCGGCGATGCCGGCACCCCCGGCGTAGCCGTCGTACACGAAGATCGTGGGTTGCAACGTCTGGGGGTGCATCGCCATCGAGACGCCACCGACGTCCCACCGGTCGCAGATGGTGAACAGGGGCAGCAGCCCGATGAGCGCGTGTTCCGCCGCGTGCACCGCGCCGAGCACCTGTGACGGCTGGACGCCGGCGGCGACGAGGGCCGCGGCTGGCAGGGTGTACCAGCACGCGCGCGTGGTGAGCGTCCGTTCGGGCAGGTCGAGCGGCACCGTCTCGAGGACCTCACGTGTGGAAGCGCGCCGACGCTGGTAGGCGAGGATCCGCGTCGTCACCTCGACCGTGCCGAGGTGGGCCACGCCGTCACCGCACGGCATCGACCGTTCGTCGTCGATGACGGTGATGTCGGTCTCCTCGCGGGTCTGGGTGTATTCGTCGGCGTCGTCTGCGGGCTCCATCCACGCGATGCGGTCGACCAGGTCGAGCGTGTCGACGCGGTACTGGCGCCCGAGGTGGACGTAGATCGCGCCGGGATGCGCGACCGCGAAGACGCGAGCGTCGTCGACGGTGCCCACGAGATGGCCGCCGTGATCGTTGCGGGCCACGAGCTGGAACTCCACCGTGGATCCGCTCCGCAGACCGACCTTGGGCGCGGGCGGCTCCTGCCCGGCCCAGAACATCCGGCCACCCCGGAGCCGCACCAGGTCGCGGAACACGAGATCGCGGACGGCGTCGTCGAGGCCGGCGCCGAAGTACACGTCGTCGGCGTGGGTGAGCGGCAGCTCGTGGGTCGCGCAGGCGACGTGGGGCGTGAGCACGAACGGGTTGTCGGGGTTGATCACCGCAGCCTCGGGCGCGCGGCCGAGGAGCTCGCCGGGATGGCGGAGGTACCACTGGTCGAGCTGATCGTCACCGGCGACGAGCACGGCCGCGGCGCGCTGCCCGGTGCGGCCGGCCCGCCCGATCTGCTGCCACATCGAGGCGAGGGTGCCGGGAAAGCCGTTCATCACGATGGCATCGAGGCCGCCGACGTCGATGCCGAGCTCCAGCGCGTTGGTGGCCGCGAGGCCGGCGAGCTCGCCGGTGACCAACGACTCCTCGAGCTCGCGGCGCTCGCTCGCGAGGTAGCCGGCACGGTACGACGCCACCCGCCCGGCCATCTCGGGTGCCTCGACCTCGAGGTTCCGACGGGCGCTCGCGGCCACGAGCTCGCTGCCGCGTCGCGAGCGGGTGAACGCGAGGGTCTGGTGCCCGTCGCGGACGAAGCGGCCGAGCAGGAACGCCGTCTCGGAGTATGCCGACGTGCGGGCGTACCCGCCGGGACCGATGAACGGGCGTTGCCACGCCGCGAAGGAGCGCTCACCGCGCGGCGAGCCGTCGTCGGTGACGCCGTCGACCGGGAGCCCGCACAACGCGCTCGCGAGGTCGGCCGGGTTGCCGATGGTGGCGCTCGCGAAGCAGAAGGTGGGGTAGGAGCCGTAGTGCGCGCACAGCCGGCGCAGCCGGCGCAGCAGCAGCGCGACGTGGCTGCCGAACACGCCCCGCAGCGTGTGCAGCTCGTCGATCACGACCCAGCGGAGCCGCATGAGGAACGTGGCCCAGCGCTGGTGGAAGGGGAGGATGCCCTGGTGGAGCATCTCCGGGTTGGTGAGGAGCGTGTTGGCGTGCTTCCGGGCCCAGATCCGCTGGTCGACGGGGGTGTCGCCGTCGTAGGTGACCGCGACGAGGTCGGGCACCAGCCACTCGTGGAGTGCGCGCAGCTGGTCCTGCGCGAGGGCCTTGGTGGGATAGAGCATGAGCGCGGTGTCGCCGCTGCGGGCCAGGGCCGACTCCACGATGGGCACTTGGTAGCAGAGCGACTTGCCCGACGCGGTGCCGGTGGCGATCGCAGTGTGACGCCCGGCCCGGAGCGCGTCGATCGCCTCGGCCTGGTGCGTGTAGAGCGACTCGATGCCGCGACCCGCCAAACGCTCGAGCACCTTCGGGTGGAGCGGGTCGGTGGCCGTACCGGTGCGGGCCAGGCGCGCGGGGATGGTCTCGCGGAACGCGACGCGGTCCGGGAGCTCGGGATCCAGGGCGAGAAGGCTCAGCGTGTCGCAGGCGTCCATGCCGGAATCAGGCTACCGAGGGGGTGTGACCATCTCCGGGATATCGACCGGTGCACGGAAGGCGCTTCGCGGTGACCGTGACGACGACGGCGATCAGTGAGCTTGCAGGACGCCGTCGTCGCGCAGGTCGGCGAAGAGCCCGCCCGCCGACGCCGCGGGCGCG
>JAODBH010000047.1 GCA_025463865.1 Actinomycetes bacterium | reverse complement strand
TAGACGGTGCCCTTGCCGTCCTCGACGTAGACGGTGTCGCCGAGGACCAGCGGGGACGTCGTCAACGCGCCCAGACCTTCCGGCGCCTGCCGCCACGAGACCTCGAGTCGCGCGACATTGCTGCGGTTGATGCGCGACGTCGTCGTCGCGCGGCTGGTGGCTTAGTCGAGACCGGGCCGCGGCAAATCGTCGCCAGCCGCAGCGACCTCGGGTGGTGTGCCCGGCGCCGCCGACGACACCTTCGCCGTCGACGAAGTGGCGCGGGACGACGTGGTCGTGCGAGAGGCGTCGGAGTGCCCGTGCGAGCAGGCTGCTCCCAGCAGCGCCGCCGCGATGAGCCCGACGGTCCACCGCCGCAGCGGTACGGCGTGAAGGCGTCGCTCCGGCGCAACCGCCGTTCCGCCCCGTGCCGTCACGAACGCCCCCATCGTCGGCACGCGCCCGAGCGACACGCCTGTTCGACGGACCATATGCTCTCGCCGCACTCCCGCGCCTCGGCACGCAGAGATCGGAGCCCTCATGACGGTGACACCGCAGGACTCGCTCGATCCGGAGATCGCCGCGGCGATCGCGGGCTTCTCACTCGTGCTCACCGCCGAGATCCTTCCTACGCTGCGCACGCCCTTTCCGGCGCCACCGCTCTCCGATGCGGTCGAGCGCACCGACCGCGTCGTCCCGGGCGATCCCGACGTACGGGTGCGCGTGCACCGGCCCAAGGGTGCCGACAGCCCCCTGCCGTGCGTGTATTCGATCCACGGCGGCGGCTACGTGATGGGCACGTACGACATCGACGACTCCTGGTTCGACAAGCTGTGCCCCAAGCTCGGGTTCGTCGGCGTGTCGGTCGACTACCGCTTGGCCCCCGAAGCGTCGTACCCCGGACCGCTCGAGGACTGCTACCAGGGCTTGCGGTGGACGTACGAGCACGCGACGGAGCTCGGCATCGACCCCGACCGCATCGGCGTGATGGGGGTCAGCGCGGGCGGCGGTCTGGCCGCGGGGCTGACCCTCCTCGCGCGCGAGCGGGGCGAGGTGCCGCTGTCGTTCCAACTCCTCGACTCGCCGATGCTCGACGACCGCCAGATCACGGACTCGAGTCGGAGCGACGGGCTCCCGGTGTGGAACCGCGACTCCAACGAGTTCGGGTGGAGGGCATATCTGGGTGATCTCTACGGTCGCGACGACATACCCGCGACGGCCGCCCCGGCCCGGGCCACCGACCTCGCGGGCCTGCCGCCGGCGCTGGTGTCCGTCGGCACCTGTGACGGCTTCCGCGACGAGGACATCAACTACGCGCTCCGGCTGAACCAGGCGGGCGTGCCGGCGGCACTGCACGTCTACCCGGGTGCCTGCCACGGCTTTCAACAAGTGGCGCCCGACGCTGCGGTGGCGAAGCAGTCGGCGCGCAACATGGAGGACTGGCTCGCCCGGCAGCTGGGTTCCTCGACCTGACACCCGTGTCACCCGTGGGAACTTCGACGCATCGCTCGGCAGCGGGGCGTCGGGAGCGGCCTCGCCGCGTATGCAAGTGTCGGACCATCGCGTCACTCGATCAGGGGGATCCGGGACCATGAGGACTGTCGTCGTAGGCGCATCGAGCGGGCTCGGGCGCTCGATCGCGATCGGGCTCGCCCAGCGGGGCGCGCAGGTGGCGATGCTCGCGCGGCGTAAGGAGCGTCTCGACGCTGCGGTCGAGGAGGCCGGCGACACGACGTTCGCGATCGAGTGCGACGTCACCGACGACGCATCGTGCCGGTCGGCCGTCGAGACCGCGGTCGCCACGCTCGGGGGAATCGACGCCCTCGTGTACGCCCCGGCGATCGGCCCCCTCTCCCGCCTGGCCGACCTCGACACCCAAACCTGGCGCAAGGTGCTCGACACCAACGTCATCGGCGCCGCGCAGATGACTGCCGCCGCAATCCCCCACCTCCGCACCTCGGGCGGCACCGCGATGTTCCTGTCGTCGGTCAGCGCATCGCTCACGCCGCCGTGGCCCGGCCTCGGGGCCTACATCGTGAGCAAGGCCGCGCTCGACAAGCTCGTGGAGGCCTGGCGGGTGGAGGAAGCCGGCGTCGGCTTCACCCGCCTGGTCGTCGGCGACTGCGCCGGCGGCGAAGGCGACTCGCAGACCGAGTTCGCCAACGGTTGGGACACCGACCTGGCCGTGGAGCTCGGCACCGGCTGGATGACGCGCGGCTACCTCGCCGGCTCACTGATCGCCATCGACGAGCTCGTCGCCATGGTCGACTCCGTGCTGCGGGGCGGCGCCAGCCTCTCGGTGCCCTCGATCACCGTGTATCCACGCCCACCCGTCCCGGAGCAGGCATGAGCGTCGCCGACGTGGCCGGATGCTCGAACGTCCCGGTCCGCCAGCTCTCCTAGGCCGGCACGTCGGGTCTCGATGCGGCTGGGGCGGTCGCGCGGGGCGAGGGCGTCGCGCCGCAGGATCTTCAGGGCGAACGCGCCGGGCACGATCGGAAGCCAATAGGTGATCAGTCGGAACGCGAGGACCCCGGCGACCGCGGGTGCTGCCGCCACACCGACCGTGGCCAGACCGGCGACGAGCGCGGCCTCGACCGCACCCAAGCCTCCCGGTGTCGGGGCGGCGGCGCCGATCGCGGAGCCGGCGAGGAACACCGCGATCAAGGTGAGGATGGGCACGTGCACCCCGAAGGCCGCTACCGCGGCCGCGAAGGCGAGTGCGTGGCCGAGGGTGACGCCGATCGTCCCGGCGAGCAGCAGTGCGACGCGGCGACGGTCACGGGCCATCCCGGCGACGCCGGACCATGCCTCCCGGATCGAGCTCATGATCCGGGGCCCGAGACACCGCGCGATGAGCGCCGCGACCAGGGTGACGCCGATCGCACCGAGTGACAGCGCAAACGGTGACATCGGTACCGAGACGCCGAGGCTGGGCAGGCCCACGGAGCGATGGAGCATCATCAGCACGGCCACCGTTCCCGTGAGATGGACGACGAACGAGGCGATCGACGTGATGCCGATCGCGGTGACCGCCTCTCCTCGCGAGGCGCCGTCGCGCTCGAGGTATTGCAGGTTGGTGGCCATGCCGCCCAGGCCCATCGGCGCGATCCGGTTGGTGCAGGCCGCGGCGACCTGTACCGCGGTGGTGCGCCGGAGTGAGAGCTTCCGACCGCAGGCCGCCTTGAGCGCGACCGCGGCGGCGAAGTAGGTCGACGCACCGAAGAGCAGCGTCAGCGCGAGTCCGACGGGGTTCCCCGACGGAATCGTGACGATCCCCCGGGCGATCGTGGGTGCCTGGCGGACGAGCAGGAGAATCCCGACGCCGACGACGACCGCGTAGGCGGCGGAACGCGCCTCGCGTCGAATTCGGGCCCAAGGGACGGCGTTGGGTTCCCGGGTCCGGAGCGCGACCGCCCCACCCATCGTCGCGGTCATCGTCCGTCACGCTCGATCGATGCGTTGCGCGTGTCCACGTCGTTCTCCGGGGCTCGAGTCTCGGGGGATCGCGATCGGCGGTCCTCGAGCACTGCCCCATGGTGAACCTCACGCGCTGACAATCCGCTGAAGCGCTGAACTTTCAGCAAGCGTTCAACCGGTGGCCATACGGTGGAGCGAGTCGCCGGACCGGTCCGATGCTTCGTGCGACGGAAGCCGGGCAGGACGCCTCGGAGGTGGCAATGAAGATCCTCGTCGTCGAGGACGACAAGCGCCTCGCGGCCACGGTCAAGCGCGGCCTCGAGCAGGAGGGCTACGCCGTCGACGTCGCCCTCGAAGGCACCGAGGGCAAGTGGATGGCGACGGAACGCCAGTACGACGCCATCGTGCTCGACGTGATGCTCCCGGGCATCAACGGCTATCGCCTCTGCGCCGAGCTCCGCGACGCCGGGAACTGGACGCCGATCCTGATGCTCACCGCGAAGAACGGGGAGTACGACGAAGCCGAAGCGCTCGACACCGGCGCCGACGACTTCCTGTCGAAGCCGTTCTCGTTCGTCGTGCTGCTCGCACGCCTGCGTGCCCTGGTCCGACGGGGCCGGGACGAACGCCCGGCCGTCATCACGGTCGGCGACCTCCGCCTCGACCCCGCCGCCCACCTGTGTCTTCGCGGCGACCAGGAGATCGCTCTGAGCCCGCGCGAGTTCGCGGTGCTCGAGTTCCTCGCCCGTCGGGCCGGTTCAGCCGTCAGCAAGCGCGAATTGCTCGACCACGTGTGGGACTTCGCCTTCGAGGGGGACGACAACATCGTCGAGGTGTACGTACGGAGACTCCGCCGAAAGCTCGACCTTCCGTCCGGCCGGGCGACGATCCAGACGATCCGGGGCGCCGGATACCGCATCGACGCCGATGCGTAGCTGGTTCTCGACCGTCCGGATCCGCACGACGATCGTCGCGACCCTGGTCGTCACCGTCGCACTGGTCATCGGCGCGCTCGTGCTGCTCGCAGTCCAGAGGAACACACTCCTGACCAGCCTCGAACGGAGTGCCGACACGCGTGCCGCCGACGTCGCAGGCCTCGCCAAGCGGAGCGCGCTGCCGGAGACGCTCACCGCCGCGAACGAGGACACCGCATTCACGCAGGTCGTCGGCGCGTCGGGGAAGGTCCTCGCGGCGAGCGAGAACCTCCGCGGCGCGGGACGGGTCGTCACGACCGCGCCGGGTTCCGACGCTCCGATCCTCATCACCCGTGAGATCCCCCGTCTCGGCCGGACCTTCCGCATCTCGGCCCGAACCGTCACGACGCCGACCGGCAAGGTGACGGTGTACGCCGGAGACAGTGTCGGTGCGGTCGACGAGACGACCGACAGGCTCGCGATCGTGCTGGCGTTCGGCCTGCCCCTCTTGGCCGGCCTCGTCGGTCTCACGACCTGGAAGGTCGCGGGCCGGGCGCTGCGGCCGGTGGAGGCGATCCGCTCGGAAGTCAGCGAGATCGGTGAAGGTGAGCTCCACCGCAGGGTGCCCGAGCCCGGCACCGACGACGAGGTGGGGCGTCTCGCGCGGACGATGAACGCGATGCTCGCGCGCCTCAGTCAGGCCTCCGACCGGCAGCAGGCGTTCGTGAGTGACGCGTCGCACGAGCTCCAGAGCCCGCTGACGTCGCTCCGGGCACGGTTGGAGGTCAACCTCGCGTCTCGGGACGAGCCGGACTGGAGATCCGGCGAGCGGGAGGCACTCCTCGAGGTGACCGAGATGCAACGTCTCGTCGACGACCTGCTGACCTTGGCGCGTCTCGACGCGCAACCGCATCCGCCCGCGCACATCCCCGTCGATCTCGACGATCTGGTGCTCGCGGAGTCGCAACGGATTCGGTCCCGCGGACGGGTGGTCGTCGACACCAATCGCGTGTCCGCCGGTCAGACGACGGGTGACCCCGACCAGCTGCGACGCGCATTGCGCAACGTCCTCGGGAACGCCGAGCGTCATGCAGCGGGCGCGGTCACGGCATCGGTGCAGGAGCTCGCCGATCGGGTCGAGGTGAGGATCAGCGACGACGGCGCCGGGATCCCGGAGGAGGACCGGGAGCGGATCTTCGAACGGTTCGCCCGCATCGACGACGCCAGGACGCGTGACGGCACGGGCACCGGTCTCGGGCTGGCGATCACCCGTGCGATCGTCATGGCCCACGGCGGACGGATCACGGTCGAGAACGGCGTCGCGGGTGCCTGCTTCGTCATCGATCTCCCGAGCGCCGAACCCCTCACGTCGTCGACGAAGGCGGCGTCACCGTCCGAGGTTGGCGATGATCTGGGGCAGCTCGGCCGTCGTCCGGATGCCAGGTGACGCGGCGACGACGTAGGGAATCGCATTGACCGGGCGGTGGGCGGTGAGGCCCGGCGACATCGTGGGGTACTCCTCCGCGGGGACCGGAAACCGGATGTCGATGTCGAGAGGCGTGTCGCCCTCGACGAGAAGGTGCCAGCCGGTCTCGCGGAGGTCCCACGCCGGCTCGACGTCCGTCGTCAGGTACCAATTGGCCCGGAAGCGGAGCAGGGTCCGGCCCCCGTGCACGCCCTTCACCTCGAACCGCTGCGCGGCCACGGTTCCGGCCTCCACCGTGCCGGCCGCGATCTCGGTCGTCTTCCGAGCGACGGCAGCCTCGCCCGTACCGACGATGTCATCGAGGGGCAGCGACAGCGCATCCGCCACCATGGCAAGGGAGGGACCGAAGGCGGCGACCTCGTGTTGCGCCGTCCCCGTGGGATCGAAGTCCTCGGGCTGACGGCCGAAGCCCATCAGCTTGAAGATCATCTCCGGAGAGTTCCGCGAGGACATGTCGGCGAACTCCTCGATCGTCAGGCAGTCGAGCCGACGCTGGATCGAGGTGAGCACGAAGGGCATGGCCTCGGTGATGAAGCCGGGGCTGACGCCCGTGCTGTGCAGTGTGGTGCCGCCCTCTGCACACGCGGCCTCGATCCGGTTGCGGATGTCGGTGTCCAGGCCGGCCGGTCGGTGGAACTCGCTACGGGTGCAAACCAGATTGATCCCCCCCTCCAGGAGTTGGCACATCACATCGATGTCCGCCCGGTCGCCCATGTACACCACGCAGTCGGGTGCGGCGGCGAGGATGTCGTCGATGTCCCGGGTGGCGGTCACGCCGACGGGGTCGAGGCCGCACAACTCCCCCGCGTCCCGTCCCACCTTGGCGTCGGAGTACACATAGAGCCCGACCAGGTCGAGCTGCGGGTGTTCGATGACGGCGCGCAACGAGCGAAGCCCGATGTTCCCCGTTGCCCACTGCGCGACCCGGTACCGCTGCTCGTCCATCTGTGGTGACTCCGTCCTGCTCACGCGACACTGCCGGACTCGACGTTTGGGATCAGCTACCCGACGATCGTGATCGCCTGCTTCGGGCACACGCGCACCGCTTGCTCCACCGCGAGCCGCAGCTCCTCGGGCGGTTCCTCGTCGAGGACGTAGAGGAAGTCGTCGTCGCGCACCTCGAAGACCTCGGGCGCCGCGCCCACGCACAACGCGTTGCTCTCGCAGAGGTTGTATTCGACCACGATCCGCATCGAGCCCTCTCCTAGATGTACATCCCACCGTTCACACCGATGAGCTGACCCGTGATGTAGCCGCCCTCCTCCGAACAGAGGAACGCGCACGCCGCGGCGATGTCAGCGGGCGTTCCGGCCCGCCCCAGGGGGACCATCGCAGCCATGGCGTCAACGCTGACGAGCCCTCGAGCCTCCGCGTCGCGCGCCATGGGCGTGTCGACCAACGTCGGCGGCACGCTGTTGACCGTGACGCCGACGCCGGCCAGCTCCCTCGCCAACGCCTTGGTGAGCCCGATCACGCCGCCCTTCGAGGCCGCGTAGTGCGCCATGTGGGGCGCGCCAGACTGCGCGCTCGACGATGAGATGGTGACGATCCGCCCCCAGCCCGCGTCGATCATGTCGGGAAGGGCGGCCTGGATGCACGCGAACGTGCCGGTGAGGTTCACGGCGAGGATCGATGCCCATTTTTCCGGAGTGATGTCGAGGGCGGCGTCGAACGACTCGATGCCGGCCGAGGTGACGAGAACGCCGATGGGCCCGAGCTCGGCGCGGACCCGGTCGAAGGCGTCGCTCACCGCCAACCAGTCGGCCACGTCGACTTCCAGCGCGATCGCCGTCACACGCTGCTCGCGCAGCTCGTTCGCGGCCTGCTCAGCGGCCTCACCGTGACGGTCGAGCAACGCAACCCGGTCGCCGTCGGCGGCGAACCGACGGGCGACCCCGAGACCGATGCCCGACGCCGCCCCGGTCACGACCGCGACCCGGCTCATGGCCGCACTCCGCGGGAGCTCGCGGTCTTCGGACCCGGGTTCCTCAAGGCCGCACCCTTCCTGCCCCCGCCTGCTGAGCGACCGCTCAGCACGTTCGCCCGGATTCCTATCATCGCCACCGGTGGCGGACAAGGTGCCGGTATCGACCCCGCGGTACGGACCCGGTCCCGATGGACAGTCCTGGCCCGTTGCCCCTATCTTCCGAATGCTGAGCGTATGCCCAACATCCTGCGGAGGACTCGTGGACGCCGACCTGGACCAAGTGGACTTCTTCAGCGACGCGTCCCTCAACGAGGACCCGTACCCCTACTTCGAGCACCTGCGAGCGAAGTGCCCGGTCACACCGCTGGCGCACCACGGCGTGTTGGCGGTGTCGGGGTACGACGAAGCGACCGAGGTCTACCGCGACCTCGAGACGTTCTCCTCCTGCAACTCGGTCGTGGGCCCGTTCGCGACGTTCCCGGTCCCGCTCGTCGGCGACGACGTGGCCGACATCATCGAGCGCTACCGCGGCCAGCTGCCCATGAACGAGCACATGGTCACCATGGACCCGCCGACGCACACGCAGGAGCGGGCCCTGCTCATGCGGCTGATCACGCCGAAGCGCCTCAAGGAGAACGAGGCGTTCATGTGGCGGTTGGCCGATCAGCAGCTCGACGAGTTCATCGCCGACGGCCGCTGCGAGTTCATCGGCGCCTACGCGCAGCCCTTCGCCATGCTCGTCGTCGCCGACGTCCTCGGTGTGCCCGAGGCGGAGCACGAGCGCTTCCGCCGCGGGTTCGGGCTCAGTGGCAACCCCGGTGAGATCGGCAGCGATCAGAGCGACATGGCGATGAATGCCCTCGGATGGCTCGACGAGTGCTTCACGACATACATCGAGGACCGCCGTCGGGAGCCACAGGGTGATGTGCTCACCGACCTCGCGCTCGCGAAGTACCCCGACGGTTCCACGCCGGAGGTCACCGCGGTGGTGCGGTCCGCGACCTTCTTGTTCGCCGCCGGCCAGGAGACGACCGCGCGCCTGCTGGCCACGTCGCTGAAGTACCTCGCGGAGTACCCGCAGCTCCAGGACGAGCTGCGGGAGGAGCCCGAGCTCATCCCCAACTTCATCGAGGAAGCGCTGCGCATCGAGAGCCCGGTGAAGGCCGACTTCCGTCTCGCGAAACGGGCCGCGACGATCGGTGGCGTCGACATCGCCCCCGGGACCCCGGTGATGCTCCTCAACGGCGCCGCCAACCGCGACCCCGGCCGCTTCGAGTGCCCGGCCGAGTTCCGCCTCGACCGGCCCAACGCCCGGGAGCACATCGCGTTCGGACGCGGTGCGCACTCCTGCCCCGGCGGACCGCTTGCGCGGGCCGAGGCCCGGATCAGCCTCGAGCGCATCCTCGATCGCACGCGCGACATCACGTTGTCGGAGGAGCACCACGGCCCGGTCGGCGCGCGCCATTTCTCCTACGAGCCCACATGGGTGCTCCGCGGCCTGCACGACATCCACATCGAGTGGACCCCGGCCGACGGCGTCGGGTGACGGCGACTCAGGCGGTCGGTGCCCGATCGCCCTCGAGCCGACGAAGCAACCGTTCGACGACGGCAACGGTGTCGTCGTGGCCGGTCGACATCTCGAGCGTCTCGGCCTCGATCACGAGGAATCGCGCCACGCTCGACATCAGGACGGCGATGACAACCGGAGGCCAGTCGTCGGAGTCGAGGTCGTAGCCGGCGAGGATCCCGCTCAGCGCCTCGACCTGGCGACTGCGGAACCGCTCGGCCGAGGCGGTGATCTCGGCCCGGATCTCCTTGCGATGGTTGGCGAGCGCGACGAACTCCATCGTCAGGTTGGTGCCGTACGGCTCCCGACTGAAATCCCAGAGCGCCCACAGCGGCTGCGGCGATTGGAGCACCATCTCCTGGCGCTCGAGACCGCGCTGGGCCCCGCGCCGGTACAGGGCCAGGAACAGGTCGTCCATCGTGCGGAAGTAGTAATGGACGAGCGCCGGCTTGACCCCGGCCTCCGCGGCGACCCGGCGCGACGTCACCGCGGCGTATCCACCGTCGACCATGAGCCGCTCGGCGGCGTCGAGCAGCGCGGCACGCGTCTTCGACGTCTCGGTACCGATACGACGGGCGGTCACCCGCGCATGCTAGGTGCGGCCGCGGTCGCCCGGTCCGGCGCTCCAGCGGGCGGGGCTCGGCGCAGCACGCGGTCGCCTGGGGTCAGCGCGCCGCACAATCCTCACACTGAGCGCCCGCTGAAGGCGACGAGCCGGAGCAACGGCGTCGCGTCAGGTGGTGCGTGAGTCTCCTGGGCGAAGGTGTCGCCGTCGCGCATCTCCGGCGCGATCGCTTGCCGGGCGAACGCGTCCACCTCGGCAACGAGGTCGTCGGGCGGGTCCCAGGGCTGCTGGGTCGATGTGGCGAGGTCCCATCCGTGAACGAGGCCGTCGAACGCGACGAGGCGAGCGAACACCGCACCGGGCATCGGGCCGAAGGGTGTGTCCAGTGTTCGTTGCAGCGCGCCCGGGCTCTGGACAGCATCGAGAAGCGCGTCCATGGCGCGCTGGAACCTCGCCGCCTGGTCTTCGTCGCCGGCCCTTGCGGGATCGCGATCGTTGGGCGGCGCGTCTCCCCGGAAGGCCGGCGCGTAGAGTGAGGCCAGACCGGTCATGTGGTCGCGGACGTCCGAGACCGTGAACGACGTGCACGGCGTCGAGCCGTCGAGCTGCTCGGGCAGGATGCCCGCGCCCACCGTCTTCAGCATCGGAATGATGACCGCCAACTGCTCGCTACCTTCCACACGCCCTCCTCGGTCGTCGGCTCAGGGTTCCGCCCGGCACCGGGTCAGCCGGCCAGGTTCGCGAGCATGTGGTGCAGGACCTCGGCGTGTTCGACTTGCGGGCTGAAGAGGATGACCTCGGCGTCCTGAACGACGCGAACGCTGTGTCCGGGCGGCCAGTAGAAGAGGTCGTCGGTGGAGCAGGTCTCCTCCTGACCGTCGGTGTAGGTGATCACGACCTCGCCCGACCTCATGAATCCCCAGTGGGGCGCCTGACAGGCGTCGTCGTCCAGACCTTGCAACAGCGGCGCGATGTCCGTGCCCGCTCCGAGGGAGAAGTACTCGGCGGCCAGCGAGCCGTAGTCCGACGCCTCGCCGAAATTGATCGCCTGGCGAGCGACTGCACCGGGCACGTCGATCTTGGTCGGGATGTCGTTCTTGGTGATGCGCATCGGGCCCTCGGTTCGGTCAGCGGGGTGACGCTCCGTGTGTGATGCTCAGCCAAGACCTCGGCGGGCGAGGGGTCCAGTTCCAATACTGAACCGTGGGAGGGTGGCCCCGTGAAGACCTACGGCCAGTACTGCCCGATCTCCCGATCGGCGGAGCTTCTCGGCGACCGCTGGACGATCCACATCGTTCGCGACCTGCTGACGGGTACGACCCGGTTCAACGAGCTCATCAGCGGTAATCCGGGGCTGTCGCGCGCGTTGCTCAGCCGACGGCTCCAGCAGCTCAAACGGGCGGACATCGTCGCGCAGGATGCGGACGGCAGCTACCGGCTCACGTCCGCGGGCCGCGACCTCGAAGCGGTCGTCTTCGGTCTCGCAACCTGGGGTGCGCGGTGGACCTTCGGCGAGCCCGAGCCCGAAGAGCTCGACCCCGACCTGTTGCTGTGGTGGCTGCACCGCCGCCTCGACCCGGGCAAGCTCGCCGGACCCCGGTTCACGATCGCGGTCACCTTCACCGATCACCCCAAGCGCTACTGGATCGTCGTCGAACGCGACGCATCACTGTGCCTGGCCGATCCACGATTCGACATCGACGTCAGCGTGCGCACGGACCGGTCGACGCTGTATCGCACCTACCTCGGTCACGTCCCGCTCGCAGAAGCGCACCGCAGTGGTGGGCTCGAGCTCACCGGCTCGAGAGCGTCCGTTCGATCGTTCATCGACGCGTTCCAGCAATCACCCGTCGCGTCGATCGTCGCCGCCACCCACAAGTCATGAGTCGTCGGCACCGCCACGAGTGAGCGGGAGCCCGAATCCGGCGAACAGATCCGGGGTGCAGAACACGACGATGCGGGCGATGCCGGTCGAGGTCGAGGTGAGCACACTGATCGCAAAGATCGCGAATCGCAATCCTGCGTTGCGTCGCCCGGCGCCGCCGAATCGGCTCGCACCCGGTCAGCAGGAGGCCCCCCACTCGGGAGGGGCCTCTCACCTGGTGCAGTCGGTGGTCTGAACGACGAATCGAACCTACGACGGTGGCGCGTAGGCCACGGGCGTGCCTTCGAGGATCACGGTCTTGGTCTCGAGGAACGGGAGCAGGCCCTCCACGCCGCCCTCACGGCCGATGCCCGACTGCTTGAACCCGCCGAAGGCCATCCCGAAGTCGGTACGGAAGTTGTTGTGGCCGACGGTGCCCGACCGCAATTGACCGGCCACGGCCCGGGCGCGGTCGACGTCGTCGGTGAAGACCGACGCGTTGAGGCCGTAGATGGTGTCGTTCGCGATCCGCACCGCGTCCTCTTCGTCGTTCGCCGCGATGACGGTGAGGACCGGTCCGAAGATCTCCTCGCGACCGATCGTCGAACCATTGTCGACGTTGCCGAAGACGGTCGGCTCGACGTAGTAGCCGCGCTCGAGGTCCGCAGGTCGACCGCCGCCCGTCGCCAGCGTCGCGCCCTCGTCGACGCCCTTGGCGATGTAGCCGAGGACCCGGTCGCGCTGGCGCAGTGACACGAGCGGGCCGAGCTCCGACTGCGCGTCGAAGGGGTCACCGACGCGCTTCTGCCCGAAGCTCGCGGCGAGCGCCTCGACCAGCTCGTCGTGGCGACTGCGGGTCACGATGACGCGGGTGAGCGAGGAGCACACCTGTCCGTTGATCGCGCACTCGGCCCGAGCGAGCGTCGTGGCTGCGGTCCCGAGGTCGATGTCGTCGAGGATGACGGCCGCCGACTTTCCGCCGAGCTCGAGCGTGCAGCGGGCAATGCGCTCGCCGCAGAGCGAGGCGATCCGCCGGCCGGCCGCGGTCGATCCGGTGAAGGTGATCTTGTCGACGCGGGGATCGGTTACCAGCAGCTCCGAGACCTCCCGATCCGCGGTCACGACGTTGAGGACGCCGGCCGGGAGCCCGATCTGCTCGGCGGCCTCGGCAAACACGTAGCCCGCGCCCGGAGCCTCCGGCGAGGACTTGAGCACGACGGTGCACCCGGCGAGGAGCGCGGGCCCGATCTTGTGGCAGATGAGCGACACCGGCGCGTTCCACGGAATGATCGCACCGACCACGCCGACCGGCTCGCGGACGAGGAGACCGAACGCGCCGCCGCCTGTGGGCGCGCGCTCCTCCTCGAACGGGAACGTGTCTGCCAGCGCCGCGTACGACCCGAGCGTGCCCGAGGCGATGCGGCCTGCGTGCTGGGTGAGCGAGTACAGCACCCCCGACTCGCGCGACCAGATCTGCCCCAGCACCTCGCCGCGCTCCGCCAGCACCGCGGCGAGCGCGCGCAGCCGGTCGGCGCGCTCCGCGTGGGTCATACGGGGCCACGGGCCATCGTCGAAGGCCTGGCGCGCGGCACCCACCGCACGCTTCATGTCGTCGGGCGCGGCCTCCGCAACCCGGTAGTAGACCTCTTCGGAGTTGGAGTCGATGACGTCGAACATCGCCTGGGAAGACGGCTTGACCCATTCGCCGCCGATGAAGAACCGGTCACCGTGCTGCACCGGTGTCGTCGCTGCGTTGGTGATGGTCATGTGCGGTCCTTCCCGAACCCATACTCGGGCTGCGTTCTCCGAGAGGCGGCGACATTATCGTTCGCCGCCCCCACTCGTCGGGCTGCATCGGAAACCGGCGCACATGAATACACGCGTCAGAGGGACCGGCCTTTGGCCGGCCCCTCTGCACAACGGATGACAATGCAGCTCAGAGCAGCAGCTCAGAGCAACGTGTCGCGTTCCTCGACGACGACGCCCCGTCGGCGCGAACCGTAGGGCGAATACGAGCTCCAAAAGAGGATGGAGAGCAGGAGTCCAAGGGCGCCGACGCCCATCAGGATCCACCCCACCATCACCAGATCGAGTCCGTTCACGGTCTTGGTGACGGCGAACGCCAGGATGGCGCCAACCGCGATGAGAAACGCACTCACACCGGTAGTCATGGTGCATACCTCCAGGTCACGAGCAGATTGCCACGGAGAGTGCCCAACCGTCACGGAGCTCAAACAGCACTTCTGCGCAGCATGAGCACGATGACGATGACGATCAGGATGAGTACGAGTGCCCCGACGCCGATGTACACGATTTCCTCCCTCGTTTGGATGCGCCCACCGCCCTACCCCGAGTGGAGATTTGGCGAAACCCGCGTCCGTCGCTTCGGCTGGTCCTGCGGGGCATTTACCCCGGCCCGGGCCGCCTTGACCTCGAGGTACAACCGCTCATCGCCGTCTGAAAAGCCCGTCACCCACCGACCCGGTTCCGGGCGGCGTTGGCCAATGGCGCGATCGCGCCTTTCAGAAGTCTCCGGACCGACGAAGTGACCGCGGGCGGCCGTCGGGATCCAACGTCGACGAGACCACCACACGAGCCCACTGGCGGGTCACCGGCCCGACGGCGTCGGAACGATGAGGTCGGGCGTGGCCCGGAGGCCTTGGCCCCTTGCCCCCACCGGTGTGCCACGCGTCGAGGGCTGCTGCGCCTCGGGCAAACGCGGCGAAGCCCGCGGACGGGTCGACGAGGTCGTCGTCGTCACCTTCCGTGCGCCCGAGATGCTCACGCCAGACCCGCAGGCGCGTGTCCCGCGGCAGGCGCCGAGCCCGGTCGCCGAGCCCCGCGGGATCGACCGGCTCGCGGCCGTCGATCGTGGTGTCGAGAATCGCGCACGAGAGCTCGGAGTCGTGGGTCCACGAGCGGCGGTTCATGTTGTCGGAGCCGACGGTCATCCAGACGTCGTCGATGACGCACAACTTCGCGTGCACGTAGATCGGCGTACCGGCGTCGTTCTCGAGGTCGTAGAAGGCGACCCGATCGCGCGCCGCCTTGTCGAGGATGCGTCGAGCGCGAGCCCGTGCTTCCATGCTGGCGGGGCCGGTGAAGCGCCCGTCGTGGTCCGGGAATCGTGGAACGACGACGACGACGCGGAGATCAGCGTGCTCGGCGAGCGCGCGAGCCAGGGCCGTTGCTGCGTCGACCGACCAGAAGTACTGGTCTTCGATGTAGACGAGGCGCCGGGCGCGTCGGAAGGCTTTGAGGTAGACGCGCGCGATGCTCCGCTCACCCTCCGGCGCGAAGGGAAAGGGGGGCCGCTTCGAAGGGTAGGTGCGGAGCACCTGGACACAGTGCGGACCCTTCGCTCCCGGGCTGGCGGCCGGTGACGGAAGCGGCTTGGCGTGGCGTGGCTGCCGAGAGAGCCGGCGCAGCGCGACGCGCACGGGATTCCGGTGGTCGAGCGGCGTCGGGTCGTCCCATCGTTCCCAGAACGAGGTCAGGAGGTCGTTCACCGCGGGTCCGGCCACCTCGAGCTGCACATCGTGCCAGGGCGGACGGCTCCCGTACCGGGGATCGAGCTCGACGGCCTGCTCGTCGCCGTGATGACGGGCGTCGTCCCGACGACCGTGGCACAGGTCGATGCCGCCCTCGAACGCGACCGCGCCGTCGGGGTCGCCGGCTCGCTGGGTGATCAAGACCTTCTGATGATGGCTTCCGCCGCGTTTCACCCGTTCGTCCAACAGCAGTTCGCCACCATCGGCATTGACCTCGCGGGCGAGCGCCGCGTTGTCCTGCTCGGAGAACCGCGCGCGTTGCGGATGGGAACGCCAGACGAGCCCGCGAAGCTCGACGCCCCGCCGCACGAGCTGTTCGAGCAGGACCCCGATCTCGGTCCCGGGCCCGGCCAGACGTTCGTCCCGCTGGCCCTCCCAATCCGTGAGGTACAGCGAGTCGCCACGCTCCAAGCTGCCCAACACCTCCAGAAGCCGCCCGAAGTACTCGACCCCGTGAACGTGGACCCGGACGGCGTTCCCCTCCGTCCACGCCACGGATCGACCGGCGTCGATCGCACTGGTGGGGTTGCCGCGCTCGTCCCGGGTCAGGAACCAGTCCCCGCACGCTGCGGTCGGTCCGGACATCGCGTTCAACCCGGCGACTTCGTCAACACGCGTTGGGCGGCTTCGATCGGTGCACCAAGACGAAGGAGCCGGCCGCCGAACGCGAACGAGACGATCGCGAACCATGTCCACCCGAGCACGAGTCCGGCGACGACGTCCGTCAACCAGTGCACGCCGAGCAGCACTCTTGTCGCCGCGACGGTCACGGCCACTGCTGCACACACGCCGGCGATCACCGCACGTCGGCTCCGCGTCTGGGAGTAGCCCAACAGCAGTGCAATCGCGGCGAACGTGGCTGCCGCGGTGGCGGCGTGACCGGAGGGGAACGACGCGCCGGAGAATCCGGTGAGGCGGTCGATGTTCGGACGGGCGCGGCCCACGATCCCCTTGATGACCGCGACGAGCACCGATTCGCCGACCATGACCACGACGAGGAACAACACGACCGAGCGCGGACGCAGCTTTCGGCTGGCGACCACCGCCGTCGCGAGCGCGACGGCGATCGAGCCCCACGTGCCGCCGAGCTGGCTCAGGTCGCGAAGAACGGTGGTGGAGGCGCTGGTGGCGTGCCGGGCTCCCCAGTGCGCGGCGCTCGAGTCGTAGTGCGCGAGCCCCACATCGGACCGGATCATCCAGGCGAGGACACCGAGCAGCGCGCCGCCCAAGATGGCGACGAGCAGCAGGAACCCGAGAGCGAGGCCGCCGAGCCGGATCGCGTCGATGCGCGACCACAGGGCCCGAGCGATCGAGGGGTGCTTGCGCCCTTCCTCGAGGACCGTCACCGGCGCCACCTTCGGCGCGGCGAGCGTGGGCCAGCAATACGCAGCGCAGCCCACCAACAGGCCGCCCAAGAGGCCGGCCACGAGCGCGACGATCACCGGTTGCACTGCAAGCCTCCGCACGTTCCGACGGTCACCGATGTCACGTTTGCCCACCGGAATCGCCGGGTAAACCGCCCTCCATGTTCGCTGGGGGGGTACCAGTGGAGCGGGCCTCGGCACCACCGAGCCCTCGTCAGTCTCCTGGGCATGAGCGGTCGCTCACGAATCCGCTGGCTTCGTTGCGAGTCTTGCTCCTCGGCTACGTGGTGCTGGTCCCGGTGTTGTTGCTCCTCGGCTATCTGCTGACGCACGTGCTCGACAACTCCGTCGGCCGTTGGGATGCGCACGTGAACCAATGGTTCGTGCGTCAGCGGACAGGCGCATGGAACACGATCACGGGCGCGTTCACCTTCGGGCTCAACACCGTTCCCGTGATCGCCGTGGCCGTGGTCGTCGTCGTCCTGCTCGTCCTGCGCCACCACGTCCGAGAGGGTTTGGTGCTCGTCTTCGCGCTGAGTCTGGAGATCACGGTGTTCCTCTCGGTGACGTTCATCGTCGCCCGGCCTCGCCCGCAGGTTGCGCGACTCAACGCCACCCCCTCCACCTCGAGCTTCCCGTCGGGGCACACCGCGGCAGCACTCGTGCTCTACGTGGGCATCGCGGTCATCGTGCACAAATGCACCTCGAATCGACTGGCCCGCGTCCTCGCCGACATCGTTGCGGTGATCGCGGTCGTCGGAGTCGCCCTTTCGCGCGTCTACCGGGGCATGCACCATCCGACCGACGTCATCGCCGGCGCCGCTTACGGCGCCGCGTGCATCTGGTTTGCGCTGGTCGCGGTGCGGGCCGGGTCGCCTGATCCCACGGCCGAAGACGACCGGGGCCGGTCTCCGCACGAGCGGCATCTCGACTTCCGCGATCCTCAGGTCATCGCATGACTCTTGTCGCCGTCGTCGCGCACCGGAACAAGGATTTCGGCGGAGGGCTCCGTGAGCTTCGCGAACGGCTGCGCGCGGAAGGGGTGGACGAGCCGATCTGGCTCGAGGTCGACAAGAGTCGACAGGCACCGAAGCGCGTGCGCCGCGCGTTGAAGCTCGGGGCCGAGCGCGTGATCGTGTGGGGTGGCGACGGCATGGTCCAGAAGTGCGTCGACGTGCTCGCGGGAACCGACGCGATCATCGGCATCCTTCCCGCCGGCACCGCGAATCTCTTCGCCACGAACCTGGGGATCCCGTCCGACCTGGAAGGCGCCCTCGAGGTCGCGCTCCACGGAACGTTGCGCCGACTCGACGTCGGCACCGTCAACGGGGAGCATTTCGCGGTCATGGCCGGCACGGGCTTCGATGCCCGGATGATCAAGGAGGCCGACCGGGGCCTCAAGGACCGCATCGGGCAGGCCGCCTACGTGTGGACCGGCGCGAAGGCCGTCGGAACCCCACCGCAGGGGACCCGCGTGCGGGTCGACGGCCACACCTGGTTCAAGGGAAAGGCGAGTTGCGTGCTCGTCGGCAACGTCGGCCAGATCGGCAAAGGCGTCCACGCGTTCGCGGACGCGCAGCCCGACGACGGCCTCCTCGACGTGGGAGTGGTGACCGCGAGCACCCGGGTGCAATGGCTCCGGGTGATCGCGCGGATGATCACCGGGAAGCCCACGCGGTCCAAGCTCGTGCACGCTACCCGCGGGCGCAACATCGACGTTCGACTCGATCACAAGGCGCTGTACGAGCTCGACGGCGGTGACCGCTCGCCGTCGAAGCGGCTCAAGATACGCGTGGAACCGCGCGCGATCACCGTCTGTGTGCCTTCCTCATGAGCACCGCGAAGCTCGTTCCGGAGACCTGGGAGCTCGACGATGACGATGCGCGACGAACCCTGGTTGCAACGGGCCGCGTGCGGCTGATGAAGGACGCCTTCGTGCGGCTCCGCGTTGCCGACGGCTTCAGTCACGCACGTTCCCTCGCGTTCATGACCTCCCTCGTCGCGATCCAAGGCCTCATCGCCCTGGTGGGGTTCGCCAGCCTCCTCGGTGAGGACGGTTTGAGCGAGGTCATCGTCCGGGCGATCCACGACGCCGCGCCCGGCCCGGCCGGACGGCTGCTCACACAGGCCGTCGTCCAGGCCCAACAGAACGGGGCCGGCCACCGGCTCGACGCGTTGATCCTGGGGCTCCTCGGTTCCTTGATCGCCGGGACCACCGCGATGGGGCAGCTCGAACGCGCCCTCAACCGGCTCTACGGGATCGAGCAGGATCGCCCGAGTGTGCAGAAGTACGCGCTCGCATTCGTGCTCGCGCTCACCGCGGGCACCTTGGGTGCCGGTGCCTTCGCCACCCTTGCCTTCGGTCGCAGCATCGGCGATTCGCTCAACAAGGGATGGCTCTCGACCACCTGGAACGCGTGCCGGTGGCCGCTCGGCCTCGTCCTCACCGGCGCGGCGGTGACGATGTTGTTGCGTTGGTGCCCCCGGCGTCATCAACCGAGTCCGTCGTGGCTCGCCTTCGGTTCGGTCGTGTCCGTGGTGCTCTGGGCTGCGGTCACGGCCGGGCTGGCGTGGTTCTTCTCGTTCAGCGCCTCGTTCGGCCAGACGTATGGTCCCCTCGCCGGCATGGTGGCGCTCCTGATCTGGGCCCTCCTGTCCGCCATCGCCGTCCTCTACGGCGCGGCGGTCGCGGCCCAGCTCGAAGCCGTCCGCGCCGGCGCGGCGCAACCTCAGGACGTCTCCAAGGTGGCCGAGTCCGAACCCGACTCCACCACGAGCGCTCGGCGGGGCGAGGTCGCGCATCAGGCGGCTCGGTGACGGCCGCCACCACCGATTCCGCCGCTGCGGAAGCCGACCCGGACCCGATCAACCAGGTCCGGCGGACGCTGGAAGGCGTGCTCGGGGTCGCCGCCACCGAAGGCAACCGGATCGACGTGCTCCTCAACGGCGACCGCATCTTCCCGGCCATGCTCGATGCGATCGACCACGCCGAGCACACGATCGACTTCCTCACCTTCGTCTACTGGGACGGCGAGATCGGTACGCGGTTCGCTCGCGCGCTCGCCGGGCGGGCGAACGCCGGCGTGCGCGTCCGCGTGCTGCTCGACGGCTGGGGCGCGCACCCCATGGACCGGGCGCTCATCCGCGACATGGAGCGCGCCGGCGTCGTCGTCCGGTGGTTTCGACCGCTCAGCCGTCTGCAGCTCGGGCGCATGAACCACCGGACCCATCGCAAGCTGCTGGTGATCGACGAGGCGGTGGGGTTCACGGGTGGAGTCGGCATCGCGGACGAATGGAAGGGCGACGCCCGCAACGAGCACGAATGGCGGGACACCCACTTCCGCATCGACGGTCCCGCGGTCGACGGCCTCCGTGCCGCATTTCTCGCCGATTGGGCCGAGACCCACCTCGACCTGTTCGAACCCGGCGTCGATCGCTTCCCGGAACAGCCGCAAGCGGGCGACGCCGTGGTGCAGTGTGTCCGAAGTGCCGCAGGGCCCGGTCAGAGCGACGTCGCGCTCCTCTTTCGTTCGATTCTCCAGCTTGCGGAGCAGCGGCTCCGCATCACGACGGCCTACTTCGTCCCGGACGACGACCTCACCACGCGTCTCTGCGACGCAGCCGATCGCGGCGTCGAGGTCGAGATCCTGCTGCCCGGGCCCCACGCCGACAAGCGCTTCGTGCAACTCGCGGCCGAGTCGTCCTACGCGACGCTGCTCCGACACGGCGTTCGGGTCGCCTCGTACCAGCCGTCGATGCTCCACGCCAAGGTCATCACCGTCGACGGCCTCTTCGCGACCATCGGATCCGCCAACTTCAACGCCCGGTCCGTCACGCTCGACGACGAGATCAATCTCGTCGTCATCGATCCGGGAGTGGTCAGCCAACTCGACGGTCAATTCGAAAACGACCTCGAACGAAGCGTGATGCTCGATCCGACCCGGTGGGCCGAGCGCTCGTTCCTCCAGCGCGTGCGGGAGACGATCGTGTCGCCGATGCGCCCCGTCGAGTAGCGCAGCGGAGCTCTGCGCCAGCCGACTATCCGTTCTTGAAGCTTCCAGTCGGCGAGGTGACCGTGCCCCCGTCGGGGTTGGTGACCGTGAAGCCACCGTTCGCACCGCTGCCGCCGCTTCCGGTGACCTTGACGCTGATGCTGGTGGCGCTGAGCCACGTGAACGTGTTGACGTTGGCGGATCCGGTGCCCGTGACGGTCAGTCCGTTGACGAAGTTCGTACCGGTCATGGTGAACGTGGTGCTGTTGTTGTGGCCGGGATTGACCGGGCTCGCGATCGTCGGCGATGTGATGGTCGGTGCGGCGTTGACCGTGAAGATGCCGGTCCCCGTACCGGTACCACCGTCGGGGTTGGTGACCGTGATGCTGCGGCCGCCGAGGGACGCGCCCGTCGCGATCGAGATGTTGGCCGTCAACGAGGTCGAGCTCACGAAGGTCGTCGAGTTGACCGTGATCCCCGCACCCGAGAACGTGGTGGCTGCACCGTTGACGAAGCCGGTGCCCGACACGGTGATGTTCTGACTCGAGGTTCCCTGAGCGCGGCTCGTCGGACTCGTCGACGTGACGGTGGGCCGCGCGGTGATGGTGACGGCGTTCGTCTTGGTGGTGGTGCCGCCGTTTCCGTTGGTGAGCTGGTAGGTGTAGTTGTTGCCGACCGTTGCCCCGGGCGACACCGCGACGTTGAGCGACAAGCTCGTCGAGCTGACGAAGGTCGTCGAGCTCACGGCGACCCCCGACCCCGAGAACGACGACGTGAGGGACGCGCCGGAGACGAAGCCGGTCCCGGTGACGGCCACGACGACGTTGGTCGCGCCTTGGCCGATCGTGGAAGGCGACAGGGAGGCGACCTGGGCGGCCGAGGTCACGGTGACGTTGTTGCTGGCTGCGCTCTGCGAGGTCCAGGAGCGGAAGACCGCGGTCACGGTGTACGTGTACGTGCCGGCAGCGACGGCGGTGTCGTCGCACGACACGGCGGGCGCAGGGAGCGGTACGGCTTGTGAACTGCCGCATGCGTCGGTCGGTGAGCCACCCACCGAGCGACGCACCCAGTAGCCGAGGTTCGCCGTGCCGCCGGCCGGCGAGGTGACGCCGGTCCAGCTGACGTGCACCGTGGATCCCGACGGCGTACCCGCGACGTTTCCAGGAGCCGCCAGCGTGGTGACGGTGCCGGTGGCGGTCCCACTCCCGGTGGAGCTGAAGGCGGCCCACGCGGACGCGATCGGCCCGACGATCGAACCGAGGACGACGACAACAGCCACGACCAGCGTGGCGCTTCTCGTTGTGCTCGGGTGACGGCGGGCTGGGCGCATCGGAGGGGTCCTTGGTCGATCTCGGGTGGCGGGGCGGAAGAGCTGCGACGGTTGGTGGAGGGATGAGCGAAGCCCATCCCTCCACCGGCCCGACGGACTAGTTGCTGGTGAGGTTCAGCGTCAGCGGTGCGCCCTTGCAGGCGTCCTGGTTGCCGTTGTTCGCCCACGAGATGGTGCCCGTGGCGGTGACGGCTTGGCCGCTCCCGTTCGCGAGGTCCTGGTTCACCGACACGTTGGGCATGGTGAAGTCGCTGGTGACACAGCCGGAGTGCGCGGCGTCGGTGCTCACCGAGGTGAGCGTGATGGTTCCCAGCTGCTGGTGGCCCGGTGAGTTGTTGTCGACCGTGAAGTTCACGGCGGACGACGTGCCCGGGTACAGCGTGGTGGACGTGGTGCCATGCAGGACCAGCGCGCTGCTGGTGCCGCTGGTCGCGGTGCCGGTGCCGGCACCGGTGGTGGTGAAGTACGCGTAGGCGACGCCGCCGACGGCGAGGGCGAACACGAGGCCGAGAACGACCGCGAGCCGGCCGGGAATCTTGCGCATGAGGAACACTCCTTGGGGCTAGAGGAACACGACATGGCGTCGGTTTCGCCCTAGCTCCCTGCCGGCCATCGGCGACCATCACGGCCAGCAGATCAATGCTCCGCCCTGTCCGATTGCCACACGCAGTGGCGGATCGGACCGGGCGAATATCACGTACGGTGTGCGTTCGGGTCAACGCTTTTCGTGACCGCGGCGTCGATATGAGCCCTACGGCCTACGCGAGTCGACTCCGGCGCGATGCCCCGCTGCATTCCCGGACGCGCACCTAGGTCGTCGGCCTCATTTGTGCCCCGAGCGACCGCAAATGTCGCCGTTTCGCTTGCGACCTCGATGTCGAGCGCGCATAGTTCACGGAGAGAGTTCGAGCGATCACGCAGCGTTCGAACGCTCGGGGAGACATCGATCCGTCGGCGTTCAATTGGTCGCTGAGCTGGCGGGGAGTCACGCGAACCCGGCCCCGGAACATTCGGTGGCCGGGTTCTTCGCGTTTCGTCGCGAGCGTTTCCCGGCCCTGCATCAAGGGGTCGAAATGCCAGGAGCAACTGCACTCGACGAGAACGACGCACGTGGACCTTCGTCACCTGCCGGGACACCGTCACGGGATCCCGCGTGTGTGCTCATCGCGTGCCGCAACGGTGAGGCGATGATCGCCAACGCGGTCCGCAACGCCCGCAAGCAGTGTCCCGTGTTCGTCGTCTCGGACGGCAGCAGCGACGCCACGGCCGAGGTCGCCCGGGCCGCGGGGGCCGAGGTCCTGGCCCTCGAGACGAACGTGGGCAAGCCCGCGGCCATCCATCGAGCGCTCCGGCACTTCGGCATCGACCGGCGCTACGAGACGGTCACGGTGATCGACGACGACACCACGCTCGCGGACGACTTCATCGAGGAGTGCCTCCGTCGCATGAACGCGGGCGTCGCGATCGTCGTCGGCAAGACGCTCTCCGACTGGCGCCATTCGGTCCGCTGGAACCCGTGGGTCGCGGCCCGGGCCTTCGGCTATTGGAAGTACCAGCTCTTCATCCGCCGGGGACAGTCGCTGGCCAACGTCATGAACTGCATCTCCGGATCGAACTCGATGTACCGCACGGATCTGCTCATGGAAGTGGCGGTCGAGCGCACGCCGTACATCGTCGACGACACCTACTGGACCCTCGAGACCCACCGACGCAAGCTCGGCCGCATCGTGTACGCCCCGCGCGCCAAGGCCTGGGTGCAGGACCCGACCACCATGAAGGAGTGGTACGGCCAGAACCTCCGCTGGCTGTGGGGCACGATGCAGGGCATCCACGGCCACAAGATCGGCCGCAAGGCCACCTTGTTCGACGCCGCGTACATCGGTCTCATCATCGACTGGATCGCCTACGTCGTCCTGTGGCCGGTGATGATCGCCGTCGCGGCGACCTACACGAACATGACGCCGTTGCGCTTCTTGGCCACATACCTCGGCGGCTACGCGCTCTGGGCGGTGATCGGGGCGATCGCACTGCGCAAGTGGCGGCTCGCCGTCATGTTCCCGGCCCTCGTCGTCGTGGACTGGATCCAACGGGTCAACTTCGCCCACGCCTTCATCAAGACCATCCGTCAACCCGTGGTCGAGTCCTGCACCTGGGCCTCGCCCACTCGATACGCACCGGCGCCGATCGACCAAGCCGCCTGAACCCTGCCCCATCCGAAGTCCGGGCCGACGAAAACGCCGGCTCCCCCACAGAACAGGAAACCCCAATGAGCGCAACCGTCAGTGTCCAAGGCATCAGCATCACCGACCCCAGCACCGCGGGTCTCGGCGCGGTCAGCTCCGTCGCCAGCGCCGGGCCTTCCGTCGCCGGCGTCCACAGCGGAGACGTCCTCGCATTCACCGGCGTCGGCGCAGGCACCCTGCTCCTCACCGTGCTGGGCGTCGTCAGCCTGATCATCGGCGCGTTCGCCGTCGTCTTCGGCAAGCGCTTCGCGCGCACCACCGACGACCCGAACCTCCAGGACCTCGCCCACCTCGCCGACTCCGCCGCCTTCAAAGCCGGTGCCGGCGTGTAGGTCGTCGGGGCGGATCGTCGCTCGAGCGCGCGCGCCGCAATCGTCCGGAGGCGACCGCGTCGTCTCCTGCGTTTCCACCCGGTGCGCAGGAGTTCTCTGACCCAGTACCACTCAGCGTGGTCAAATGCGGTAGGGAAGTTTGCCGCCACGGACGGGATGGTTATGGTCCAATTTGTCGTCAGCCATTGGAAGGCTGCGCCGTAGGGAGGACCTCATGAAACTTGGGCGAGCAGGGACCAGTTCAGGTCGCAATGGGATGGCGCGGCTGCGAGTTCGTACGAGAGCTGCTGGGCTGGCGATCGCCACCGTTGCCTGCCTCGCCGGGTTCGGTTTGGCGGCCGGACCCGCGTCGGCGGCAGTGGTGACCGGGAGCGGCTGCACCACCGCCAATGCGCTCACCTCCTACACGTTCACGATGACTCACCTCGACGGAACGACGACAACATCCTCGACCTTGAACGGAGCCCGGTCGGGCGATTCGATCGTCGTCAGCTTCAACGTCGCACCGGGATGTACGGCGCAGCTCGGGTTCGCGTCGTACCGATCGCCGAACGCGAGCTACAACACGCAACAGACGGCGTTCAGCAGCAGTACCGGAACGTTCACGGAGGGGACGCACACGCTGAGCATCGTCGCGCCCCCGACGACGGTCGGACCGAACTGCCCCAACCCGAACGACAGCACCCCGAACTTCAGTGGCAACGGCGCAAACCAGAGCGGTGCATACAACAGCACCTGTGACGGCAGTGCCTCGCAGAACGGGAACGGGAACGGGAACTCGAACAAGCCCTGCGCAGGCTGCGTGGGGAACGCCGACAACAAGAACCCTCCGGGACAAGCCCCGAACGGTTTGGACCACAACGCCGGATACGAATGTGACCGCAACCAAGGCGTCGGCCAGTCCAACCCCGCGCACAGCGGATGCACCCAGTTCCAGCTGGACTTCGTCTGGGGCGCGCCGATTACGAGCGGGCCGCCGAACTACGGCGTCAACGTCATCGCGTTCACCTTCGCTTGAGGGCGGCTGATCGGCTTCACCACGCCGATCTCCGGATTCCCTAGATACGAGGGAGAGGGCCCCGGTCGGGGCCCTCTCCGCGTTGGCTCACCGTGAGCACGGCGCTCCGACCCCTCCTTGCCCGGCATCACCCACGCCTCCCGCAGGGAGCGTCCGCTCGTCACGCGTCATCCGCGCCGGTGAAGTCCATGCGCAGTCGGGTCAGCGTCGACGACGCGATGCGCCACGACCCTCCAGACTGCTCGTAGGTCTCGTGGTAGTGGCCGTAGCCGTGCATCGTCGATCCGTCGGGCCAGCGGATCATGTCCTCCATGGCCCATATGCCGGTCGCGGTGGTGGGCGAGGTGACGGTGATCTCGGGCATGTGCCCGTGGTGCACCGTGACCGCGCCCGCCAGGGTCTCGCTGAGGAACGCCATGAACGTGTCCGCCCCGGCGATCACACCACCTCCGGACTCGGTCGTATCCATCACGACGCCGTCGGTGAAGAGCCCACGCATCCCGTCCCAGTCCTTGCCGTCCATCGTCCGGAAGTACCGAGCCTTCAGCTGCTTGATCGCCTCGAGGTCATCCACCGAAGTTCACCGACCTTCTGTCTGAGAGCGCCGTCGCCGGCGTTCCGACCGCCGGGGGACTCGCGCGGAATACAGGCGCGGGAGCTCGCGGCTCGCTCGCGATGTCCAACATACGCGTCACCCGATCGGACGGGGCGAGACGGGGATGTCGGGATGGGCTGCCCGTCCACGTGCTCATCGGTGAGCCTGGAGCGGGCCTGTGACGCTCACATAGTGACTGCTACGCTAAGTGCCGTCCGAGAAGACCTTGGAAGGCGGGGAAGCGATGGCGGGTGTCTTCGACGGTCTGCGTGTCCTCGACCTCTCGACCGGAGTCGCGGGCCCGATGACGGCGATGCACCTCGCCGACAACGGCGCGCTCGTCACGCGGGTCGATTCTCCCCACCATGAGTCGTTCGCTCCCCACAGCGGCTCCCGCGTCTGGAACCGGGGCAAGCAGAGTGCGCACATCGATCTGCAGAACGAGGATGGCCTCGCCGCGTTCCGGTCGCTCGCGAGCATGGCCGACATCGTCGTCGAAAGCTTCTCCCCAGGGACGTCGAACCGTCTCGGTATCGACCACGCCACGCTGGCAGCGGCGAACCCCGCGCTCATCACGTGCTCCATCACCGGGTACGGACGGCTCGGGCGCGACCGCGACCGTCCCGGCTACGACGCCCTCGTCGCCGCGCGCACCGGCCTGCTCTACGACCACAAGGGACGACGCGGTACCGCGATGGAGTACATCGCCGGTCGCCCGGGGCCTGAGCCCGACTTCGACGCCCCCGACGACGTCGTACGTGGCGCGAAGCGCTCCGGCCCCACGTTCCCGAGAACCCCTTGGCCGAGCATCGGTGCCATGTACTTCGCCACGCTGGGGATCGCCGCGGCGTTGCGGGCGCGCGAGGTCACGGGCTCGGGCCAGTGGGTGGAGACCTCGCTCCTGCAAGGAGCGCTCGCCGCGGTGTGCCTGAACTGGCAGCGAGTGGAGCATCCGGACGCTCCGCTGTATTGGATGTGGCCCGTCGACTCGCGCTCGATCGAAGGACTCTTCGAGTGTTCCGACGGCCGATGGGTCCACCACTGGACGCTTCGCCCGAGCTGGGTCCTGGCTTCAGCCGAGGGCGACGAGCTCGGGGCCGTGAACCTCGACACCGCGTACCGGGACGATCCCGATCGGATCTCGATGGAGCCCGACGGGATGTTGACCGGAATGTTCCTGCAGCCCCTTCTGAGCGAGGCGTTCCGAAAGTTTCCGTCGGACGCGTGGGTCGAGGCCGGGGCCGCGGCGGGCGTCGGAGTCGCCCTCGTGCGCTCGCCGGGCGAGGCGCTCGCCGACCAGGCGTTCCTCGCAGACGGCTGCGTCGCCGAGGTCGACGATCCAGAGGTCGGACGCATACGGCACGTCGGCTCGGTGCTCGAGTTCTCGGCGGCACCCGGCAGGGTCGCGGGCCCAGCCCCGCGGCCGGGCGAGCACACCGAGAGCATCCTCGCCGACGCGACCGCTCCGCAGGCCGGCACGCCGCGGACCCGCCCGCGCCGGGGGGAGCTCGCCCACCCGCTGGAGGGCGTGCGGGTCCTCGACCTGGGTCTCGGTGTCGCTGGTCCGTTCGCGGGCCGGGTGCTCGCCGACCTCGGCGCCGACGTGATCAAGGTCCACTCGATGCACGACACGTATTGGGCTGGGACCCACATGGGCCTCGGGACGAACCGCGGCAAGCGCAGCATCGCCGTCAACCTCAAGCGCGCATCGGGGAGAGAGGTGCTCGAACGGCTCATCGAACGCGCCGACGTCGTGACGACGAATTGGCGCCCGGGAGCGGCAGCCCGTCTGGGGATCGACTACGAGGCCCTCCGTGAGCGGTATCCCCGCCTCGTGTACTGCAACACGCGCGGCTACGAGAAGGGGCCCCGGTCCGACCTTCCCGGCACCGATCAAACCGCCGGCGCGCTCGCGGGCGTCGAATGGGAAGACGGCGCCTGCGACGCCGGCAACCCTCCGGCCTGGAGTCGCTCCGGGATGGGAGACACCGGCAACGCGATGCTCGCGGCAATCGCGATCACCGCAGCGCTGTACCACCGCGACCGCACGGGTGAGGGACAGGAGGTCAGCACCTCCATCGTGAACGCGCAGCTGCTGCACACGTCGTACGCGTGGATCCATCCCGACGGCTCGCCGGCACCTTGGAACCACGCCGACGCCGATCAGTACGGCCTGTCCACCTTCTACCGCCTCTACGAATGCGCCGACGGCAAATGGGTGTTCGTCGCCGCGGTGCGTCCCGAGCACCGGACCTCCCTCGCCACCGTGCTCGGCGAGGAGTCGATCGGGTTCGAAAGCCCGGAGAAGATCGCGGCCATCCTCGAGTCGAGACTGGCAGAGCAACCGGCCGCGCAATGGTGTGAGGCACTCAACAGCGCCGGCGTGCCGGCCGAGGTCGTGGACGAGGAGTTCTGTCGGACGGTGTTCGACGACCCTCAGGCGCGCGCGAGTCAACTCGTCGCCGAGACGCACGCCGGCAGCGTGGGACGGTTCGAGGATCCGGGGCTCCTCGTGAATCTCTCCGCCACACCCGGAATCGTCCAACGCGGGCCGTGCATGTGCGGCGAGCACACCCGCGAGATCCTGGTCGAGCACGGCTACACGGGCGCGGAGGTCGACGCGCTCGCTGCGGACCGCGCGGTCCTCGACGCGGCCGTCAGGACATGACCCGCCCGGCACCCACCATCACCGACGACAACCGGGGCTTCTGGGAAGCGGCGCACGACGGGCGACTCGTCTCCCAGCAGTGCAGCGGGTGCGGGCAGTTGCGCCATCCGCCGCGGCCGATGTGCCCGTACTGCCATTCGATCGAGCACGAGCTCGTCGAGTTGGCGGGCACCGGCACCGTCTACAGCTACGCGATCCTCCACCACCCGCAGCATCCCGCCTTCTCGTATCCGGTGATCGCGGTGCTCGTGGACCTGGACGAGGGGGTGCGCTTGTTGTCGAACCTCGTCGGCGTCGAACCCGGCGACGTCCACATCGACATGCCGGTCCGGGTGACCTTCGACGAGACCGAGGCCGGGATGGCCGTGCCGGTGTTCGAACCGATGGGATCGTCGACATGAGCGCGGGCCTCGGCGGCGCCGCCGCCATCGTCGGCATCGGCCAGACCGAGTTCTCCAAGGCCGCGGGCCGAAGCGAGACGCAGCTCGCGAGCGAGGCCATCGTCGCGGCCCTGCTCGACGCGGGCCTGACCACCGACGACGTCGACGGCTTCGTCAGCTACACCATCGATCCGGTCGAAGAGACCGAGCTCGTCCGCGCGCTGGGCACACCCGAGGTCCGTTGGTCGAGTCGAGTCCCGTACGGAGGTGGCGGTTCGCAGGGCGTGCTCCTGCATGCCGCAGCGGCGGTCGCAGGCGGCGCGGCGCGGGTCGTCGTCGCCTACCGGGCTATCAAAGCGCGCTCCGGCGAGCGATTCGGACGCGCGAAGGTCAGCACCCGCCCCACGTCGGCCCACTCGGGCTCGACCGCCAGCCAGTGGTGCTCACCGTTCGGCGTTCTGACCCCGGCATCGTGGATGGCCCTCAACGCGACCCGTTACATGCACGCGTTCGGTGTGACGAGCGCCGACTTCGGGCGCGCCGTCGTGCAACTCCGCGACTACGCCGCCACGAATCCCAATGCGCACTTCTACGGCAGGCCCATCACCCTCGAGGACCATCAGTCGTCGCGCTGGATCGCCGAGCCCGCCATTCGACTGTTCGATTGCTGCCAGGAGACCGACGGCGCGGTCGCCATCGTCATCACCGCGAGTGACCGGGCGCAGGACACCGTTGCGCCGATCGAGATCGCCGCAGCCGGGAACGCCGGGCTCTTCGGGGAGGAGATCGCGAGCGACCACTACCGCCCGAACCTCGAGGTGATGGAGGGATCGGTGGCGCTCGCAACCCAGCTCTTCGGCGGTGGCTTCACCCGATCGGACATCGACGTCGCGATGATCTACGACGCGTTCACGCCGGTGTTCCTGATGCAGCTCGAGGCGCTCGGCTTCTGCGGCTTCGGCGAAGCGAAGGACTTCATCGCCGACGGGCAGATCTCACCCGCCGGCAGCCTCCCTTGCAACACCAACGGCGGCCTCATCGGTGAGGGCTACATCCACGGCCTGAATCTCACCGTCGAAGCCGTTCGTCAACTGCGGGGCACCGCGGTGAACCAGCTCGACGGTCCTCGGACCGCGCTCGTCGCCGCCAGCCGGACCGGAGTGATCCTGCAACGTCCGTTGTGAACCTCGCGGTGCGGACGCCGTATCGTGCAGGAGTCGTCGACGATGGAAGAGCCTCCGACATGAGCCCGAGCGGCGTAGCCACACCCCACGACCGAAGTCGCCGGCGACGGAAAGCGGGCGGTGGCGACGAGGTGAGCGGTCGGACCCAGATCATCGACGCCGCGATCGCGTCCATCCTCGAAGTCGGGTTCTACCGGTCGAGCACGAATGAGATCGCCCGCCGGGCCAACGTGAGCTGGGGCGCGTTGCAGTACCACTTCGGAACCCGGGAGGCGCTGCTGCTCGCGGTGGTGAAGGAGCTCGACCGTCGGTTCTTGGACGCCGTGCAGAACGCCAACGTCGAGGGCGACACGATGGAGCGACGGATCACGTCGCTCTACCGCATCCTCGGGCCCCACTACGACGGCCCGACCTTCCTCGTCCGTCTCCAGATCGTCCTCAACCTCCAGCACGACCCGAACACCTCGGCCGACGTGATGGCCGAGGTCGCGGAACACGCCGCGAAGTCCGAGGTGCACGTCCGTCGGCTCCTCGCCGAAGCGATCGGCGGGAGGCCCAACAAGGCCGCGATCGATGCCCTCTTCCACGGACTGCGCGGCTTCGCCCTGAGCCAGCAGTTCTCCCGCTCGGTGCCGACCGAGGGATACCGCGCCCCGGGACCCGAAGCGTTGAAGCTCTTCCTCCGCGGGCTCGCCGCGACGGAGTCGGCGCCTCAGCTCAAGCGCTGAGGCCTACAAACCCCAAACCCGCAGCGCGTTGCCCGAGAGCATGAGCTCCCGCTCGGGCGCCGGGATGTCGGCGAACTGCTCCTCGACGATCGTGCGGGAATTGGGCCAACTCGTCACCGGGTGCGGGAAGTCGGTCGACCACAGGAGGTTCTCCACCCCGAGCACGTCGCGTACGCGTTCCAGTCCGAGCCGCTCGTCGATGAACGACAGCGACACGTTGCGGTGGAAGTAGAAGCTCGGGAGATGACGGAGCGCGGGGTACTCGTAGCCCTGCCGCTTCGCCATGTCGTCCACGATCTCGAGCCACCATGCGACCCACAGGAGACCCGGCTCCACGAAGACGACCTTGAGCCGTGGGAACTTCTCGAAGACGCCTCCCATGATCCACATCCCGAGCGCCTCGGCCGTCATCAGTGGCGTCATCGACACCATGACGGCGCGTTGGGGGGTGGGATCGCGCCGAGCGACATCCTCGAGGCTCATCTTCAACCCGATGTGACAGCAGATCGGGAGGCCCGTCTCCTCGATGAGCGCGAACAGCGGCGCGTAGCGAGGATCGTGGTAGTCGGCCTCTCCGAGCTCGCCCGGGAACACCGGCAGCTGGAGGGAACGGGCCCCGAGCGCGGCGACCCGCGTGACTTCGGCCACCGCGACGTCGATGTCGTGGATCGGGATCTGGTACGAGACGATGAGCCGCTTCGGGTCCGCCTGCGCGAAGTCGCAGAGGGCGTCGTTGAACCCACGCACCGACTCGGCGACGGCTCCCTGCACGTTCGAGAGGTAGCGGAACGCACTGACCTCGCTGTAGAGCACCTCGACCTCGACGCCGTCGGTGTCCATGTCCTTCAGGCGCTCGACGGGATCCCAATAGCCGGGACGCCGGAACACCGCGTTCTCGGCGACGAGCTTCGCACCCTCCCGGTTCGCCGAGCCCGTGGCGTGTTGCATGCTCGCCTCGTAACGACCGGCGGCGACGTCGTAGCTGGCATGGTGCCTCGTCGCGAGGTGCGACTTGATCTGCTTGTGCGACATCGAGACGTGCGAATCGGCGGAGATCAGGCGTTCGCTCACGTTCGGATCCTCCTCACACCGTTGGGGTCGACGGCTGCGCCGAAGGGGCCCCGGAGGTGCGGTTAAATGCCTGTATCGGGTCCGCCCGAGACGTCGAGCAGAGTGGAGAGACGTCCTTACCTAGCATGTACTATGTCGCGGCGTCCCGCCCGGCGCAACGGCCGTTCGGAGGAATCGCATGGACCGTCAACGCTCGTGGCAAGAGGGGTTCGACGCGGCCCCGCTGCGCGATAGCGCGTTCACGACGATGTCCGGCGTTGCGGTCGACCCCGTCTACGGCCCCGCCGACGGCGAGCACCCCGGACAGTGGCCGTACACCCGAGGACCGTACGCATCGATGTACCGGTCGAAGCTCTGGACGATGCGACAGTTCGCCGGCTTCGGTACCGCGGAAGACACGAACCAGCGGTTCCGGCACCTCCTCGACTCCGGAAGCACGGGTCTGTCGACCGCGTTCGACATGCCCACGCTGCTCGGCCAGGACTCAGACCACCCACTTGCGCTCGGTGAGGTCGGTCGCGCGGGCGTGGCGGTGGACACGCTCGCCGACATGGAGATCCTCTTCGGCGGCATCGACCTCGGCTCGGTCACGACGTCGATGACGATCAACTCGGCCGCGCCCACGCTCCTCGCGATGTACGTCGCCGTCGGCGACAAGACCGGTGTCCCGCGCAGCTTGTTGGGCGGCACGATTCAGAACGACATCCTCAAGGAGTACCAGGCGCAGAAGGAGTTCATCTTTCCGCCCCGGCCGTCGATGCGGCTCGTCACCGACACGATCCGGTTCGCGTCCGCGGAGCTCCCGCGCTGGCACCCGGTGTCGATCTCCGGCTACCACATTCGGGAGGCCGGCTCGACGGCGGCCCAAGAGCTGGCGTTCACCCTCGCCAATGGCTTCGCCTACGTGGAATCCGGCGTACGGGCCGGGCTGCAGGTCGACGAGTTCGCGCCCCGGCTGAGCTTCTTCTTCAACGCGCACATCGACTTCTTCGAGGAGATCGCGAAGTACCGCGCCGCCCGCCGGATCTGGGCCCGGTGGATGCGCGACCGCTACGGCGCCCGCGATCCCCGCTCCATGCAGCTTCGGTTCCACACGCAGACCGCCGGCGTCTCCCTGACCGCGCAGCAGCCCGAGGTCAACATCGGTCGGGTTGCCATCGAGGCCATGGCTGCCGTGTTGGGCGGGACGCAGAGCCTCCACACCGACGCGTTCGACGAGGCCCTCGCACTCCCGACGGAGAAGGCCGCCCGCATCGCGCTGAGGACCCAACAGGTCGTCGCGCATGAGACCGGCGTGGTCAACGTGGCAGATCCGCTCGGTGGCTCGTGGTTCGTCGAGGAGCTGACCGACGAGCTGGAGCGGCAGGCTGAGGCCGTCTTCACGTACCTCGTCGACCTCGGCGCCGGCTCCATGCTGGACGGGGTGATCGAAGCGATCGAGGGCGGCTGGTTCCAGTCGGAGATCTCCGACGCGTCGTACGACTTCCAGCGTCGGCTCGATGCCGGCCGCTTCGTCATGG